>DAOSEM010000002.1:0-300000 GCA_035363115.1 Syntrophales bacterium | reverse complement strand
GTTTTTCGCGGGATCCATATCCAGGGCAAGCCGCAGGATACTGCCGGCAGGAATGGATGTCGCCCGGACGCGCCGGATCATCTGGCCCTGCACTTTCATTTCCAGCCATTCCTTCCGGATGGATGTCGTGTTGGTGATGTCCAGAATGATCTTCGGCTCCTTCCCCTCGACATAATAAATCGCCGGCATGTAGAAACGGTTGAACTCCACCAGGACCGATTCCTTTCCGTCCGCTGTGACCTTGAACCGGATGGACTTCACCTCAACACTCACCGCATCGCCGCCGGTTTTCGGCTTCGTGCCCGCTGCGGAGACAGTCTCGCCCTCCTTACCCGGGAAGAGTCGCGGGGCGTATACGTAGCCCAGAGCGTACCGCTCGGAGCGCCTCGTCTCGGACGGCTTGAACACGGCGTACCAGTCGTCCTCCGGGAAGTCCGCCCGCACCGCCTGACCGGCCTGAAGCTGCCCTTTGAGACCCGAATTGATTGTTCGCTTGGCCCGGATGTTCGTCTTCTCATGAACGTACATGATGGTGCCCCACTTTGCCGGGGCTGCGAGAACTCCGTCCACGGCGATAAACGCGGGAACGACCAGCAGGAACGACAAGATGGCAAGAATCTTTCTGATCATGGCAACCTCCTTTGCGGTGCTCCCAGCCATAGCATATCTGCCGGTCCTTTTCCATCCTGTCGCGCTCCTCGGAATTACAAAGCTGCGCCCTGTTGTCCCGTTTCTACCAAAGCATCCGTTTCCTGACGCCAAAACTCTCTTCCAGTCCCATTTTCCAGACACCGTCCTCCTTCACAACCTTCAGGACGGCCTCCCTGTCCGAGTCTCTGTGAAAGACGATGATTTCCGCCTTTTCGGCGCCTGCCTTGCCCATCATCCACCGGCTCTCCCTGATCACGGAGTTCGGGTCGAACGCGGCCAGGAAATTTTCCCAGTAAATCACCGCATCAGGCCCTTCATTCGCGAAACTCATACGAAGCTTCGTCCCGTCACACCGGATGTGCATTACATCGCAGGCATCGAGCACATCCCTGACAACGGCTTCTTTTGATCTCCTGCTGATGCTTTCCCATAGTTCTCCGTACCGTTTTTCGCTCATGCAGAGGAAGGTTTTCTCGGCCGCCGATAAGATGGATTGCTCCTCATCCGTTATCATGACCCTCTTCTGTGCAATACCGCATGAAATCAAATCCAGAACGATGCAGGCCATCAGGAAGAGGAGCATGAAGCCTCCCGTCTTGTTCTCAAATCCCATCGCTCTCTCCATTTCGGTCACTATTCATCCGGTCGTTATCATTCCCATATCGTCTTATTCCGGAAGCTGAGGAGAAACATGGGGGATCGGAAACGGCCTTCCTGGATAGGGATTTCCAGTCCCGTCTCAATGATGCGATGTTGTTGCATGTGTCGGCGCAGAAACAGCACCGCCGCCTCCGCCGCCTCCACCGGACACCAGGACCGCCGCAGCCGCCACGGCAGCGGCAACCAGCGCGCCGACCGCAATGGTTCCCGCGCCGATGGACGCGGCTGCCGCCGTTCCTCCGGCCGCTCCCGCCGCGGCGACCGCGTCAGTCGCCGTGGTAACCGCAGGAGCGGCGGAGGCAACCGCCACGGCCGTCTGTCCGGCCGCCAGTGTTACGGATCCCGCTGCCGTAATGACCACGGCAGTCCCGGACAGACAGGTCACGGTGGTCGTCGGCACTCCTCCGGCACCGATCACAACCGCAAATTCGATCACCGTCCCGGTCAACCCCGCAACGGCGGTCGGGCTCTCCAGGTTGAAGGTGTTCCCACCCCCCATGAAGCGCTTCACATCGGCTGTGATTTTACCGGATTCGACATAAATCTTCGCCGACCGGATTCCCCCCCGGAGAACGAATTTCTTCATGACGACACGGCTGTTCCGGTCGATGGTGACCACGGTTTCATCTTCCAATATCCCCTTGACCAGGCCATCCTTTCCCGTCCGGATGATGTCCCCCTCCTGCAAACCGGTTTGCACATCCGGTCTGAACTTTGTCCCCGCCCGTATCAATTCGGCATCGCCGTTGACAAGAACGAGCCGACCCGCTCGTGCGGCATCGAACGCGGACGCGGGAGCGACAGACTGCATCAGGACGGCCATGACGACCAGGCAGCGAATCCAGACCTGCTTCATACATTCCTCCTTGGCTTGTTGTAATATGGGCGCGTCCTTATCCGCCCTGCTCGTTCCCGTCAAAACACCTTGATGATGATCCCCGTCGTGGCCGCGATGTTCATGAGGATCTGGGCGATGTCGCGGATCTCCCTGAGCCAGGCGATTCGTTCCAGCTTTTCCGGAACAACCACCACGTCTCCCGGTTCCATGGTGTCGTCACGATGTGCAAACGGTGCCATCTCCCATCGCTCCCTGCCGTCGCTCCACCTCAGATATCGATCGCCCGCCCTGACGGCGCTTCCATCGACCTTGAGAATGAAGACGCTATTCTCGTCGGCGTACCGGCTGTACCCTCCGGAGAGCCGGATATAATCGCCGTAATCCAGGCGGTCCATAAAAAGATGGCTCGTCGGGCTCATCACGGCACCCGCCACGTTCACCACGCTCGGCCGCGCCGGAATGTACAGGCTGTCGCCGTTTTCCAGCTCGATGTCATACGGACCGCCCTTGAGGACCCGCAGGTGTCCGAGGTGGATCGTCATGCGGCCGGTCGCCTTCAGCAGGCGCATGGCATCGACCAGCTTCCTTTTCTGTTCCAGCTCGATCTTTCTGGACTCCGCGTCCTCGGAGGAGAGGGAAGAGGAAATGCCGGTCGCGCCATCGGTGAGAATCTCCTTTTCCATCCTCCGGGCCATGTCCTCCAGGCTGCTCTGCTGCAGCGACCGCACGCTATCCCTCCTGAAAACAGCGCCCCGCAGGTAGGCCTTGTCCGTGTATCCTCCGGCCCGCTCGATCAGCGACGACAGGCGCTCGCCTTTCCGAACGGCATACTTCCCCTCGAAGAGAATCTCCCCCGAGACGGAGGCAAACTGTTCCGTACGCCAGTTGCTGATTCTCCGGACCAGAAGCCGGTCGAAGGGATTCAGCTCCACATCGGCTCCCGGCTTTCCTTCAAGGATGTCCCGCAAGCGGATCTTTTTGTGCTCAAGCACCCCTTTCTTTCCTGCTTCCACCGTCTGCGACGAGAGCTCCGCCTCTTCCCGATAAGCCGACTCCAGCAGGCCGCCGCCCTTGAAGACAAGGTCGCTGACTTTCATGCCTTTCGTGTAGACATGGATTCCGGGCCGGCCCACTTCCCCTTCCACGTAAACGTACTGACGCGGCATCTTTTCCCAGATGGAATGCACGATGATGCGGTCCTTCGGCAAAACGGCATGATTTTCCCCCGGGTCTCCGGTCATGGCCTTTTCGACATGAAAATAGAGGGTCTCATACTCCCGGTCATTCCCGAAGCGGACGATCTCCCCCGTCTCCAGGTCCGCGTCGGGCGTCAGTCCGCCCGCACCGAGGATGGCATCCCGGACGCGCAGGTTATCCGTGACCAGGAACCGGCAGGCAGCGGAGAATCCTTTCTCCAGCTCCCCCATCTTTTCCAGGTACACGGATAGATTCAATTTTCTCATCTCCGCCGCCACCTCCCGGAGATCTTCCTTCGGATCATACCGGCTCTCCCTGTTCAGGCGCCCGGAGATCAGGAGCACGCGCTCCGCCAGCATCCTTTGATGGTCGCGTTCCAGATCCTCTCCCATTTTCCGAAGCCCCGCAGCCTGAACCGACCGGCTCTTCTTCCTGTCTACAGGCTCCGGCCTTGCCTGGGGGGAACGTTCCAGGCCATCGGCGGAGAGCTCGGTCATTTCCAGGCATTCTCCCCGGACTTCTCCCTCGATCATGGCAAACGGCCTGTCCTGGAAGAGCCAGCGGGAAAAAACGAACACCTGGTCCTCGGGTTTCAGCTCGATGTCGGCGGCCGCATCCTTCTCCATGAACAGACGGCGCAGGCTGAAAGGGACCAGCATCGCGCTCCGTTCGGGCAGCCTGACCCTCTTGATCAGTGCGTAGTCAAGGCTCGTTTCATCCAGCAGGTTGTCCATGCCCCCAATGAGGTCCCGCACCCGCATCCCGGGCTTGTATTCGAACTTGCCGGGCCGGCGCACGTTTCCCGCCAGGTGGACGGCGTTCCGGTCGATGTCGACAACGGAGAAGACCCTGACCAGATCCGCATCCTGCATGTGGAAGCCCGTGGATTTCCCGAGTTCCCGGTTGTTCAGGTCGACGATGACCTGCCGCTCGTTGTTCTGCACCCTCGACACCTGGATCTGCTGCAGATAGGCGGACGGAATGATCCCCCCCGCCAGGGCAAAGACGTGTTCCAGCTCCGCGTCGCCCTTCAGCTCGTAAATCGCCGGACGGCGCACATTGCCGGCCACGCCGACGATCGGACCCACTACGGGCACGAACACCACATCGTCCCGATGAAGGGTCATGTCGCCGGACCGGTCTCCTTTCAGAAAAAGGTCGTAAAGGTCGAACGATCCGGCGATTCTGCCCTTCCGGCGGACCTGGATTCTCCGCATCGACCCGATGTCCGTCGGGCCGCCGGCCATCAGGAGGGCATCGGTAACCGTCGCCAGGGAACCGACCGTATAAGTGCCGGGCCTGCACACGTCACCCAGGACGAACACGGGGATCGTCTTCAGCGATCCCATGGAGATGTCGACACTGGCCCCGACGATCTGGTGGGCCTGAGAGATAACCTTCTTGGACATTTCCTCGAAGGTCAGGCCGGCCACGTAAATCGGACCGATCTGGGGCAGCACGATTTTACCGTCCCGATCGACCACCAGGTCGTGCTGGCCGTTTACGCGGCCCCACAGGAGAATCTTCACCTCGTCTCCGGGACCGACCATGTAATTCATCGGAACGGGGATGTCCCTGCGGTCCGCCGTCACGTTGACGGCAGCCTCCCGGAAAAAGTCATACCCGAAGGGTTTCAGGTCCACCGACACGTCCTGGAACCTCCCCATCGGCCGCGACCGCTCGAATAGGCTCTTCCTTTCCGGAAGCGTAGAATATCCTGGACTTCGCGGGCTCTGTTGCCTCGGCGCCTTCCCGTTCCCGTCCGCATCAGACTTCATTCCGTTCCCGAACCCGGAAAGATGATTCTTCAATGCCTGGCATTGCTGCGGCGACAGGTTCTTCTGCCGGCAGACGGCATCCAGCGACGGGTCCTGGGACGGCCCGGTGTTCAGGGACCCGTTCCGAAACCCGTCGGCGGAACCATTGAGGCCGCCCGACGCAGCGCCTTCGGCTGGAACACGGCTTTTAAGGGACAGGGTCTGCGGCGGCACAGGATCCCTCAACCGGATGGCGGTGTCGAGCGGCGGGTCCTGCGCCCAACCGGATCCGGCTGTAAGCAGGAAGAGCACGCCCGTCAGGATCATGGATTCAAGGAAACGGCTTTTCATTCTCTCGCTCCTTCAGAAAATTTTTCCATCCTTCCAGATTTTCCAGGACGAACACGACGGCAATGGCCATGAACAGGGAGAGAAACAGGCTCACCAACACGATCTGCATCCGTTGTGGCTTGAACTTCCGGTCGGGCGCCCTGGGCGGATCGATGACCTTGAAGGCGAAGTTCTCTTTCGCCTCGACCGTCATGGATCGCTCGATCTGCTGGGCGATCATGTTGTAGATGTTCTGCCGGATGAACGGATCGGCCGTCTTGTCGAGCTGCTCCTCGAGATACTTGCGGTTCACCAGGACGACCCGCCGCGCTTCGCTGCTCATGTGGTCGTTCAGGGCGGTCAGGAAATGCTCCACGATTCGTGCGGCCATATCGGGATTTGGGCCGGTGACGGCAATGGTGATGGAATTCTCATCGAGATTGTTCTTCACGGTCACCATGTCGTCGAGCTTTCGGAGGCCGTCCCACATGTCGGGAACTCCGTCACTTTTTTCCTGCTTTTGCGACACCGGTCCCGGCTGCAGCATGCGGGCGGCTCTTTCGACATACACGAGCGGGTTCAGGCTGATGCCGTCGAGCCATCCTTTTTTCCAGCGGTTCTGTTTCCAGTCCCATTCGTCCGGAAACAGCACGGGCAGCAGGTTATTTCTCTCGATCACCTTTTCCCGCAGGATGTTCGAATTCAGGAAATTCATGATGTCATTGGCGCTGGCCGGGGCACCCAGGAGTGATGCGCCGGTGAGGCCGCCGATCTGCTGTGCCAGCGCCGATAATGTCCCGCCGGTGTCCTTCCCGGCAATGGGAGAGATGACGGCCGTCGCCTGGTATACATCCTTCATCAGCAGTGTGGACATGGCGGTCAATATCAGGACCGTCAGGACAAACCGGCTGATGAAACGCTTCCGACGCCTGACGATCAGCCAGAAGTCCATCAACTGAACCATGGCCTCGTCCCCGGGAACACCATCCGCCAAATGCCCGAACTCCTCTTTTTTTGTGTCTTCCTCACCCATCTGCATTGCTCCTTCACCTTCCAACACCGGGATCCTTCATGGCGCAGCCACCGGTCCCGTCCACCCATGAATCATGTGCCGATCTGTGTTCATGAACGCGTTCACACTGCGGCCGATAAAATCGAAGAGGCTCACCGGATGCGCGATGTCCTGCGCCACATCCCTTGTCCAGGGAGAAAGCGCGAAGCTGTAGGAGGACCTCGAATCCCGTCCAAGGAACAGACGCAACGGAATTGAAACGGCAATTCCCTTGTCGTGGTAGCCCCGGTTGTAATCGTCCGTGAAGACGGACGTGTCGGAAACGCTGTACCAGGCGGAAAGGACCACGCCGTGGAAACTCTTCGAAACGGTCAACCGCATGCCGTTGTCCCCCGCAAGGAACCGTCCGGCCTTTACGTCGATCCATGCATCCATCTCCGGCAGGTTCAGACGGGCATTGAAAAAACCCGTCGTGTAACAATCCTTGTAATCGTTTTCCTTGAACCGGAAGGGATTCTTCGGATCCCGTTTTCTGACCGCACTCCCGCCCGCCCCGACGAGCATCCGCCCTCCGAAGAGGGGCATGGCGATCTCTGCATCGATCCCGGCATACTGGATCTCCAGGAGCCCGACGGAGAGTTGGCCGTAGGTCTCGTTCCCGCCCTTCCAGATCTGATTGACCAGCAGGCCGCTGAGGCTGACTTTTTCTCCAATGTAGTCCACCAGGTCCGTCCGGACGGCATTGGACGAGGGCGTGACGGGAGAAGAGATGTTGTTGAGGGGAAAGGTTTCCGCCGCGACCAGCACGGAGCCCCCCGGCCAGAGCGAGAGGCTTCCCCACCCGCTCAGGCCGAAGCGGTACTGGAAGAAACCCGAGGGATCATTCAGGTACGTTCTAAAATCGGGTTTCAGCCCGTAATCGAAGATTTTCCTGTGCCTCTTCTTTGTCTTCAGCGGTTCCCCAACATCCGCCCGCAGCTCGGAGACCTGCATGAACTCATCGAGGTTCAACTGTCTCGTGACATACAGCCGGATATCCTCGCGGGTTGTCGAGAAGGACCTCATCGGAATGCCCTGCTGTGTCAGAAGGATGTGCACCCCCTGAATTTCCGGTGGTGCCGTTCGATCCACAACCCGCAGAACCACCCCCAGGGCCTTCATGTCATGGAAGTACCTTCCGTTGGCCGCCTGCACCCACAGATCTCCCCCGGCCACCAGAACCCCGATGTCTGTGAAACCGGACCGGGAAAGGGCTTCCATTAGCCGTTCCACGAACGGACTCGACCGCATCTCCATGCTTTCCTGCAAGGGAGGATCGGCAATGGGAAGCAGGGGACGCCCGAGGTCAAATGTAACATTCAGGTTCACCCCGACCGTGTCTCCCCGCTGGAAGCTAACAACCGTCTCCAGCCAGTCCCGGGGCCGGATCCGCAAGCCATAGTTGAATTTTGAAGGCACGGGCTCACGGAAATAGATGGAATTCGCGGGATCGCGCCGGTGATTGTGATAGGGCGTCGGATCGTACTCAACCATGAAAGAAAGCCAGTCAACGGGGGAAAACTCGACACCCCAGAAGCAGTTGGCATCGCTCCACCACCCTACGGGATCGGTGAAGATTTCGGCCTTGACGGAATCGCCGGACCCGACATCGGCCAGTTCCTGTCCTCCATACCGCCCGTTGGCGAAACCGAATGTGAAATCGAATGGATAAATTTGCTTGCTGGCAACGACATACTGGGAACTGAAGAGCCTGGTCCCATGGGGATCCATCAGACCGACGGCAAGGGCCGGAAGGTACTTCGTCTCCGGCAGAAGCCGGTATTTGACGTCCAGGGCCTTGTCCTTGTAGTTTCCGTATTCCGGACTGTCGGCAAATCCCCGGACCCCGATTACCTCCGTAATCCGCCCGTCGATTTCAAGACCCCTGAAAGGGCTTATCGTGCCGTAGTAATATCGGTATGGATGGACCTGGGAGGCACCGACCCGGAAAGCTCCTTCTTTCATAAGCCGGGCCGTCGGAATCGCCATCAATCCCGTGCCGCCCCAGTTCGCAGCCCCCGTGAAGGGAGCGTCCGCACCAAGCAGCCTGGAAGGGACAAGCCAAAGCAGAACCAGGAGAAGAAACATCGCCGCGGTCTGGAGTGGTACCCCATCGATCCTCACCGTTTCCCGACCGCCTTCCCGCGTGCCTTGACGGACCGATCCAGGAAAATGCGACTCCCATTTGTACAGGGCGGCTGTCCGCCGATTTCGGCGACAGACCTTTCCAGGAGTGGTACCTCTGCCGCCGTGCCGCCCCCCGGCCGGACAATCCCTCCCGCCATTACTTCCCCCCCTTCGCCAGCAGCACGGTTCGCATCGTCCGGAGCAGGATGTGCAGGTCCATCGACATCGAGGCGTTCTTCATGTAGTACAGGTCGTACTCGAGCTTTGCCCGGGCGTCTTCAACCGTCGTCCCGTGGGGATAATTGATCTGGGCCCACCCGGTGATTCCCGGCCGGATGAAGTGACGCAATGTGAAATAGGAAATCCTCCGCTCGAATGCCTCGACCTCCTCCTCCATCAGCGCCCGGGGTCCCACCAGGCACATGTCTCCCCGCAGCACGTTCCAGAGCTGGGGCAGTTCATCCAGCCGGTATTTCCGGATGACGCCCCCCACCCGGGTAATCCTCGGATCATCCTGCCGTCCCGCGTTCTCCCGCATGAATTCCGTCCCCATCTTCATGGATCGGAACTTGACCAGATCGAAGGGTACCCGGTTCAAACCGATCCTGCGCTGGCGGTACAAAACAGGTCCGGGAGACTCCATCCGGATGACCACGGCAATGAGCAGCATCACCGGCAACAGGATTGCCAGCGCAACCAGGGAAATCAGTACGCCCAGAATTCTCTTCAGCCTCCGGTTGTAAACCGTCTTCCGGACTCCCGACAGGGGAACATGGGCCAGCCAGACGTCGCTCATCCCGCTGACGGGGAGCCTCTCCAGCACGCGCTCGTAAAATCCGGGAACGTCCGACACGGCCACCCCCCGCATCTTCGCTTCGATGAGGGCCCGGTAGGACTCGGGACTGATCCCCCTTTTCGTATTCACAACAATCTCGTCGAAGGCTTTTTCATTGATGAGGCTCCCGACCCGGTCCTCCCAACCCTTCTTCAGGGTCAGGGCCACCGCATAGTCCGGCCTCCGTCCCAGCGCCTGCCGCAGGCTCTCCGCCGTGTCTTCGCAGCCCAGAACCGCCACCCGGAGGGCCTTGGTCGTATTGGTCATCAAACGCTCGAAAAACATCGACCATACAAGGGCAAGAACGAATACGAGCATTCCCTGTACAGCCAGCACCCTCATTCCATAAGGCCGCTCCTGAAACACAAAAGATCCCGCCGCGATGAGGATCGCCACCGTTACCTGCGCCAGGACAAGGCGCACCAGGAACCGCGCCTTGCTGAAGCGGAGATCGAGGTCGAAAAGGTCAAACAGGTAGAATACCAAGAGATAAGACAGGATGGCGAACAGATCCGGGGAGCGGAATATTGCACCCGGTGACGGGATCATGCCGGACAGGACAAGCGGCGTCAGATGGAAAGAGATCGTGACGATCAGCGCATTACCCGCCAGCAGGAGCATCTGTCTTTTGCGAATGTCAATCTTCATGCAGGACCGATCTGGAAATGCGGAGACATTCTCCGGGCCGGGACAGGGAATGACGCGTTCGAAGGATCGTGACGTTCCAAATCCGGGACATGTGACGAGGTCTCTGATGATGAGCGGCGGTGAACAGGGGAAAGGAGATTCCTTGGATATTCAAGCAATCCTGAGAATCATGTTCGGCTTGAACCCTTAACAGGAATTCCGAAGAATTCAATACCTGTTGATCAACTGAACTTTGCCTATGGAAATTAAGTTCTTAAGCAAGATGACAGAAGTACCCCTTACGAGGATATTGCGTGATTTTGTGCAACATTCCTGGGTGGGACAAACCACTGATGAAACGAGAGAACTGCAGGGCAACACAGGGACGGGCGGCAGGGAAGTATTTACAGAAGTATAAGAGTCCGGGGGGCCGGACCGGGAGAGACGTGCATCGCCGGAAGCCGGTGAATGTGCCGCTGGGCGAGGCGGGAAACGGATCGGACGCGGAATTTCATCCCCGAGCGGTGTACCGCATGGGAGAGGATCAGGTGCCCGGTTCTCCCGTATGCCCTGTGGACGAGCGTCGAAAGGCGATCAGCACGAAAGCCGCAAGGGCGATCGTCAGGATAATCGCGACCATTGCCATGGCCGGGAGAGACATGGAGTTCTCCTCAACGGAGAGCGTTGTCCTGAGCAGGCGACTGTCGTATTCCTCTTCCGTCTCGCAACTCACCAGCACGGATACCGGATGCCCGCCCCGGACGGATCGTTTGGCGTCGAGCCTCACCTCCTCGCGGCGTTCTTCGCCCGGTCCCATCTCCAGTTGCAGCTCCGTCCGGTCTGCCGTTACGCCGCCGGGAAGATGGATGGAAAACACGGGCCGGATGGGTGTATCCATCCTGTTTTTCACGATCAGCACGATTTTCGTGCCGGCATTGCCGAAGAGTGTCCACCGCGCCGCCGGTATTTCCAGCGCTACGGACAGTCCCGGCATTTCCGCCATGGCCGGTATCCCGGAGGCTACCGCCGTCTCCCGGGTTTCCTGTGCGTTTTGCATTTCCGGCTCGCTCCCGCTCACTCGAAAGGCACGGAAGGAATGGATCCGGTGGGGCATACCGTTCTGCTCATGGTAATCCAGCCGGGCGGCAAGGATGTATCGTCCCGGCTTGAGGCCCTCCAGGCTGAACTCCACCCGCTGGCTGCGGCGCTTGCCTGCGTGGACGTCCCCGAGGGGATCCGAGCGACGGGTATCGCCGGCGAGGGATGACATGATGGAGACATTGTATGCGGTTTCCCCGCCGTTGTTCGTCGCGGTGGAAACGGCAACCAGCCTTCCCGGGGACGGTGCCGCCCTCATATCCAGTTTCATGGAGGGCACGCCGGCATGCAGCATTTCCGGCACCAGGACCAGGAAAAGAAGGAAAGAAAGCCCGGCAAGGCATTGAATCATGGACCGCATGGCGTTGTTCATGGTGTGCCCGATTTGGCCGTGATTGTGGCAATCCTCCATCTTCATGCATCCCGGTCGATCCCGGTCCGACGGAGTAATCGTCCTATGTCTTTGTTTTTTCGTTCCGGAAAGAAAACCGGGAGTGGCCGAGCCAGCTCACCAGTACCGTCACCGGCATGACCAGGGCGCCCGCGATTTTGGGGTCGATCCTGAACACCTCCACGAAGACGGGAAGCGACACAAGCCCCACGACAATGCTCACCAGGTAGGTCGAGAAAAACCGGAATAACTCCGGCACCATGGCCCATCCGCGGGCTTCCGAACGGAACGTTATGAATTTATGGAAGATATAGGCGTTCAGGATGGCCAGGATGTTCGACAGGACCGCGGCCGACATGTAGGCGGCGGCACGGCTCGCAAAGAGCCGTTCGAAGAGCCAGTCCAGGGCGACGTACACACCGTAGCCGAAGAAGGTGTTCCAGACGCCGACGAGGACAAACCGGATCTTCACTCCGTGGCGTGCGAAGCGTTCGTGGATCATGGCAAACCGGGGGTCCGTCGGGAAAAGACGGTGCGGCATGCGATCCCGCGGCGGGACATCCTTTCGGGAGGAACGGCTCTCTTCCGGTCAGTCAAAGTTGATGCGCTCCTTCTCGATGACCAGCGGGCGCTTAAGCACCTGGGTGTGGATGGCGCCGATGTACTCGCCCACGATGCCGATGAAGAAGAGCTGGACGGAGGCGAAGAAGAACAGGCCGATGACCAGGGGCGCGATCCCGACGGAAAAGCTGTCCCAGAAAACGAGTTTGTAGACGAAATAGCCGAAGGCGACCAGGAGGCTCAGGATGGCCACGCCAAACCCGGTCATGGCTGCGAGGCGCAGGGGAAGCCGGGAATGGTTGACGAAGCCGGTCATTGCAACATCGTAGAGGGTGAAGAAATTATTCTTGGACCGCCCATGCCGGCGCGGCGGTTGGTCAAACGGCACCGTGGCACGGCGGAAACCGATCTCCCCGACCAGTCCGCGAAAATAGGGATATGAATTCTTGTACAGCGCGAGGGCGTCCATGAACTTGCGGTCGTAGAGGCCGAAGCCCGTGAAGCCGCGGATGATGTGGTCGGATTCGGAAAAGCGGGACAGGAGGTAATAATAGAAATTCCGGACCACCGAGACGACGGCGTTCTCGGCCGTTTTCCGCTTCACCGCGATGACGACTTCATGCCCCTCCTCCCACTTCTTCACGAATTCCGGAATCAGCTCCGGAGGATTCTGCAGGTCCGAGGTGATGGCGACGACGGCATCTCCCTTCGCCTGGAGAAGGGCGTGGAACGGGGAACGGATCTGCCCGAAGTTGTTCGCGTTCAGAATCACCTTGAACTTCCTGTCGGTGGAGGCCAGGCGGCGCAGGATCTCCTGGCTGCCGTCGGTCGAGCAGTTGTCCGCCACGATGATCTCGTAATCATACCCGGGCAGCTGTTCGAAAACCTTCATCAGCCGGTCATAAAACGGCTGCAGGTTTCCCTCCTCGTTGAAACAGCCCGCAACAACGCTGATGGTCTTCCGGCCCAGGCTCATGCGGAACGTTCTCCTGAATTGCCCAAGAATATGATTTTGTTCTGCAATCCCATATTCCGGATCTCCGCCGCGATCTCGTCGCCGAAAACCGCCGCAGCGATCAGAATGGTACAGTCCTTCCCCTCGTCGCGGATTGCCCGGGGGGAATGGACCGTTCTTCCTCCAATCCGTGTGCCCTGCTTGTGCGGATCGTTGTCCACGATCAGGACGATGTTGCATCGGCCCAGACTCGATCCGGCCAGGAGACGGCTCGTGTAATTCCCCGCCCCCCAGACGATCACTTCTTCTCCCGTTTCCTCCAGTTCGTCAAGAACCCGATTGACACCCGCCATTTTCTTCGTCTGCACGATATACTGAACGACGGCATTTCGCGCATATGCAAGCATATCACCGGCGGGTTGCCCCGTGTTCTCATATGCGCAGAAGATCATCGGCTGCGTCGTCCGGGCCAGCGTGATGGTCGTCTTGAGAAATGCGTTCACATGAAAGCCGTGCTGAAGTCCGAGGTTGAACAGCGACGTCTCCTCGAAGTGATTGATGTGCTCTATGTTGAAGTAATCGAAGGGAACAGCATCGAAAAACCGGTACCGCGAGGCGTCGGGAACGCAGACAAACAGCCGGCCGCCGTGCTTCAGAAGCCTCTTGGCCGTCTCCATGACGCCGCCGACGTCGCAGATGTGCTCCAGCACCCCGGAAAGCACGGCGCAGTCGAACGTCCTGTCCGTGGAAACGGAGAAGATGCTGCCGGCGATCCCCGGGATGCCCTTTTCCCGGAGCGCCGAGATGCATGCCTCGGACGGATCCAGGCCCGTCAGATCCGACAGCCCGCGTTTCCGCAGTTCCAGAAGCAGCAGGCCATTTCCGCAGCCGATGTCGATGACGCTGTCCGCCCGGTTGCCGATGAACGAATCGATCCACGCGGCCCGGTCGGCGTAGAGGGAGCTCTCGGGGCAGGTATAATTCATGTCGTATCGCGACATGTCCGCATAGTACCGGTCATAGGCAGCCTGTCCGGCGGGCGTGTCCGCATACACGAACCCGCACCGGCCACAGGCGACGACGTCATACGCCGCGGGCAGGGGGTGGTTCTCCGGCAGAATGAATTCCTGCGTGTGGAGGCGCTCGGCGCCGACCCCGTTCCCGCATACGGGACAGGGCCTCATCGGCTCGTTCTTGATCATGCGTGCCCGCCCGCCCTACACCGCATACAGCACCGTTTCGGTCTGGTTTTCCGTGTAGTGCCTCATGTGAAACCGGTACTGCGGGTCGAAGGACTTGATCAGGAGCAGGAGGTCGAAGAGGTCCTCCCGCTTGTGATAGACGGAAACCGCCATTTTGGGTCTCCACGTCCGGATGGTCCGCTCGGCGCCCAGAATGGCGTTGTGCTCCGCCCCCTCGATATCCATGGAAATGTAGGTCGCCCGGCGGCCGTCGAGCACGTTGTCGATGGCGTCCACCTCGATGGAGTTTGCCGGGATTTCAACGGCGGAAGGCTCCAGGATGCGCGATCCTCCCTCACGCCCATCGTGGAAACTCAGGAACGCATGCCTGTCCCAGGCCCCCTTGTTGTGCAGTTCCACCTTCCGGATGCCGTGCTCCTCGACGGTTCTCCGGAGCATGTCCAGCGTCCTTTTGTCCGGCTCGAACGCGATGATCCCGTCGTATGTTCCCCTTGTCCGCCTCGCGAATTCAATGATCGCCCTGCCCCGGTATGCGCCGACGTCCAGGTACACCTCGTCTTCGGCCAGGCGAATCACGTCCTCGTCAAAATACTCGCACGGGGACATGATCCTCCGATAGAGGTCGAAGTCGCCGGACAGTTTGGCGATGAGGACGTGCACGAACACATTCCGCGATACGTCGTCCGCCAGGGATGCGTACGCCTCTTCGAACTGCTCCGCGTGCTCCCGGACATAAGGATAATCAATCTTTTCCCCGCAGACCTCGAAGCCCTTGATGTACCAGATGGGGTTCCTCTCCCCGGCAGCGGCCAGCTGCGCGAAGATCGGGGCCCGGTACTGAATGCCCGTCGCCACCACAATGTGGTAGCGGCGACCCTCCCGTGCAAAGCGCTCCTTCAGTCCGTCGTAACCGTACACGGGGAGCCCGAGATGCTTCGTTCCCTGCTTGGCCGGATCATTGTCACAGAAACACACCGGATCGATCCCGTTCTGGCGCAGATAGGTCCAGACACACCAGGCGATCTCGCCGGCCCCCCAGAGCACAACCGGATCACCCGAGGCCCTGATTGTGTCGAAGATGTCCTTCTCGGCGTGCCGGACGTCCCGAATCTGGTCCATCAGCTTCACGAACCACCTCCCGTCTTGCACTCCCCCGCCCCCAGCAGCTTTCCCACGTCGAAGCCGTCGATGTTGTCCAGGGTGTAGTGATCGCTGAGGTAAAAATCGCAGCGGGCGCAGGATTCGTTCTCCTGTTTGCGGCCCATGAGCTGCATCTTCTGGAACTCGTACCAGGGCTCGGAATGCCAGATCTCCTGCAGGCTATGGTCGTCCACACGGCCCAGGTTCGTGCCGCCGATGAAATCCACGCAGCAGGGGGAGACATCTCCGTTGCTTCGGATTGCCATCGTCGTGAACGCCATGGGACAGGCGACCCGCCGGGTCCGGTTCCTCCGGAGGTCCACCAGGACGGTCTGTGCGTCCTCGCGGTAGTAGTCCCGGATGAAGTCGGCTCCCTCCACCTTGATCCAGCAGTGCGGCTTGTCCAGGTACACCTCGTCGGCCACGTCCCGGTACATCTCGAAGAACCGTTCGTTCTCGTCGCCGTAGGCGTCCAGCATCTTGCAGCTCACAAAGGGCCGCTCCGATCCCTCGCGCCGTTTGATTTCCTGGAGAACCCTCAGGTTTTCGTGGATGGTGCGGATGTCCAGGCTCGAACCGGTGATGGCCTTGTGTCTCCCCTGCTCGGAGGCGTAGATGGACACTCGCGCATAGTCCATCTGGTGCTCCACCCATTTTTCGGCGATCTCCCGGGTCAGGAGGGAGGCGTTGGTGGTGGTCTCCATCCTCTCCGCAACGTCCGCTTCCCTGGCCATTCGCAGCATCTCGCAGAAATCCCGGTTGACGAGCGGCTCGCCGTAAAGGCTCAGCTTGAGCACCTTCAGCTTCGGCCCCGGCCAGGCCTTGAGCTGCTCCATGACCCGCCGGAAGCGCGCCATCGGCATGTTCCCCCGGGTGCGGGTGAAGTAGGATTCCGCCTTGATGCTCTGAAAGCACTGGATGCACTTGAAGTTGCACAGGCTCGACGGCTCGATGAGCACCGTGAAGGGCTTTTGCAGCGGCATGACCTCCCTGAGGTTCTGCCGGTCCGTGTTTTTCAGGCTGGTGTACCGGATCACGGTCGCAGTCTCTCCACGGGGAATCCGTCCACGCTGTCCTCTTCCGGGAACAGCTTGAACCAGTCGCAGCGGGCGCAGATCCGGTTCTCATGTTTTCGGCCCTCCAGGAGCATCTTGCGGAACTGAAACATGTTTTCGCCGTTCCACAACTCGTGGAGGGTGCTTTCGCGGGCGCTGCCGATCTTCGTCCCCTTTGCGGGATCGTGGGTGCACATGAGGCAGTCGCCGATGTTGTTGATCACCATGGCCATGAAGGGGCGTGAGCAGGCGATGCGCCCCCTGTTCAGCCCTTCCGCATATTCACGCTTCGCCTGCTTCTCCTTTTCGCTGTCGTGGTAGTACATCCTGACCAAGTCGTTCCCGCTGTACCGGGTGGCGTTGTGGACTTTCTCCAGCCCGACCTCGTCGGCGATGTCGCGGTACATCCCGAAGAACGTGTCGTTCTCCGGTCCGTACGTGTCGAACATTTTCACAAAGATGTACGGTTTTCGGGCTCCCCGGGCGTCGCGCAGCTCCCGCAACCGCCGGATGTTATCCCGGATGGTCTCCACGGTGCAATTCGACCGGGTCACCTCCCGATGGCGCCCGTTTTCCGACGCGTAAATGGAGAAGCGGATGATGTCCAGCCCGCAGTCGATCAGCTTCTCCGAGATCTCCTCCGTCAGCAGGGAGCCGTTGGAAAACGTGTCCACCCGCTCGGCGACATGGGCCTCCCTGGCAAGGCGTACCATTTCGCAAAATTCCGTATTCACGAAAGGCTCGCCCAGCATGGCCAGCCGGAGCAACTTCAGCGGCGGCCCTTCCCAATCCGCAAGTTCGCGGATGAGCTTCCGGTACAGGTCCATCTCCATGTTCCGGAGCGGTTTCAGGTCGTTGCGCGTGTTCTCGCTGCCGTGCACGCAGGGGGTGCAGCGGAAGTTGCACAGGTTCGTCGGCTCGACGAACAGGGAGAGGGGCTTCTTGAGCGGGAGGCGGTCGCGGAGCGGTTGCCGGTCATGGGAAATGATGGTGAACTCGCTCATCGGACAAAGTCCTCCTCCCCGAAGACCTCGGTCCAGTGGACGGGAAGCGGTTTTCCGTAGAATTTCGCCATGTATTTTTCGATGAAATACCGGTCCTCCCCGGAGAGGCAGAGCGGATTGTACTCTTTGAAGTGCCGGATGCTCATCCCCCTCTCCAGAATGGCGGCGAGGCTCTCCTCGAAAATGCTGCCGAGGGAAATGTGGATGAAGCCGCACGGGAGGATGTCGCCGTACTGGGTGAGGTGCAGGTTGGACTGGACGCTCCCGCAGCCCCGGTCGATGCCGTAGGTCGGAAACGTGTCGCGGTGCAGGGACGGGTACTGCCTGTGAACCTCGCGCATGTAAGCGGCGTCCGCCTCGTCGATCAGCATGTCGTGCCTGCCCTCCCATTCACCGACGGCGTGGGCGATCATGACGTCCACCACAAACCCGTTCTCCTGGGCGAATTTTGCCATCTGGATGGTCCGGTCGGTCCGGCAGTTTTCATGGGTGATGCACGTCTGGATGACGACGCTGAGACCCGCGTCTCTCGCGTTGAACAGGGCGGCCATGGCCTTCTCGTATGCGTTGTCGTTCCGGCGATTGTCGTTGTGCATCCGTTCGTCGAAGTCGTCGATGCTGATCTTGACCTTGTCGAGTCCCCAGGTTTTGAGGTTTCTTGCCATCTCCGGCGTCAAGAAATACCCGTTCGTGCTCATGGATAAATGGAACTTGTCTGGTTGCAGCGCCGCGATGACTTCTTCCAGGTCCTTCAGGATCAGGGGCTCTCCGCCGGAGAGGACGAGCTGGCACAGTCCGATCTCGTGGGCCTCGTCGGCGAAGCGCTTCATGTCCGGGGGGGAGAGGGAGCGGTCCTTCTTCGTGAAGCGGGTAGTGAAGCAATGGCGGCACTTCAGGTTGCAGGCCCGGTTGTAGCAGATGTCCACCACCGGCGTTGCCATTCCAGCCTGGAAGCGTTCGTCGAGCCGGATGATTTTCTCATAGACCAGAGGCTTTTCCCTCCGGAGTTTCTCCCTCCGGGCGGCCTCGATCTCCTTCTTCTGCTTCGCGGTTTCCATGATCCGTTCCCTACTCCTCGACGGGCTCCACGATCATGTTGGCCCGGAACTCCTCCCGATCGAGGAAAGGCCACATGTCCTCCAGCGGCTTGGACGCCATGGAGCCGTCGGGTTTCTGGTACGACGCCACCCGCGGCTCCCGGACCTCGTCCGGGATCAGCATGACGTCGCAGACCACGGGCCCCGGCAGGGCGAGAACCTCCCGGATCTTTTCCTTCAGGTCCCCCGGATGCGAAATGCGGACCGCCCTCAGTCCGTAAGCCCCGGCAAGCTTGAGCGGGTCCGGCAGCGTCAGGTTGCTGGAGGCGTCGGCCCCCGTCAACCGCCCGAAATAGCCGCTCTGCGAAACCCGGATGGAGGAGTATCCCTGGTTGTTCATGACGAAGAACGTGACGGGAAGGCCCAGCCGCCGGATCGTCTCCAGTTCCTGTGCGTTCATCTGGAACCCCCCGTCCCCGTCGATGCAGACGACGTGCCGCCCGCTACTGGCTAGGGCGGCCCCGAGGGCGGCGGGGGGACCAAAGCCCATGGCGCCGGTTCCCTTGTTGTGAAAAACGCGCTGCCCTTCCTTGACCCGGAAGGCGGTGAGAAAGAGCTCGCAGGCGACCCCGGCGTTCCCGGGCAGAACGATGTGCTCTCCCGTCAATTCCTCCGCGAGGATCTCCGAGAAGGCATAGACACTGATTCCCGCCGCATTCTCCCGGTGCTTCGGCTGGACAAAGGGGTACCGTGCCTGCCAATCCCGGCAGCGGTCCAACCAGGCGGAGCGGTCCCGGCGCTCGACACAACCGGCCTGCCGGATCATTTCCCGGATAAACCGTCCCGCATCCGTGCAAACCTCCAGATCAAGGATCCCGCCCAGCTTTCTCATCTCCGCGGGATCGAGGTTGACCATGATTTTTCGCGCCCCCCGGGCCAGGCGCTTCGGCTCGTAGGCAATCAGCGCCATGTCCAGGCGGGCCCCCAGGACAAGGAGCCAGTCGGCGTTCTGCAGCGTGAAATTGGAGCCCCGCGCCGCGATGGACCCGGGCATGCCGAAACAGAGGCCGTGGTTTGCCGGAAGCAGGTCCACTCCGAGTCGGGTGGTCAGGACGGGGACTCCCAACAGGCCGACCAGGTTGCGGAAATCGGCACATGCCCCCGCCACGCGGATGCCGTTGCCGGCAAGGACCACGGGCCGCTCGGATCCGTTCAACCAGTCGATGGCCCGGGCCGCTGCCTCCGCCGGTTCCCCCTCCCCTTCCGGTCTGGCGTCCGCCCCGGGATCGAATCCTTCGAGGATGCCCGGGTCCACATCCGCGGCCTGCACGTCCAGGGGAACGTCGATCCAGACGGGGCCCGGACGGCCGCTTTTGGCGAGGTGCAGGGCCTTCTCCAGGTGATGGCGGATCTTCGCGGGGTCCATGACGGTGACGGCGTATTTCGTGATCGGCTTCACGAGCGAGACGATGTCGATTTCCTGGACCCCCATCTGCCGAACGCCCGAGGTGCCGGCCAGGTCGGACCGCTTGACCTGCCCGGAGATGAAGAGGCAGGGCGTCGAATCCTGCCAGGCTGCCGCCACTCCCGTGATCGCGTTGGTCCCCCCCGGGCCGGTCGTGACGAGGGCGACCCCGAGGTCGTCCGCCACCCGGGCGTACGCCTCCGCGGCGACGGCGCACGCCTGTTCGTGGAGGCAGCCCACATAGCGGATGCCGGGGCAGCGCCCCAAGGAGTCGTTCAGATGCATCACGCCGCCTCCGGGCAGCATGAAGACATGGCGCACACCGGCGCCGGCAAGAAACTCGAATACGAAGTCGGAAAGCTTCATCGCGGATCCGTATGCGGGAGCATAAAAGGGTTCATGAGCTGCTGTCCGCCAGGACGTGGTCGACCAACTCCCGGACCGCCCCCCGGCCTCCAGGCTGGATTGTAACGAGGTTCACCACTCCCCTGACACGCTTATGGGCGCTGGAGGGCGCGGCGGACAGGCCGGCCAGGGCCAGTGCCGGCAAATCGTTCACGTCGTCGCCCATGAAGCAGACCTCGGAAAGATCAAGCCCCCGATTCTCCGCGAAGGAGCGCAGGGCAGCCGCCTTGTCCTTGCAGCCCTTGAAGACGTCGGCGATGCCCATCTTCGATGCGAAGCGATCGATCAGCTCGCCGCTCTCGCCGGAGATCAGTGCAAACATAAGCCCGGCCCTGGTTCCCAGGGAAACGCCCATGATGTCATAGAAGGAAAACTGCTTGTATTCGGCTCCGTCGGGACCCCAGCAGAAAGTCCCGTCCGTCAGCACCCCGTCCACGTCCAGCGCAATGGCCTTGATCTTCGGCTTCATGTCAGCCCTTGCGCCTCAGCTTCTTCATGATCGGGACTTCCCGCTCGGCAATGCGCTTGACGCCGTCGCCCATGGAGATTTCCACGAGCCGGATGTCCCGGACAAGGCGGATAACGCCGCTGGTTCCAAGAGACGCGGCATGGTCCGATCCCCACATGGCCCGCTCCAGGGTGATGTGCCTCTCGACGGCGCAGGCCCCCATGGCGAATGCCGCCACGGACGAGGCAAGGCCCGTCTCGTGGCCCGAATAGCCGACGGGAATCGTGTACCGTTCGCGGAAGAAAGGAATCACCTTCAGGTTCAGCTCCGAATAATCCGCCGGGTAGGTGCTGCAGGAGTGCAGGATGACGAGGTCCTTCTTCCCGAGGACTTCGACGGCGTGATCGACCTGCTCCAGGGTGCTCATCCCCGTGGAGATGATGAGGGGCCGCCCTTTGCTCCGGTAATGCCGGAGGAGGCTGTCGTCCGTCAGCGAGGCGGAGGCGATCTTGAAGCAGGGAACGTCGTACCGGTCGATGAAATCGACAGACCCCTCGTCCCAGCAGGAGGCAAACCAGGGGATCTTCTTTTCCCGGCAGTACCGGTCGATGACATCGTATTCGGGCTTCTCGAACTCCAGGCCGTACTTCAGATCACCATTGGTATCACCAAAAGGGCTTTCCCGGGGCTTATTGAGTTCTTCCGCGGAATAGACGACGTCCACGGTGCGCTTCTGGAACTTCACTGCGCTGCATCCCGCCACGACGGCCAGGTCGATCAGCTTCTTCGCGATCTCGATATCCCCGTTGTGGTTGATCCCGATCTCCGCGATGATGTAGCAGGGATGGCCATCCCCGACCAGGGCGTTTCCGATTCTCACTTCCGCCATGTCATTTCTCCGTTTGCTGGTTTGTAATTCGATTCCACAGCATCGTCTTTCCGATGGCGCTGTGAAGGTTGATCTCCTGCCCCAATCCAAGCTCCGAGCTCGCCTTCGATGTGTCCGGGACATACCGGCCCGGCGCGACACCCCGCGTTTCTTTCCCCAGGACCGTCACCTTCAGCGGAGGCGCGTGTTGCCGGGAGACCGCCCGGGCAATCTGCCGAATCGTGACCGCCCTCTCGGATCCGACATTATACGGCCTGCCGGATACCCCCCGGAACAGGATCGTCCACAGCCAGACGGCAAGATCGGCCGCGTACAGGTAGGACCGGACGGCCTTTCCGTCTCCCTTGACGACAACCGTGCGGCCGGCCAGGGCATCCCGGATGAAATCTCCCGCGGCAAAGCGTCCGTCCAGCGGGAGATACGGCCCGATAAAGGAAAAGCAGCGGGCAACCTTGGCCTCGAAACCGCATTCCTCCGCCCGGAGAACCGTCAGCGTCTCCATGATCCGCCGTACATGATGATAGGCATCTTCCCCCGAGGCGGGATCCCTGGAGCCCGTAAAATCCTCCGGAACCCGGTCCATTCCCGCGGGCGGCGGCCCGTATACGGCGCCGGTGCTCACGAGGAGCATTTTCCGGACGCCCGCCTCCATGCAGAAATCGAGGACACGGTTTGTCGCCCGGATCATTTCGTCCGCCATCCGCCGGGGCCGGATTTTCCCGCCTTCCGGTTCCTGGTAAACGGCGGCATGAATCAGGTGGGTAAAAGGCCCCCGCGGGAACCGGAAGCGTCCCATGTCCCCGGTGAGCAGCCGGACCGCCGGGTCTCCCGCCAGGTGTGGCGCCTTTTTCGCGAATCGTCCCGGGTCGCGGGTCAGGACCACGGCCCTCGCCTTCAGCCCCAGTTCCCGGTTGGCCCACAGAAGGCTCTCCAGGAGCCAGCAACCGAAAAATCCCGTCCCGCCGGTGATGAAGATCCGGCCGCCCCGCAGTTCTTCCCAGAGGTCCCGGGTCCGCTCCAGGACGTGGTCCAGATCCTCCGCCAGGGGGTTCCCGGCGGCCATCCCGCCTCGCCTGCGATTCCCGGTCACGGCGGCCGTCCGCATAACCCGTTCCGATGCCTTCTGCTGCACGTTCACCATGTCTTCCAGGGCGGATTTCCGCTTTCCCAGAGGGATTCCAGGTACTTGAGTTCACGCAGCGTGTCCATGCACTGCCAGAAGCCCTCATGGCGGTACGCGTACACCCGGCCTTCCGCGGCGAGCCGCTCCATGGGGTCGTGCTCCCACATGACGTCCCGCTCGATACAGTCCAGGGCGGTTGGTTCGACGACGAAGAATCCGCCGTTGATCCATCCCTCCCGGACAACGGATTTTTCCTTGAATCGGACGATGCGGTCGCCGTCGAAGTCCAGGGCACCGAAGCGGGCGGGCGGCCTCACGGCGGTCAGCGTCACGAGCCCCTTTCGGGTACGGTGAAAGGCCAGGAGCTTATCCAGGTCCACGTCGCCCACGCCGTCCCCGTAGGTCATGAAGAACCGTCCCCTCGGCAGGAGCGGCGCGATGCGCTTCAGGCGCCCCCCCGTCATGGTCTCCAGGCCCGTGTCCACGAGGTGAACCGTCCAGTCCTCCCCGTTGGCGCAATCCAGCACGCCGATGCGTCCGTCTCCTAGATTGACCGTGAAGTCGCGGTTCAGGGTGTGGAATTCCAGGAAATAGCGCTTGATGTACTCGCCCTTGTAGCCCAGGGCCAGGTAGAATTCCCGGCATCCATACCGGGCATAGTGCTTCATGATGTGCCAGAGCATGGGCCGTCCACCGATCTCCACCATCGGCTTCGGCCGAACCTCCGTCTGCTCCGCCAGCCTCGTCCCCATCCCGCCGCAGAGGATCACGACGGCCGGCATCTTCTTTCCTCTCATGTTCCGGGGCATCCTCTCCCTCCGGCATCCGGAAACCGGGTGCGATCTTTTATCCCGCCGAAACCATACACGATCTCAGGCCTGCTTTCCATCCCCGATCCGGTGCGCCGGGACTGTCTCATGCGCACATTCCATGATCAAAGAATGTGACGGACGTCACGCAGACGATCAAAACCCTGTCATGTCGAGGATTTTTCGTATCGCCGGATCTGGCAGAGCGAGAGGGTCCGGAGGTTTTCCTTCCCCTCCTGCCAGGCGCGATACCAGGCTGCCGTCCAGTCGACGGCCTCCCCGGCGGAGAGGACGGGCCACCAGCCGAGAATCTTCCGCGCCTTGTCGGTGCAGAGGGCCAGCGCGTGGGCCTCGTGAGGCGCGTTCCCTCCCTGCCTTCCCACCCGGAGCCTGCCCTCCGGCCAACGGGCAACGAAGCGGGCCGCCAGTTCGCGGACCGGCATGGCCGAGCCGTCGGTGGGTCCGAAGTTCCAGGCGCCGGAGAAGCGAACGGAGTCTTCCGCCAGGCGCCGAGCCAGCAGAAGGTATCCCGAGAGCGGCTCCAGGACGTGCTGCCAGGGGCGGGTGGCCCCGGGATTCCGGATGACGACGGCCTTTCCCGCCGCAAGGGCCCGGACACAGTCCGGGATGAGGCGGTCCGCTGCCCAGTCCCCTCCCCCGATGACATTCCCGGCCCGAGCCGTGGCGAATCCCGGGTGCGGTCCGCGGCCGGCGGGATTGAAATACGATCGACCGTAGGCCCCGCAGACGATCTCCGCGGCGCCCTTGCTGGCACTGTAGGGGTCATGGCCGCCCAGGGGGTCCTCTTCCCGGTAGCCCCAGACCCATTCGCGGTTCTCGTAGCACTTGTCGGACGTCACGACGACGGCGGCACGGACGGAGGGCGCGCTTCTTATGGCCTCCAGGACGTTGACGGTGCCCCCGACGTTGACGTCGAAGGTCTCCTTGGGATGGTCGTAGGAAGTCCGGACGATGGCCTGGGCCGCCAGGTGGAAGACGACTTCCGGCTCCGCCTCCCGGAAGGCGTTCCGCACGGCTTCGAGATCGCGGATGTCTCCCTCCCGGTGGCGGATCCGCTTCTCCAGGTCCAGGATGGCAAAGTGGGAGGGCTCCGTCGCCGGCGGCAGGGCGAAGCCGGTGACCTCGGCCCCGAGCTTCCGGAGCCACAGCGCGAGCCAGGAGCCCTTGAAGCCCGTATGGCCCGTCACCAGGACCCGGCGGCCGCGATAGAAGTCGTCAAACGGGTTCATGCCGATTCACACCTCCCTTTCCAGGAACCGCCGGAGGACGTCCATGGTGTAATCGATCTGGGCCTCCCCGATCCCAGGATAGGTGCCGATGAAGAAGGCGTCGTTCATGATCCGGTCCGCCCCTGCCAACTCCCCGGCGACGCGGCGGGGGATGTCCAGGTAGGCCGGCTGGCGGAGCAGGTTCCCCCCGAAGAGATTCCTCGTCTCGACCCGTTTTTCGTTCAGATAATCCGTGATCTGCCGCCGGGTGAAGCCCGCCCCCTCTCGAACCGTCAGGGGGAAGGCGAACCAGGCGGGATCGCTGCCCGGGGTTGCCTCGGGGAGAAGGAAACGGTCCTCCAGGGGACGGAATCGCTCCATCCAGGATCGGTAGTTCTCCCGCCTGGCGGCGCAGAACCGGTCCAGCTTCTTCAGCTGCTCCACGCCGATGGCGGCCTGGATGTCCGTGGCTTTCAGGTTGTAGCCCAGGTGGGAGTAGACGTACTTGTGGTCGTACCCCTCCGGCAGGTCGCCGTGCCGACCGGTGAAGCGCCGTCCACAGGCGTTGTTCTGGCCGGGACCGCAGTGGCAGTCGCGGCCCCAGTCCTTCAGGGAGCGGAGTATCCGGAGCAGAAGCGGATCCGAGCAGGCCACGGCTCCCCCCTCGCCCAATGTGATGTGGTGGGCGGCGTAGAAGCTGAACGTGGAGAGAATCCCGAACGTCCCGGCCTGCCGGCCCCGGTACGTGGACCCCAGGGCGTCGCAGCAGTCCTCGATGAGGAACAGATCGTGCCTCCGGACGATCTCCAGGACAGCGTCGGCGTCGATGGGATTTCCCAGGGTATGGGCCAGGAAGACGGCCCTCGTCCGGGGGCCGACGGCGGCGGCGATGTCGTCCGCCCGCGGATTGTAGGTCGGGGTGGAAGAGTCGATGAAGACCGGCACGAGACCGTTCTGGAGAATCGGATTCACGGTGGTGGGAAAGCCCGCGGCCGCGGTAATGATCTCGTCTCCCGGCTTCAGGCGGCGGTCTTTCAGGAGCGGCGACGTCAGGGCCGTGACGGCCAGGAGGTTCGCCGAAGAGCCCGAATTCACGAGAACGGTCTCCCGGACACCCAGCTTCTCCGCCAGGTCTTGCTGAAACCGCTGTGCATGGGCGCCTTCGGTGAGCCAGAAATCGAGGGATGCCGCAACGGCTGCCTGGATCTCGCGCTCGTCGAACATGCGCCCGGCATAATGGACGGGGGTCTCTCCCGGAACGAAAGGCTCCCCGGCGCGACCGGCGGCGTACAGCTCCGCAACCAGGTCCCCGATCTCCTCGCGAATCTCGGTTCGTGTCACATCACGCATTCCGGATTGCCTCCTCCCGGGGACATGGTAATTCCGGCGCCCCGCCATCCGCAAGGCATAAAAAAACAGCACCTTCCCTCGGAAAGATGCTGTTTTCAGCGGGCGGAAGGGTCACCCTCGATTTTCCGGGCATTCCCCATGTCTCTCGCCAGAATTGGTGCCCGCAGGGCTTTTAAAAGATGGTCGGGGCGAGAGGATTTGAACCTCCGACCCTCTGAACCCCATTCAGATACGCTACCAGGCTGCGCCACGCCCCGACACACTGGAGCAGCGTATATCACCCGGTACTATGCCTGTCAAGCGTTATGGCTGCGGCGTTTTGGCTGCAGCCCCCCCCACACCGGGCCTCCGCGGAACGCCGCTTCCGCGGGGACGGGAGACGATGCGACTCGACCTTTTTCCAGTCCGCCGTTCAGGCGGCCTCGACACGAACGGCGCAGACCTTGAATTCGGGAATCTTCCCGATGGGATCAAGCGCCGGGTTCGTGAGGAGATTCACCGCGGCCTCGCGGAAATGGAAGTTCATGAAAACCGTACCCACGGGTGAGCGGTCCGTGACCCTGGCCTTTGCCTCCACGGCTCCCCGGCGCGAGGTGAGCCGCACCGCGCGCCCGTCGTCGATGCCAAGGCGCGACGCATCCTCGGGATGGATCTCGACGAGGCTCTCGGGATACCGCTCCGAGAGGCCCTTCGCCAGGCGGGTCATGGTCCCCGTGTGATAGTGGTAGAGAACCCGTCCCGTGGACAGGATCATTGGATACTCCTTGTCCGGCTGCTCCGCCGGCGGCAGGTACTCGATGGCGGCAAAGAGGCCCCGGCCACGTGTAAAGCGGTCCTTGTGGAGAAACCGCGTCCCCGGATGCTCGACGTTCGGGCAGGGCCACTGGATCCCCTCCCGCTCGATCCGCTTGTAGGAGATGCCGGCGCAGCTCGGGGTGACTTTCCGGATCTCCTCCCAGATCTCCCGCACATTGCCGTATGCCATGGGATATCCCATGCGGGTTGCGATGCCCGCGATGATCGCCCAGTCCGGGAGCGCCTCCCCCGGGGAACTGACGGCCTTGCGGATCCTCTGGACACGCCGCTCCGTGTTGGTGAACGTCCCATCCTTCTCGGCGAATGACGCTGAAGGCAGGACCACGTCGGCGAGACGGGCCGTCTCCGTCAGGAAGATGTCCTGGACCACCAGGAAATCGAGTTTTTTCAGGGAATCTTCCACGTGTGACAGGTCCGGATCGGAGACCATGGGATTCTCGCCCATGATGTAGAGCCCCCGGATGTCGCCGTGGTGGGCGGCATTCATGATCTCCACGACCGTCAGGCCCGGCTTGTCCGGAAGGGCCTTCACTCCCCAGGCCTTCTCGAAGAACGCCCGGACCTCCGGGCTGGCCACCTGCTGGTAGGCCGGGAGGACGTTCGGCAGGGCCCCCATGTCGCAGGCCCCCTGGACGTTGTTCTGCCCCCGGAGGGGATTCACGCCGCCTCCCTCGACGCCGACGTTGCCGCAGAGCATCGACAGGTTGGCGATGGATTTGACGTTATCCGTCCCGGTGATGTGCTGGGTGATGCCCATGGAGTAGAGAATGGAGGCGCGCTTCGCCTTCGCGTACATCCGGGCCGCCCGTTTCAGGTCCTCCGCGGGAACGCCGGAGATCTTCTCGACCTCCTCCGGAGTGTACTTCTCCACAACCTTCCGGAAGGCTTCGAAATTCTCGGTCCGGCCCTCGACATAGGCCTTGTCGTAAAGGTTTTCCGCCAGGATGACGTTCATCAGGCCGTTCAGGACGGCCACGTCCGTCCCGGGCCTCTGGCGGAGCCAGATGTCGGCGTATCTGGTCAGGGTGATTTCCCGCGGGTCGATGACGATCAGCTTCGTCCCGTGCTGGCGGACGGCCCTCTTCACCACGGCCCCGATGACCGGGTGGTTCTCCGTGGTGTTCGTCCCCGTTGCCAGGATGCACTCGGTGCTCTCGATTTCCGCGATGGAGTTCGTCATGGCTCCACTCCCGAAGGCGGCGGCCAGACCGGCCACCGTTACGGAGTGTCAGAGCCGTGCGCAGTGATCCACATGGTTGGTGCCGATCACCGCGCGCATGAACTTCTGGAAGAGGTAATTCTCCTCGTTGGAGCAGCGGGCCGAGGAGAGGCCAGCCAGGGCGTCAGGCCCGTTCTTCTCCCGAATTTCCCCGAAGCGTTTCGCCACGAGGTCCAGGGCCTCCTCCCACGAGGCCTCCTCCAGTTCGCCGCCCTTCTCCCTGCGGATCAGCGGCGTCTTGAGGCGGTCCGGGTGCTGGACGAAGTCCATGCCGAACCGTCCTTTCACGCAGAGACTTCCCAGGTTGGGCTCGCCGAAGGCCGGATTTCCCGTCACGGAGACAATGCGGTCTTCATGGACATTCAGTTCCATCTGGCAGCCGACGCCACAGTAGGTGCAGGTCGTGCGGACCTTTTTCACCTCCCAGGGTCTCCCTGAGAAACGGGCGGGACGGAGCGTGATGGCGCCCACGGGGCAGGCGTCCGCACACTCTCCGCAGAAAAAGCAGTTCGAGTCGATGTAGTCGGCGTCGAAGGCGGGACCGACCTTGGCCCGGGATCCGCGGCGGTTGAAGTCGAGAACCTCGTTCACCTGGATCTCGTTGCACGCCCGGATGCACCGGCCGCAGAGGATGCACTTGTTCAGGTCCCGCTGGATCATGGTGTTGGACTGATCCTTCGCGTGCCCGGGGGGCTGGATGTCGAAGCGGGGCTTCTCGATCTGGAACCGGTAGACCAGGTCCTGGAGTTCGCAGTTGCCGTTGCGCTCGCAGGTAAGACAATTGTGATCCCCCGAGGACCAGAGAAGCTCCACGACCATCCGCTGGGCCGCGCGGACCTTCGGCGTGTCCGTACGGACCACCATGCCCGGACTGACCGGCATACAGCACGACGCGACGAGCGTACGGGCACCCTCGACGTCCACCACGCACACACGGCAGGCGCCGACCCTGGTTGTCCGATCCATGTAGCAGAGCGTGGGAATAAAGATCCCGTTCTGCCGGGCTACCTCCAGGATCGTCTGTCCCGGTAGGGCTTTGACGGCCTTGCCGTCGATGGTGAGAGGGATTTTCTTTTCCATGGCTTTCCAGATCCTCCGCAAGATTTTATTGATATGGGCCGGCTGCCAGGACACGAACATGCAATGCCGAAAGGTCCCTTGCACAACAACCCTTATGTTTAATATAGCGCTTATCGGTAACCAATCGGCAAGATATTGTCAACTCTGAAAAAAGGGCCTTCTCCGCGCTTTTTCAAACCTTGACCATCCCGGCAAATTCCGTTAGTGGATGACCGGTTCCTGTTTGATCCGCTTCCCCGGCCAGTCAAAATACGGAACAGAGAGGAGAACCATCGATGAGAGGAACGCGATGGGCCGGGACCGTGATCCTGGTCACACTGTTCCTGGCCGGCACGGCGACGGCGGCGGAGGCTTTCCGCTGCCGCGGCGGCGCCCTCGTTTCGGAGGGGGACAGCAAGGCGAAAGTCATCCTGGAGTGCGGCGACCCCCTGCTGAAGGAGAAGGTTTCCTCCGTTGAAACGGGGACGTCGGTCGAGGAGGAAACAAAAGACAAAAAGAAGGGAACCCGGAAAAAGGTGGCCAGCAGGAAAGGAAAGCGGCAGAGCGTCGAGCGCTGGTCCTACAACTGCGGCGAGAACGATTTCATCTACCACCTCTCCTTTCAGGGGGGGATCCTGAAAAAGGTGGAGACCGCGGGACGGGGGAAGGGTCCGTCCCGCTGTCCGTAACGGACGGAGGGGGGCGGAGCGGAAATCCGACCCCCCTGCCGGAAAAACGTGAAGAACCGCCTGCCGCGAAAGGAAGGAGGAGCCATGCAGAACTTCATCTTCGAAAACCCCACGCGGATCCTCTTCGGAAAGGGACAGATCCGGCGGATCGGGGCGGAGGTGCGCCGCCACGGAGCGAAAGTGCTCCTCGTCTACGGAACCGGCAGCATCAAGCGCAACGGGGTCTACGACCAGGTCATGGCCTCCCTGGCTGAGGCGGGGGTCGCCGTTGCGGAGTTTCCCGGCGCCCGTTCAAACCCGGTCCTCTCGCACGTCCGCCTGGGCATCGAACGGGCCCGGAACGAAGGAGCCGACGTCGTCCTGGCGGTAGGGGGCGGAAGCGTCATCGACACGGCCAAGGCTATCGCCGCAGGCGTTCCGGCCGAATGCGACGTCTGGGATTTCTTCCTCCGGAAAAGCGCCATCAAAAAGGCCCTGCCGGTCCTCACCGTGGTCACCGTCTCCGCCAGCGCATCGGAGATGAATCCCGCCGCCGTCATCACTAACGAGGATGGAGCCCGAAAATACAGCATCCGGGACATGGCGGTCCAGCCGAAGGCCTCCGTCCTGGATCCGACGGTTCTCTTCAGCCTTGACCGCGCCTACAGTGCCTACAGCGCCGTCGACATCATCGCCCACATGCTGGAGGGCTATTTCACCAACACCGCCACGTCCAGCGACCTGCAGGACGGGTTGGTGGAGGCCCTGATGCACAGCGTCATGGAGAGCACCGGCGTGATCCTCCGGGAGCCGGAGAACTACGAGGCCCGGGCGACGCTGATGTGGTCCGCCGTCCTGGGCTTCAACGGCCTCACCACCGCCGGAATGGGAATCGTCGGCTTCCCCATGCACATGGTCGAGCACGCCCTGAGCGCCCTCTACGACATCCCGCACGGGGCGGGGCTCTCCATCGTCATGCCCGCCTGGATGACCTGGGCCGCCCGGAAGAACCCCGCCCGGTTCGCCCGCCTGGCCCGCCGGATCTTCCATGTCGAAGCGGCGGACGATACCGAGGCCGCCCGGGAGGGCATTGAGAGCCTCAAGAAATGGTTCGCCGCCATCGGCAGTCCCGTGACCCTGGCGGAGGGAAAGATCCCCGAGGAGGGAATCGGCCTCATCACGGAGAACGCCTTTGCCCTCGCCCAGGTGTGGGGGCTCAAGGATTACACGAAAGAAGCGATTGCCGAGATACTGACCCTGTGCCGCTGACGGCGAAGGCTTCCGTACAGGAGACGTTGAGAGGAAATACCCATCAGGAGTACGTGTCGATGGACGATGCAAAGAGTTATGAGAAGCTGAATCAGGAGATGGAGCAGGCCCGCCGCCGGATTGCCTTCCTGGAAACGAAGCTGGCCAGTCTGGGCGGGACCTGGAGCCATCCGTTTTCCGGTCTGAAGGAAGCGTTGTCGCCAAGCCAGAGCGCCGAGCCCGTCTCGGAAAACGAGCTGCAGTACCGCTCCCTCATTCAGAGCCTGCAGGAAACGGTGTATGCCCTCGACGTGGACGGCACGGTCACGTTCGTCAGTCCCCAGATTGAGTCAGTGCTGGGGTACCGCCCCGAGGAGATGATCGGCCAGCCCTTCATGTCCTACATCCATCGGCACGACCTCAAGGAGATGCTCAACCGCTTCGAACTGGAGGGGAGCTCGGGGATGCAGCCCTGGGAGAGCAGGCTGTACGCCAAGGACGGGCGCATCATCTGGGTGCGCGCCGCCATCAGCCGGAAGATCTTCCAGGACGGGCGGTACTGCGGCATCACCGGAACCCTCTCCGACGTGACCGAGCGGCGGAAGATGGAGGAGGACCTCGCTGAGAGCAGGCGCCGCCTGGCCAACCTGATGGACCACCTCCCCGGCATGGCGTTTCGCTGCGCCAACGACCGGGACTGGAACGTGGACTACGTCAGTGCAGGCTGCCTTGAGCTGACCGGTTACACCCCCGAAGAGCTCACCGGCGGCGTGGTCACGTACAACGAGCTCATCCACCCGGTGGACCGGGACAGCGTCTGGAACAGGATCCAGTCCGTCATCACCGGAGGCCGGACCTATCGCCTCACGTACCGTCTCCTGACCCGGGACGGAAAGGAGAAGTTCGTCTCGGAGCAGGGCAACGGAATCCCCTCGGCCGATGGGAAAGTCACTACCCTGGAAGGATTTATCAGCGATATCACTGATCAACACCTGGCCGAAGCTCGCGTCCGGGACAGCTTCGCCAGGATCCGCAGGGCTCTCGGCGGGATCATCAAGGTGATGGCCTCCACGATCGAATACCGGGACCCCTGCACGTCGGGCCACCAGCAGCGCGTATCGGACCTGGCCCGCCGAATCGCCCAGGAGCTGAATCTGCCGGCGGACCAGGTGGACGGCCTGCGCATGGCCGGCGCCATCCACGACATCGGCAAGGTGGCCGTTCCCGCGGAGATCCTCGGCAAACCCTCGGAGCTCAGCCCCATCGAGATGCTCCTCGTCAAGACCCATGCCCAGACCGGCTTCGAAATCATCCGGGAGATCGAGTTTCCCTGGCCCATCGCCCGCATGGTCCTGGAGCACCACGAACGCCTGGACGGATCGGGCTACCCCAGCGGCCTCAAGGGGGACGAGATTCTCCTGGAATCAAGAATCCTTGCGGTGGCGGACGTCGTGGAGGCCATGTGCTCCCATCGTCCCTACCGGCCGGCCCTCGGCACCGAGGTGGCCATGGACGAGATCCGGACCCACCGGGGAACCCTGTACGACGCAGTCGTCGTCGACGCCTGCCTCGCCCTCTTCCAGGAAAAGGATTACCGCCTCGAATAGAATTTTCCCCGACCTGACCCATCTTCTTCTTGACAACGATTGTTTGGCATGCCAAATATACGCATGCCAAACACACGGACCGACCCACCGCCTCCGGCGGACGACCGCTTCATCTACATGCTGAGCACGGCGCAACAGCAGATCCGAAACCACATCAATGCCGCCCTGACCTCAAATGGAATCCGGGTCACCATCGCCCAGAGCGGCATCCTCTTCCTCCTCAAGCAGCGGGACGGCAGAACCATGACGGAGTTGAGCACGATCCTCGCCGTGGACAACTCCACCCTGACGGGACTGGCGGACCGCCTGGAGCGTGCAGGCTTCATCCGCCGTGACGCCAATCCGGGAGACCGGCGCTCGTCCAACCTGTACCTGACACCGGCCGGAAGAGAAGAATGCAACAGGGCCAAAGAGGTGATCCGCGCGGTGAACCGGCAGGTGAAGGAGGGTTTCTCGGAGGCGGATCTCGACACCTTCCGGCGCATCCTGCAGGACATTTCCAGGAGATTCGGGCGCAACAGCGGCCCGCACAAGACCGCCGACGGAGGGGAATCGCCATGATGCAGGCAGAGCAGGAGCGAATCCGGCAGGAGACCGGGCGGGTCGCCCGGTTTGCCGAGTCCGTCATCGACCCGCACCGGTCGGAGCTGACCCGGACGGCCCTGTTCCCGCCCGACCTCTGGGAGCGCATGGGCCGGGAGGGATTCTACCGGATCGGCATCCCCGTGGAAGCCGGCGGCAGCGGTGGCGGCGCACCGGCCATTCAGGCCGTCGGCGAGACCCTGGCCCTCCACGGCGGCTGCTTGGGAGTGGTTCTTTCCTGGCTGATCCAGGTGATGGTGACCCGGTGGGTTTTCCTGCAAGACGCCACGGAGGACCAGCGCCGCCAGTGGCTGGACTCCGTCATTTCGGGCCGGACCGTCATCTCGCTCGCCGCCTCGGAACCGAAGGTGGGAGCCCACCCGAAATTTCTAAAAACCTCCGCGGAGCCGCGGGACGGCGGATGGGTCCTCAACGGGGAGAAGGCCATGCTCTCCAACGGTCCCCTGGCCGGTCTCTTCGTGGCCCTGGCCGTAACCGGCGGAACGGAGAAGAAAAAGTCCTTCGGCACCTTCCTGGTTCCCGCCGACGCCCCGGGACTGATCCGGACCGAGCCGGCGGACATGAAGGCGCTTCACCCTTCTCCACACGGCGGGATTATCCTGAAGGACTGTTTTGTCCCGCCGGAGGCCGCCCTGGGGGAAACGACCGACGCCTACCGGCGACTGGCGTTCCCGTTCCGGGAGATCGAGGACACCCTGCTCATGGGCCCCGTCACGGGCGTCCTGTTCCGCCAGGCCCGTCTCCTCTCCGCGCTCTTCCGGGACGCCACCGAGCCGGGTGAAGAGATCCGCGCCGACCTGGGACGTCTTTCCGCCCAACTGGACATGATCCGGATCCTGGCCCGGGAGGCGGCCTGGCTTCTCGACCATCCCGATCCCGCGCGCCCCCTCTTCTCCCTGCTCTTCACCTTCCGCGAGATGGCGGACCACTGCCAGTTCCTCCTGGACGACCTGGCCTCCCAGGGGGGCTTTGCCTCCGATGGAGACCTGGCCGGCTGGGCCTCGGACACCCGCCTGGCCCTTTCGGTGGGACGCAACGTGCTCACGCTGCGCCTGAAAAAGGCGGGGCTCGACTTCATCCGGAACCCGAAGTGACGGAAACGCGAATGGACGGAAAGGTAATCATGAACGAAGACCGGCAGAACCGGATCGCCTCCTGGGAAGCGGTCCAGCAGGGATTCCGCGGGACGGGCTATATCGCCGACCGCGCCATCGCCACGACGGTGTATCTTGCCTGGCACCTGGGGAAACCGATCCTCGTGGAGGGGCCCGCCGGCGTCGGCAAGACGGAGCTGGCCAAGACGGCCGCCGCCTTCCTGGACCTCCCGCTGATCCGCCTGCAATGCTACGAGGGGCTCGACGAGGCAAAAGCGCTGTACGAGTGGAAATACGGCAAGCAGCTCCTCTACACGCAGCTCCTGAAGGACAAGCTCGACGAGATCGTCTCCCGGGACAACGGCTTCGCGGCGGCCATCGACAAGCTCCACCGGTACGACGATATCTTCTTTTCTCGCCATTTCCTGGAGCCGCGGCCGCTCCTGAAGGCCCTGGAGCACCCCGGCGGCGCGGTCCTCCTGGTGGACGAGATCGACAAGGCCGACGAGGAGTTCGAGGCCTTCCTCCTGGAGATCCTCTCGGAATACCAGGTGTCCATTCCGGAGATCGGCACGGTCTCCGCGGCGTCCCGCCCCTTTGTCTTCCTCACCAGCAACAACACCCGGGAATTGAGCGAGGCCCTGAAACGGCGCTGCCTCCACCTCTTCATTCCCTTCCCCGACGCCGCCCTGGAGCGCCGGATCGTCCGCAGCCGCGTCCCGGACCTGCCGGAGAAGCTGGAGAAGCAGCTGGTCTCCTTCATCCAGGAGATCCGGGGCCTGGACCTGAAGAAGGCCCCCTCCATCAGCGAGACCATAGACTGGGCGCGGGTGGTCGTTCTGCTCCACGCGGAGCGCCTGACCACGGAGGTCGTACGCGACACCCTCCACGTCTTCCTGAAGTACCAGGACGACGTGCATACCGTGGAGGAGCGGATGCCGCAGCTTGCCCCGCTGCTCCTGCGCAACGACGCGGGCTGATCCGATGGACCGGGTGCTGGAGGACTTCGTCACGGCCCTGCGGCTGGCGGGAGTCCGGATCTCCGTCGCCGAGACCCTCGACGCCTGCGCCGCCGCCACGCTGGTGGGGTACGGAAACCGCCTGCTCCTGAAGGATTCCCTCGGCGCCGCCCTGGCCAAGTCCGGGCGCGAGAAGGCGTTGTTCTCCGACACCTTCGACCGTTTCTTCACCGAGTTTTCCTGCAACGCCACCGTTCCGGGGCAGGAAGACGATCCGTCCCGGGACGCCCCGCTCCCGGAGGATCCCCTGAGCCGGATGCTTCTCCAGCGGGATCAGGCCGCTCTCGCAGCAGCCCTCCAGGAAGCTTCCCGGCAGGCCGGAATCCGGTCCATCCGCCTGCCGACGCAGCGGAGCCTCTACACCGTCCGTATCCTCAACGCGCTGGGGATCGAGGGGCTCGACGGAGCGATCCGCACCCTCTCGGGGGCCGGCAGCGGCGTCTCCCTGGCCCAGGCCGACACGCTCCAGGCGGCCCGCCAGGAGCTCACGGAGAGTGTCCGGCGCTACGTGGAGCAGCAGCTCGACCTCTACGGCCAGGGCCTTGTCAACCAGTATCTGGAGGACGCCCTGCGGAAGACCCGTCTCTCCCACCTGGAGCAGCGCCACTTCGAGAAGATGGGCGAGATGATCCGCCGCCTCGTGAAGCGTCTCAACGACATCCACTCGCGCCGGAGGAAGGCGGCCCGGCGGGGCCACCTGGACTTCAAGCGAACCCTTCGGCACAACGTGCCCTACGGGGGCTTCCTTTTCGACCCGAAGTGGAAACAGCGGAAGCTGAACCGGCCCGACGTGCTGGTGATCTGCGACATCAGCCGGTCCATGATGCGCCTCGTCCGCTTCTTTCTCCTGTTCCTCTACGGCCTCAACGAGGAGATCCTCCGTATCCGCACCTTCGTCTTCTGCTCGAACCTGGTGGAGGTGTCGGACGTCTTTGATCGATATCCCGTGGAGGAGGCCGTGGACCGTCTCCAGCAGGGTGCGGACCTGCCGATCGTCATGGGCCTGACGGATTATTCCCGGTCGCTGAAAGACTTCCGGCAGCAATACCTGGATGCCGTGACCAGACGGACGACCGTCCTGTTTCTTGGGGACGGGCGGAACAACAACGCCGACCCGGATGCCCGCATCCTCCGGGAGGTCTACCAGCGGTGCCGGCGCCTTGTCTGGCTGAATCCGGAGCCGCGATCGTTCTGGGGAACCGGCGACTCGGAGATGAAGCGCTTCCTGCCGTACTGCCACACGGCCCGGGAGTGCAACACCCTGGACCACCTGGAACGGGTGATCGGGGCGTTGCTGGCGCGCACCCGGCATTAGCCCGTGCGGTTGAAAAGGGATCGTCTGCGGCGTTGCCCTGATCCCGTGCCACTCGACGTACCATCAAGTACGCCTCGCGGCCCGGAATTGCGGGCGCCTTGCATCCAACCCCTTTTGAACCGCACGGAAAAGGGCAGATGGATCCGTCCTTTTCACGTGTTCATTCATTCGTCCTTCAAAGGAGGGGAAACCATGGAAAGACAAGAGGAAAGCAAATCGACCTGCATCGCCTGCCTGTACTTCGAGAGCGAGGCAGAAGGCGCCCGGGAGCACTGCTGGCGCTTCGCCCGCTTCGTCGACCACGTGATCACCGATGCCACGCGTGACTGCGCCTACTGGACACCCAAGGCATGAACACGCGAGAACGCAAAAAGAAGCGGATTTGAAATCCGTTCTCCTATTTTCTTTGACTTCGCATTGAGGCGCGGGGGCTGCCACGGGGGCTCCCGCTGTCGCGAAAACGTTTCCGCTCTACGCCTTATGAAACCGATGAGCCATTGGTCCGGAAACGTTTTCTGATTGCTCCTCTGGGAACCCCCGGTCGCGCCCCCGCGAACGTTTGTGGGGAGGAGGGGCTTCCCGGAGCGCGAATAGCGGCTTTTTCGGGGCACCCTGCCGTCGCAGCGCAGCGCCCGCAAAGTCATCTGTCTGAGCGCCCCCAGGCGCGAGTTATGACTTTGCAGCGGAGCGAGACGTTGCAGGGTCGAAAAAACGCTTCTGAGCGCGAGGGAAGCCCTGCTCCCACATGCCTGCCTACCATCCGCGCCTGATTTTCTTAAAAAAGAGAAAAAAGGAAGAGGAACGGATTTCAAATCCGTCCGTTTCTCCGAGGCCTGCATTCTCCAGAATTATTTCCAGACCTCCGGATTGACGAGGTTCGGCGGCCGTTCTCCCCGCAGCCCCGCCAGGAGATTCGTCACGGCCAGATCGGCCATCTTCATCCGGGTCTCCCACGTGGCACTCCCGACATGGGGCAGGAGGACGGTGTTGTCCAGTTCCGCCAGTCCGGCCGCCAGCCTGGGCTCTTCCTCGTAGACGTCCAGGCCGGCCGCGGCGATGGTACCTGCACGGAGGGCGTCCACGAGGGCCTTCTCGTCCACCACGGGTCCCCGGGAGGTATTGATCAGGACTGCCGAGGGCTTCATGCGCCCCAGGACCTCCCGGTCGATCAGGTGGCGGGTCTCCGGCGTCAGCGGAACGTGGAGGGACACGATGTCTGCCTCCGCGAGGAGGTCCGGGAGAGACCGGAAGGAAGCCCCCAGGGCCGCCTCTTCCTCACGCCCCAGGCGGCTCCGGTTGTTGTAGAGCACCGGCATGCCGAATCCCCGGGCACGCCGGGCCACGGCCTGGCCGATGCGTCCCATCCCGACGATCCCCAGGGTCTTGCCGGAGACCTCGCTTCCAAGAAAGAGAAACGGCGCCCAGAAACGGAACCGTCCTTCCCGGACCATCCGGTCCCCTTCGACCACCCGGCGGTTCACCGCCAGGATCAGGGCAAACGCCACATCCGCGGTGGCATCGGTGAGCACCCCCGGCGTGTTGGACACGGGGATGCCCCGGGCCGTGGCGGCCGCCACGTCGATGTTGTTGAAGCCCACGCCGAAGTTGGCGATCATCCGGAGGCCCGGCGCCCGGTCCATGGCCTCCGCGTCCACCGCATCGGTGATCGAAGGCAGCAGGCCTTCCTTTCCCGGGAGCCGCTCCAGAAATGCCTTGCGCTCCATGGGGCGGTCCTCGGAATGGAAGTCCACCTCGCACTCGCCCCCCAGCCGGTCGAGGGGCTCCTTCGGCAGGTTGAGGGTCACCAGCACGTTCTTTCTCATCGCTTCCCCCCGAAAAAAGGCCGGACTTATGATGCCGCACAAAACATCCGTCCTGATTCTTTCCTACAGGTAGAAATCCGCGACCTGCAGCACCTCGCTCACGGAGCGCACCAGCCCCAGGACCGGGACGTGGTCCGGGTGGACCTGGTAGCGCTTCAGGGCTTCCACGTCCTCGAAATCGGCCACGAGGGCGAAGTCGACGGAGCGCTCCGTCCTCAGAACGTCGGGTCCGTAGGCCCACCCCTTGATCTCCTGGATTTTTCCCGGCAGGCTTCCCAGGGCCTTCTTCACCTCTTCCACCTGCTCCGCCGTCACCCCCGCCTTGAACTTCACGAACACCACGTGCCTGAGCATATTCCGTTCTCCTTTCCGAAAGGCTTGCATGATCTGCTGGATGGTACATTGGACATTAACAAATCTTTTCGCTATAGAAAAGACCGAGGATCCGCAAGGATTCCAGGCAACCGGTTCCTTCACCCCGAATCCACCGGAGAAGATCCGCAGAGGAGGTGCGGCGTCATGAAAAATCTGCTCGACGGCATCGAAGAAATCCTGCTCATGGGCCCCGGCCCGTCCTGCGTGCCCCCGACGGTCTACAAGGCCCTGGCGAAACCCACACTGGGCCACCTGGACCCCTACTTCCTGACCATCATGGACGGCGCCAAGTCCATGCTCCAGGAACTCCTGAACACGAAAAACGCCCTCACGGTTCCCATGTCGGGGACCGGCTCCGCCGGGATGGAGGCCTGCTTCGTCAACCTGGTGGAGCCCGGGGACCCGGTTCTCATCCTGACGAACGGCGTCTTCGGCCGCCGCATGCAGGACGTGGCGGGGCGGCTGGGAGCCCGCGTGGAGGCCCTGGAGTTCGAGTGGGGAACCCCCGTCGATCTCGATCGCACCGCAGAGGCCCTCAAGAAAGGCCCCTTCTCCATCGTGGCGGTGGTGCACGCCGAGACCTCCACGGGCGTCCGGAACCCCGTCGCCGAGATCGGGAAGATGATGGCCGACACGGACACGCTCTACCTGGTGGACGCCGTCACGAGCCTGGGCGGGATCGAGGTCCGCATGGACGACTGGCGCATCGACGCTCTCTACAGCGGCACCCAGAAGTGCCTCTCCTGCCCGCCGGGCCTGGCCCCTCTCTCCTTTTCGGATCGGGCCGCGGCGAAGCTGAACGGCCGCAAGGCCAAGGTCCCCAACTGGTACCTGGACCTGAGCCTCATCACGAACTATTGGAACCAGAACCGGGTCTACCACCACACGGCCCCGGTGAACATGCTCTACGCCCTGTACGAGTCCCTGCGGCTGGTCCTGGAGGAAGGTCCGGAGAAGGCCTTCGCCCGGCACCGGGAAACCCACGAGGCCCTCGTGGCCGGGCTGGAAACCATGGGGCTCACGATGCTGGTGGATCAGTCCTTCCGCCTGCCCATGCTCAACACCGTCCGCTGCCCGGAAGGGATCGACGAGCTCGCCGTCCGAAAGAGGCTGAGGCAGGAGTTCAAGATCGAGATCGGCGGGGGGCTCGGTCCCCTGGCGGGAAAGATCTGGCGGATCGGTCTCATGGGCCATACGGCCCGGCGGGAGAACGTGGATCGTTTTCTGGACGCCCTCCGGCGGGTCCTCGACAGAAACTGAACGGATAGCAGGAGAAATGGTTTTGAAACCCACCGACCACTCGGGAAAAACGGATGAACACGCCCTGATCGCGGAGTACAGGCGCCTGAGGCCCGTCTACGCCGACCTGTGCCTCGCCATGAGCAACCTCCTGTACAGCCTCCTCCAGAACGGGGGATACAAATTCCACCTGACTCACCGCGTGAAAGAAGTCGAGAAACTGCGTTCCAAGATCCGCCGCAGGAGGGACCGGTGCTACCGGGTGCTGGGAGACGTGGAGGACCTGGCGGGCGTCCGCGTCATCTTCTATCTGGAAAGTGAAAAGGAATGCTTCATCCGGGAGCTTCACAGGGAACTGAGTGGTCCAATCCGGCGGGAGGACCACTGTAAGGAGGAGGGCTACCGGGCGACGCACCTGACAGTCTCCTTCGGCGAAAAGCGGTACCGGCTGAGCGAATACCGGAAATTCCGGGGCATGAAGTGCGAGATCCAGATGACCTCCATCCTCTACCACGCCTGGTCGGAGATCGAGCACGACATCTTCTACAAGGAGAATCGCGACAAACCGTCCGACAGGGGAAAGAAGCTCTCGGAGTTGAGGAAGCGGATGTCCGTCCTCATAAACGACGACATCACCAGGGCGAACGCAGAGCTGGAGGATATCGCGCAGCAAGTGAGGAAGATCCGGGGAGAGAAAGAGGAAAACAGTCGCTGACACTCCGCCAGCCCTTTCCCCCGGCAGGTGGAATCGGCTTGTGAAGCAAAGAATCCGTCCGGTTCGGTGCACCTCAACCGGTGACTCCCGCGATCCGGGGCGCCGGTCTCGCCGCTTTGTACTCCTTATCCGCCGCGACTGTTCAGCCCGTTTCCCGGCCTCCTGTTGTCCAGAAACGTCCCAGACCAGAGCCCCTCGAAGAACGACCGGGCGTTCGCCCCAATGGAGCGGTTGTCATATCCCCCCTCCTGCACCACCAGCGTCGGCCGGCGCAGACCCCCGATCCGCAGGCCCATCTCCTTGAATTCACGCGCCTTCATGCTCCAGCTTCCCGTCGGATCCCCCCGGGCCGTGTCCAGGCCGAGGCATACCACAAGAAACTTCGGCCGGAAATGCCGGACCCGCGAAAGAACCCTGTCGAGCATCGCCAGGTAGGCAGGACCGTCCACCGCCTCCGGGAGGGGATAGTTCCCGTTGCATCCGGCCCCCTCCCCTTCTCCCTTCTCGTCGGCGAACCCGCTGAAATAGGGATAGGCCAGGGACGGATGGGCGTGGATCGAGAGGGTCAGGACGTCGCACCGCCGATAGAAGATCACCTGGTTCCCGTTCCCGTGGTGGTAGTCCAGGTCCAGGATCGCCACGGACCCGAACTCGCTCAGGTACTGGGCCGCGGCGGCGGCGTTGTTGAAATAACAGAAGCCCCCGAAGGCGCGGGGCTCTGCGTGGTGTCCCGGCGGCCTCACGAGGGCATAGGCCAGCCGGACCCCCTCGAGGATCAGGGAGGCGCCGGTCAGTGCACAGTCGACGGCCCGCTTCGCCGCTACGAAGGCTTTCCGGTTGAGGGGCGTGAACGTGTCGATGCAGTAGTACCCCGCCCGGACGGCCAGCTCCACCGGCGGCCGGGTCTGGTTGCGGATTGGAAAGTCATAGGGGTACACGGAGCCGTCGGGGGGCAGCGGTCGATTGTGCCCTGGCCCAGCCCCTGGAAACGTGCCGCCAGGATGGACCGCACCTGATCGATGGCCAGGCGGTTTCTCTTCTGAACGTCGTCGAAAATCTTCCGGATGCGGAACATGGCCGCGTCCCTCAGCCCTTGCCGCGGAGCGACGTCTCCCGGGAGCGGTCTCCCCACAGGAAGGGGTTGAAGCGGGTGTGGCGGTCGTAGACATCGCACCCCTCGGCCCGCTTGAGAAATCCCACGACGAGGTAGGTGACGGGTGTGAAGGCCGCCTCGTAGGCGCTCTTGACGAGCCACTGGGTCACAATCATCGTCCCCAGGACGGGCGGCGGGATCGTCCCCCAGAAGGCCGCCGTGATGAAGATGGCCGAGTCGGCAAGCTGACCCAGCACGGTGGACCCGATGGTCCGCATCCAGAGGAAGCGCCCCGCCGTCATGATTTTCATCTTTGCCAGGACGAAGGCATTGAGAAATTCCCCGACGAGGTAGGCCGCAAAGGACGCCGCGAGGAGCCGCGGCGCGTATCCCAGGAGGGCCTCATACGCCTGGTTCGAAGCGGCCCCGTCCAGGGAACCCAGGGTCCAGAAGGGAGCGGCGGGGATCCGGATGCTTGCCGCCATGGCGAGGACAGCCAGGAGATTGCAGGCAAAGCCCGTCCAGATGACCCGCCGGGCTCGGCCATATCCGTAAACCTCCGTCAGAACGTCACCGAAGATGTACGACAGGGGGAAAATGATGACCGCCGCCGGCAGGACGAGGGGACCCGCCTGAATCAGCTTGACGGCGATCAGGTTGGCGACGATCAGGGAGGTGACGAAGAGGGCCGTGATGGCCGGCAGCCACCGGGATCGCCCGTTTGAAGAGTCATTCATCATTCACTCACTGGAAAAACAGGTCCAATTTTTTTGAAAAATCCACTCATGCAGGCTGTTCAAAAATGCCGGATGCAAGGCCCCCGAAATCCTGAGCCGCGAGTCGTTCTTTTTTGTACGTCGAGTGGCGCAGGATGAGGGAAACCCAGCAGACGAGTGTTTCTCAACAGCCTGATGCCTTGTACTCCGCCTCGACGGTGATGGAGATGCCTCCGCGGACGGCGAACTCGCCGGTGACCTTGCACCAGCGCGGCGCCAGGGCCGCCACGAGATCGTCCAGGATGGCGTTCGTCACGTGCTCGTGGAAGACGCCCCGGTCCCGGTAGGACCAGAGGTAGAGCTTCAGGGACTTGGACTCCAGGATCTTCCGGTCCGGAATGTAGCGGATGGTGAGGACGGCGAAGTCGGGCTGGCCCGTGGCCGGACACACACAGGTGAACTCCTCCGTCCGGAGGGTCACCGTGTAGTCCCGCTCCGGGTTGTGGTTGGGGAACGTCTCCAGCTTCTTCCCCGGCCGGGTTTTTTCCTCCCCCAGGAGGGTCAGGCCCTCCAGGTCCTTCTTCGACGTCATCTTCGCCACGGCACCCTCCCCTTCCTGCATCAAACAGGGCGATTCCTATAGCAATCCAGCCGCGGAAAAGCAACGACTCCATTGCGGGACGGCACCTCTCCCCGGCATTCCTCCTCGATCATCCGCATCGCCTCCCGTTCGTGGTGGCTGGCAAACGGGAAGGCCGATTCGAAGAAGCCGCAGTGCCCGCCATGGGAAAGAATCCGCAGGTCCAGTTTCGGGCCCGGTGCCAGCTCCCGGAAATCCTTGACGTCAATGACGGGATCGTCGGCGGAGATGAAGATCGTCACCGGCGTCTCCAGGGACCGGAACGTCCCGTCCAGGAGCGTGTACTTCCGGAAATAGGTCCGGTAATCGGGGAATTGGGGGAAGTAGCCCATGATGGCCTCCGTGAGGCCGAGGCAGGTGTCGTGCTCCTTCAGCAGCTCCCCGAAGCGGTACCGCTCGGGGAAGAGTCGCTCCTTCTTCCGGAGGGAGCGCTTCCATTTGTTCAGGAAATACCTCCGGTAGAGGGCAGGCCCCTCGTCGATGGCCAGTGTGGACTTGTAGGGATCGAGCGCCGGGCTGACCGCGAAGACGCGGCGGAGGCCCGGGATGGGCTCCCGGCCCTGCCCGAGAGCCATCCGGAGGGCGAAGTTGCCCCCCATGGAGAAGCCCATGATCCAGCAGGGGGCGCCCTTCGCCAGCGTCGCGGCAGACGCGGTGGCGGCATGGGTTTCGTCGATGAGGGCGCCGTGGAAGAGCCCCTCGTTGAGGTGATGGCTTTTCCCGTGATCCCGCAGGTTGAGGCGGAAGACGTCGAGCCCCCGGTCCCAGAAACAGCGCCCCGCCGAGCGGATATAGGCGGAGTCGGCGCCGCCTTCCCAACCGTGCAGGAGGATGACCAGGCCCCGCGGCTTTCCGCCGGGCTGCGGGGAATGAAATCCCTGGAGGCGGGATCGGTGCACGCCGTCCAGGATGACCTCCGAGGCGGCATCCTCCATGGGATGGCGGCCGAGGACCCGAAGGCGCGAACTGGCGAGAAGGGTTTGAACATGGGTATTTTTCAGCCAGCCCGAAGGCCGGTACGCACGGCTCGTCATTTTACGTGGAACCTCACCGTATCGAGAATTTTGGTTTCCGCATCCGCCAGCGACAGGACGTGTTCCCCCCGGACCGGCGCCCAGACGTGGGATGCTGCTCTCCCGGCGGCACGGCCGTCCAGGATCCAGACCGCCCCCGCGGGAGCCCTGGCCAGAAAGGAGACCCGCTGGTTCTCCTCCGGGATGTCCGGATCGAGGGCCAGGACGGCTCCCGAGGGAGGATACAGGATGGCGGCAACCGCTCGGGGCGGTCCCGCCTCCGCAGCCGGCGACGGCTCGGTCCCCGCCAGGAACCACTCGGCCCGGTCCGGCTCCGTGCCGGCCGGCCGGATTGGCGCTTCAACCACGCCGGCCGGCGGTGTAGGCGGCCGTGAGTCGGCGCGGCGGTGCAGGACGTCCATGACCTCCATCCACACCGGGGCGGCTCCGGAAACGCCGGTCACGTTCCACATGGGGGCGCCGGAGAAATTTCCCACCCAGACCCCCACCGTGTAGCGCTCCGAGTATCCGATGCACCAGTTATCCCTCATGTCCTTGCTGGTCCCCGTTTTCACGGCCGTCCAGAACCGGGTCGCCAGGGCGTTTTCCAGTCCGAAGGTGACGCTCCGGGCCCCACGGTCCGCCAGGATGGAGGAAACGATAAAGGCCGCCCGCCGGTCCATTCCGGCCTTCCCGGGTGGCATCTTCCCGGCCGGCAGGAGTGACAGGGCGCCGGTCCGCCCGCCGTCGGCCAGGACCCGGTAGGCCGTCACCAGTTCCCAGAGCGTTACGTCGGCGGACCCCAGGGCCAGGGACCAGCCGTAGTACTCGCCGTCCTTCCGGATCCCGCCGAAGCCGATATTCCGGAGGCGCTGGGCGAACGGCTCCGCCCCGACCAGCCCGAGCACCCGCACGGCGGGGACGTTGAGGGACGACGACAGTGCCGTCCGGACGCTGACCGGTCCGGCATAGCGGTTCGAGTAATTCTCCGGCATGTACAGCCCGGCCGGCGTCGGGATCTCCACGGGGGAGTCCTCGAGGATGGAGGCTGCCGTGAGAATTTTCCGCTCCAGGGCCAGCCCGTACAGGAACGGCTTCAGGGTGGATCCGGCCTGCCGCGGGGCCCGGACGCCATCCACGAACGGCGCCGAGGAGTCCGGTCCCTGGTTGCCCGCATAGGCCAGAATCGCACCGGTCCGGTTGTCCGCCACAAGGACGGCCCCGTCCCGGACGTTCCGGTCACGGAGCATGTCCAGGTGCCGGCGGAGGATCTCCGTTACCTGCCGCTGCAGGTCGCCGTCAAGCGTGGAGGTGACCCTCCGGTTCCCTTCCGTCAGGAGAAGCCTGGCCACGTGGGGCGCCAGGGCCACGGCCGGTTGGATGACGTAGGGCTGCCCCAGCCGCTCGTCGGCCAGGGATCGCAGGCGATCGGGCGTCGTCTGCACGTCGAGGGAGCGGACCATGCGCCACGCCCGGGCAGCGGCCTGTTCGGGCCGGGCCCGTCCGGCCGGGATCAGGGCGGCCAGCAGGAATGCCTCCTCGTCGGTGAGGCCCGACGGGTCCTTGCCGAAGAGTCCCCGGGAAGCGGCGGCCACGCCCTGAAGCTCGCCTCGGAAGGTGATCAGGTTGAGGTAGGCCTCGATGATCTGGTCCTTCGTCCAGGCCTCTTCGAGGCGCAGGGCCGCCCGCGCCTGGCGGATCTTTTCCTCCCAGGTTCTCCGCACGGCCCGCGGACGCGCTTCCCGGTCCAGCCGTGCCGCGAGCTGCATGGAGATCGTGCTGGCCCCCCGGAGTGGGCCGCCGGAAATCCTCCTCGCGAACGATCCCGCTGCTGCGAGCCAGTCTATGCCCCCGTGCTCCCGGAACCGCCGGTCCTCCCCCCGGACGACCGCCTGGATCAGGGCCGGCGAGATGTCGTCCAGGGCGACCCACTGCAGGCGGCGCCCCGAGGGGTCGACGCGCAGCTCGTGAATGACACGGCCCTGGCGGTCCAGGAGGAAGGCCTCCGACAGCCGCCGGTCCTCCCGCACCTGGGCAAAGGAGGGGGGCGGCGGGCCTCCCCGCATCATGCCCGACAGGATCCACGCCGCCGCACCGGTGACAAGGACCAGGATCGCGGCGGCCCAGAGGAGGATCTTTTTTCTCATGCCGCATCCTCTCCGGCTGTCCCACTGAAGATCACGGAGCCCCGACTTTCAGGATCGCGTTCGGCGATTCGCCGAACATCTCCGGGGCGTAGAGCGCCTCCACCCGTGTCGGCGGCAGGTGGAACGTCCCGGCGTTGTTGAGCCTCAGGGTGTACTCCACGGACCACTTTCCCTTCGGCACGTACTCGTAATAGAAACGGCAGGCCTCGAAGGACTTCTCCGTGAAGGCCGGCCAGGCGTAGCCCCGGGACCGCTCACCCGCCCGAAGGAGGGTCGATCCGCCCCCGATGTCCGTCCGGAGGATCGAGGCCCCCGCCGGGACGGGATCGCTCACGACGACCCAGGTCATGTCGGCAGCGGCATCCATTTCCAGCTTCACCCGGACGACGTCCCCGGCCGTCCAGGCCCCCTTCTTCTTCTGCTCGATGGCCCGGACCGTCCGGGTCACCCGGAATCCCGACGCAAAGGGCTTCTTCAGGGGCACCGCGGCCAGGCTGCGGACCTCCGCCCAGGGCGCCCCGCTTCCCTGATGGGCAAGGCGCAGCGTATCCGTCCCCCGGGGCCACGGCAGGGACAGGACGCCCCCCTGGGGCGAGGAGGACCAGGCAAGGCTCTTCGCTGCCGTTCCCAGGCCCGCTGTCGTCGAACCCGCCACGGGATCCTTTTCGTACCGTGCCGAGAAGGCGCGGGCCGCGAGGATCCCCCAGGCGTTGGCAACGGTGGTGTCCCACCGCCCCCGCTTCATCCTCCCCAGGAACCCCTTGGCCAGCCGGGGCATGTCTTCCCGCCATTCATTCTCGGGAAGAAGGGCCAGCATGGCCTTGGCGGCGTTGGCGTCCGCCGAGGCCATGAGCCACCAGAGCCCGTCGTTCCTCTCCGTGGAGAAGCCCAGGAGCGTTCCCTGCAGGCTCAGTCGCGCCCGGAGGATCTTCAGGGCCTCCCGGAGGCTCGTTTCCCGTCCGCCGCGGCCCTCGAGGTGTTGAAGCAGGCGGATCCAGTCGATCACCGCCGAGGTGGGCCAGAGATCCAGGTCCACCGGAATGGCCGTCAGGAGCTTGACGTCGAGCCCCCCGTGCCGGGACAGGGCTTCCGCGGCGGCGACCTTGCGAATGGCCAGGTCCGCCGTGGGAAGGCTCCCGGCCCTTTTCACCCGGCCAGCCAGGAATGCTCCGAGCCCCCGGCTGACCCGCTCCTTCACGTCCTCCGGCAGGGAAAGACCCGCCTCGTGCGTCACGGAAAGGACATAGGACGTCAGGACGTCGCTTCCCAGGACCATCCCCGGGAAATACTTGAGGAGGCCGTCCGCGTCCAGGTACGATGGCAGCGTGTTCACGATGGACTGCCAGAGGTTCCGGTCTCCCAGGACAACCGCCCGGGACACCCGCTGCTCCAGGCATCCGTAGGGATACCGCTCCATGTAGTCCCGGACCCCCGCCAGGCCCTGTCCGAGTTTGGGCCGGAGGCTGACTTCCAGGCCGCCCCGTCCGGCCAGGGCGTCGGCGGGTTTCTCCACGGGCACCCGGGCCTCCGGGCGAAGCTGCTCCAGGGTCCCCTGGAAGGCCCGGACCGGGACCGCCTCGACGACCTGCTGCCGGACTTTCAACCGGTCCTCCACCGCGCCGCCGGCCTCCCGGGCCGTCAGCTCGTATTGGAGCGTCCTGATGCCCGCCGGGACGGAGATCGACCAGGCAATGTCCCGGGCGGAACCGGCGGGAAGCGTGATCCTCTGAGGCGCCGGCCGCTCCCGCAGGCCCTCGGCCGTGAGGACAGCCTCCACGTCCATCGAGCGCTCCGTCGTGTTCCGAAGGGTGAAGGCCGCATCGAAGCGGTCTCCCTCGCGGACCAGGGGGGGCAGGCCCGAGAGGACCATCAGGTCCTGGGTCGTCCGGATGTCCGCGCCACCGGTACCAAACAGGTCCGATCCCGCCAGGGCCACCGCGGCAATCCGGAAGGCCGTCAGGGAGTCGTTCAGGGGAATCGTCACGGCGGCCTCTCCCCGTTCGTCGAGGACGACCCGTCCGTTCCAGAAGAGGAGCGTGTCGAAGAGCTCCCGCGTAATCTGCCTGCCCCCGCCTCCCCCATGGGGCATGGCCTTCAGGCCGAAGTGCCGCTTCCCCAGGACCATCGACTGGGCCGTGGAAGTGGTTACCTCGCAGGGCCGGCGGGACATCATGGCCTCCAGGAGTTTCCAGCTGTCATTGCCCAGGAGCTGGAGGAGCCCCTTGTCCACTGCCGCCACGGCCACCTCCGCACCCTTCGGGAGCGGTTGTCCGTCCGCCCGGGAGACCCGGATCTTCACGTTCGCCCGTTCGCGGATGCGGTAAGCCTCCCGGTCCGGCAGGACCTGGACCTTCAGCTCATGGGCCTTCCAGCCCACCTGGATCTCGCCGATGCCGAAGCGCCAGGCGGGCTTGCCGGCGTCAAACAGGGCCGTCGGAGCGGGCGTGCCGGTCCGTCCCCGGACGGCCAGGACGGTGACGAAGACGTTGGGCGACCAGTGCTCCCGGACGGGAACCTCCAGGACGGGCCCCTTGCCGGATAGCGTCCGCGTGAAGGCATCCAGGACCCCCTCCCGCTCCGCCGTCACCAGGACCGTCGCCTTGCGGAAGGGCATCCTCACCTGGAAGCGGGCCGTCTCCCCCGGCTCGTAACTCCGCCGCTCCGGCAGGACGTCCATGCGGTCGTCGTTCCCGGTCTCGAACCACCAGTCTTCCTTGCCGGCCACCCAGACGGTGCGCCGGGACAGGGCCGCGTTGCCCTGCTCGTCGGCTGTCCGGGCCGCCAGGATCAGGCTTCCCGACTGCGACACGGGCCCCTCGCAGCCCAGCCGGCCGTTCTTGTCGGTCCGCCCGGAGCAGTGCCGGCCCACCTTCGTGATTTCCACGCTGCTGCGGTAGGCGTAAAATCCTCCCACCAGGCGGACCCGGTGGCTCAGGACCTTCCGGGTGTATACGTCGACGGACACCTCCGCGCCGGGAACCGCCCGCCCCTTGAGGTCCACCACCGCCACGCGGTAGCGAAGGTTCTCCCGGGAGGCCGCCCAGGACTCGGGCTGGATGCCGACGAGCCTCCGGGAGGGATAGAGGGGAATGTTCGTTGCCGCGGTCTGCACCTCGCCGTTGGGATCGCGGAACTCCATCTCCAGGTGGATCTCCCGGGGGCAGTCCACCGCCGGAAGATCCGACAGCCGGGCGCGGATTGCCCCGCCCGTCCCAAGAACCAGGTCCTGCACGGCCAGACGGCCTTTCGCCGGTGGAGCCATGCGATCGGGCACCTCCGGGGGCTCCATGCCCGTTTCCTCCCCGTCCTCCGGGATCTCGCGCCGGGACCGTTCGGTCACTCCCTCCTCCAGCGGCTCGCCGGTGAACTCGTACCCCTCCCAGTCGGCAAAGGAGACCTCCCGGTCGCGCACCTCCCCCCGGAGCTTCACGGCCAGGCCTCCGGCGCCGCCGCCGGAGAGATAGGACACCGAGAGGTCCACGTCGGCCTGGCGGGCGTTCACAAGGGGCTCCCGGGGACCCTGGACGGCCGCCTTCATGAGCGGAACCCGGAACTCCTCCACCCGAAACATGCCGGAGGGGAGCCTCCTGGCGCTCTTACCGCCCATGGAGAGGGAAACGTCGTAGAGGCCGAGCTTCGCCCCCTGCGGAATCGACCAGGCATTCACCGCCAGTCCTCCTGTCTGCCAAGCCAGAGGCAGGCGGTACGACTGCCCGGTTCCCCGGTGCTCGATCACCAGCTCCTTGGGCATCGCGGCCGCACCGGGAAGGGTGAATCCCTGACCCGTGCGGCTCCGGATCACGTGCTTCATGTGAACCGTCTCACCGGCGCGGAAGAGGGTCCGGTCCAGGATCGTGTGGGCGGTGACGGCTCCTTCCGGTCCGCCGGAGCCCGTCGGGATGTTGAAGCGCCAGGGCTCGATCCCGTCGTTCCAGCTCGAGTGGGTAAAGGTCATGTCGGAGCCGGACCGGGCAAAGACGAAGAGGCCGCCGTGGATATCCGCCAGGGCCCGGGACGCCTCTTCCCAATTCGTCTCCCCCTTGCAACGGGGCAACTGGCTTTCCCGTGGAAGGGCCTTCCGGATGAGGGCGATCCCGTCGGGACCGGTCTTTCCCTCCCAGACCGGGCGGCCCGTGCAGTCCCGGAGCGCCACGGCGGCCCCCTTGACGGGCTCGCCCCTGTCCAGGCTGGTCACCCAGACGAGAGACGACTCGCGGCCCCACTTGAAGTGGGCCGCCAGGTTCGTCACCAGGGCGGCGGCGGGCACGTAGAGCGGCGCCGGTTTCTGCAGGAGATGCTCACCGAGGATCCGGCTCTCCATCTCCACGATGTAGAATCCCGGCCCCGGCAGCTTCAGGCCGACGACCTGCGTGGCCTGACGGCCCGCCGGCATGGATACGGGAAGCGTCCGGACGCCCTTCTCCTCCTTCAGGACGGGGGCTTCCCGCTTCGCCGCGGCGACGCGGTAGAGCCAGCGGATGACCTGGGACTCCTGCGCCCCGTCAACCGGGCGGATCTTCCCGGCGAGGCGCTGGTCGAGAACCGCCTTCTTCTTGGCGGCGGGGGCGCCGGACACGGCCTCCGGACCCGGCTGCCCCGGCCTCTTCACGACGCGGAGCAACTGGGCGTCCAGATCCGCCTCGAGGTTGCGGATCGTCACGGGCAGAAGCACCCCGGCGCGGCTCTCCACGATGCCGAACCGCCCGGCGAACTTCGCCAGGGGCGGATACGCATCGGTCCTCACCGCCAGAGGAAACTGGGCGGCATTGGCTAGGGAGCGCCCCGCCTCGTCCCGGAGGTCCGCCGGAAGGCTCAGGGTAAATTCGCCCTTCTGGGGAAACGGTCCCTCGAAGAGGGCGCGCCAGACGTAGCCGGCGTCCTCGTCATCGGTCCGGACGGCGGGTTTGAAGACGCGGCCCGCCTTTGTCTTCAGGGTGATCTTTTCCAGGGCCGCCGCGGGGACCGGCGAGGAGAAGCGCACCGCCATCGGCAGGAGCGGGATGCAGGCCCGGTCCGGATTCTCCCGGGAACAGCGGAATTCGGCCCGGAATGGACCGCTTGTCTTGAAGGCGAGGATCTGGTCCTGCTCCCGGGTCAGCCCCGTCTTGGACCGGACGCCGGCCTCCCAGACGAGGTTCACCGCCGTCTCGTCGGGAAACACGCGCCGCGCCCGGACCACCACGACCCGGCTACCCTGTTTCAGAAGGCCGAGGGTCTTCAGAATGGCCGCCCGCTCCTCCCCCGACAGGATCGTGATTCCCACGCGGTCTCCGATCCCGGCGACGGAGAAATAGACGTGCTTCACGATCGATTCCTCATCGGCATCTCCATCGAGGAGGAGAACGAAGGCCTGGTCCGCGTGGACGCTTTCGCTGCCTTCCCCGGGCCATGAGCGCAGGACGGCGGGACCGCCCGTCGTGAAGGAATAGACCTTCGCGCCGGGGAGCCCGCGGCCCTCCAGGTCCTTCAGGCCCGGCCGCGGCTCGAAGCGGCAGGAGACCCCCGACGGCAGGTTCCGGGAAAAATCATAGACCCAGTGCCGGGAGTCCACCCAGCGCCCGCTTCCCTTTTCGGGACACGAAACCGTGAAGGGATCCGCCAGGCGGGGATCACCGAGGGGCACCATGGCCGTGGCGAAGCGGACCGCCACCTGCCGGACGTTGCGGGCGCTCCCCTGGGGGCTGAACTGCTCGATCCCGGGTGCAGCGGCGCCATGGACCGCCGGCGCTGTGGAGAGAAACGGCAGGAGCAGCAGGAGCAGCAGGATGAGCCCCACCGGGCGGCGGGATGGATTCGAGTGTCCGGAAATCATGGCAATCCCCCTTTCTGAATGTGGACGGGATCTACTTGTTTTCGTGCGTCGAGCGTCACGGGATGAGGGAAACACAGCAGACGGGTGTTTTTCAACAGCCGTTTCAGATTCTCCTGCGCAGGGACGGAACAAACCGGCCGGCCACGCGATACGCTCTCTTGTAGAGGGGAAGGGCCTCCTCGATCCGGCCGAGGGCTTCCCGGGCGGCCTCCTCCCCAATCCGGACGAGGTCCCGCGCGCGGGTGAAATCCATCCAGTGCAGGTCCCCCACGTCGGGGCGGATCGCCACGTCGGCCTCCCGGAGCTCCTCAAACTGGAGGCGATCCGAGGTGATCTCACCGGCCCGGTAGAAGACATCCTGCGCGGTCTCGAACTGCGGCGCTTCCACAACCTCCCGGTCGACCACCACGGCGATGACCACGTCCGCTCCGGCCTTCCGGGCCGCCCGGACGGGGACCAGGCTCGTGATGCCCCCGTCGGCGAGGAGCCACTCGCCCCAGCGCACGGGCTCCACGGCCCCGGGAACCGAACAGCTCGCCAGGACGGCCCGCCGGAGGGGCCCCTCGGTGAAAACCACTTCCTGCCCCTTCAGGAGGTCCGTGGCGATGCACAGAAAGGGAATCCTTGTCTCCCGGATGTCGATGTCGGGAATGAAATAGTCGATGAGGGAGGCAAAGTCCCGGGGCGGCAGGACGGAGGGGCGGAAAAAGGATCGAAGCATGTAGTAGCGGCCGCGCAGGGATGCGGCCATCCTGGCGATGCGGCTCTTCTCGACGGCGGGTGCGACGGAGAGACCGATGGCCTTCAGTTCCGAGTCCTGGAAGGCGGGACTGGCCAGGTACTCATCGATCTTGCGGCTGAGCTCCCGGGGCGAGAGGCCGGCGGCATAGGCGCCGCCGAGGAGAGCACCGGCGCTGGTCCCGGCAATGAGATCAAGATCGATCCGCTCCTCCTCGAGAACCGCCAGGACGCCGACGTGGGAAAATCCACGCACGCCGCCTCCGCCCAAGGCAAGGGCAACCTTCTTGCCTGTCCACCTCATGACCGGCTCCCCCTCCTGTCCGCTCCTTTCGTCTTCCCCGCCCGGGCCTTTCCGGATGCGTCGCCGCCCGGAAGGGTCTTCACCTTACCCCCGGCGAAAGCACCCGTCAAGGCCGTCGCCGTGTTCTGCTCTCGTGTTCTGTTCCCGTATTCGGGAGCGGCCTTTCGGCGGCCCCTCCCGGGGAAGGCACGGCGATCCCGTCCCCGTCCGTATCGGAGCCGCCGTTCGAGAACAGTCCCGCTACGGCGGCGGTCTGTTCCGGAGCCCCGAGGGTAACGAGGATGTCCCCGGCGAACATCTCCATTTGCGGATCGGGGTTATAAACCATGTCGTTTCCGCGGCGGATCGCCAGGATCGTGACGCCGTGCTCCTTTCGAAGGGCCATGTCCCCGATGGTCCGTCCATCCGCCGGCGCGCCATCGTCCAAACGGAACGTGACCACTTCGGTGTCGGGGAGGCAGAGCCGCAGGTCCGTGCAGACAGCCGCCTCGGGGGACAGGGTCCTCAGCATGTCGTAGCCGCCCGTCCGGATTTCCTGGATGTAGCGGTCGATCTCCGGCTTCGGGATCAGGTATTTCCGGAGTACCCGGGCGAAGATCTCGATGGAGGTCTCGAACTCCTCGGGGATCACCTCGTCGGCCCCCAATTCGTGGAGTGCCGCCATCTCGCCCAGGTATCGCGTCCGGACGATGATGTGCAGCGTCCGGTTGAGCCGGCGGGCCAGATCCACGATGCGCCTCGTGGCCGTGGGGTCGTTGATGGCCACGACCAGCGTCCGGGCGGTCCGGATGCCCGCGGAGTCCAGGACCGCCTCGTGGGTGGCGTCGCCGTAATGGATCGGCAGCCCCTCCTTTCGTTCATCCCGCACCGTGTCGGGATTCGTCTCGAGGATCACAAAGGGGATCCCCGTCTGGCGCGCGGCATGGGCGATGTTCCTGCCGTTGAGGCCGAAGCCGACGATGACGAGGTGGTCTCCGATGAAGGTCTCTTTCGGGCCGTGGTACAGCGAGCCGCCCGCCTTCAGGCGGGCCGGCAGCGGCCAGGCCATGATCCGGCGTGCCAGGCGCGGCGAGGCGCCGATGATGAAGGGGGTCAGGGCCATCGTGAAGACCGAGACGGCCAGGAAGATCTGATAGATCCGGGAACTCATCAGGCCGTAGCCGGTCCCGACCTTGGACAGAAGAAACGAGAACTCTCCGATCTGGCTCAGGGCCAGGCCCGCCAGGAGGGCGATCCGGAAGGGAAGCCCCTGGACGATGACCGTACCGACGGCAAGGAAGGCCTTCAGGAAGAGGACGGCGGCGGTCAGGGACAGGATGAGAAAGGGCTGTTCGAGAAAGAACCCCATGTCCAAGAGCATTCCGATGGAGACGAAGAAAAAGCTCGTGAAGACGTCCCGGAAAGGCAGGACATGGCCCACCGCTTCATGGCTGTAGGGCGACTCGGAGATCATCAGCCCCGCCAGGAAGGCGCCCAGGGCCAGCGACAGGCCCGCCGCGTGGGTCAGCCAGGCGACGGACAGGCAGATGAGGATCACCGCCAGGAGGAAGAGCTCGCGGCTCCGGGTGCGGGCGACGGCGTGGAGCCACCAGGGCACGATCCACTTCGCCCCCGCGGCGATGACGGCAATGGCCGCGGTCCCCTTCACCGCCGTCATCAGCAGGTCCGTTCCCGATTCCCCGCCGGCCCCGGCCAGGAAGGGAAGGACGAGCATCATCGGAACGATGGCGAGGTCCTGGAAAATGAGGATTCCCAGAGCGCTCCCGCCGTGGGGCGTATCCAGCTCGGCCCGGTCCTGAAGCGCCTTCAGCACGATGGCGGTGCTGCTCAGGGAGAGAAGAAACCCGAAAAACACCAGTTGGCCGAACGGAAAGCCCCCGATCGTCGCGATCGCGGCCCCGGCGGCAATCGTGAGGCCCACCTGGAGGGAGCCGCCCAGGAGCACGGAGCGGCGGATCTTTACCAGATGGCGGAAGGAGAACTCCAGGCCGATGGTGAACAGGAGGGCCACAATCCCCACCTCGGCCATGATCTCCACGTTTTCCGCCTGGCGGATGAGCCCCAGCCCGTGAGGGCCGGCAAGCATGCCCGTGAAGATGAAGCCCACCAGGGCGGGGACGCGGATCTTTGTGAAAAGAAAAAGAACCCCCACGGAGAGGCCGAAAATGATCAGGATGTCCGACATCAGGTCCTGCGGCATGGTCTGTTACCTGTCCGTTTCGTCCATGATCACCTCGAACAGCAGGGGCCAGTTTTTTCCGGTCACCAGGAGCCGGCGCCGCGCCGCATCCCAGGCGATCCCGTTGGCCGCTCCGGCGGGCGTCCCCCGGAGCCTCTCCCGCAGCACCGCCAGGTCGATCCATTCCTCCACCCGGCCCGAGTCCGGATCGATGCGGGCGATGCGGTCGCTTTCCCAGACGTTTGCCAGGATCCGGCCTTCCACCCATTCCAGCTCGTTGAGCCGGTCGACCGGGCGCCCCCGGTCGGTCACCGCGATGGAGCGGAGCGTCCGGAAGGTCCGTGGATCGAGAAAATAAAGACGGTCCGTTCCGTCGCTGGCGACGAGCCGCTTCCCGTCGCACGCCAGACCCCATCCCTCCCGGGGATATGCAACCGAGGCCAGGAGGCGGAAGGTCTTCCGGTCGTAGACATGGATCACCCCGGACCGCCAGGTCAACTGGATGAGGCGCTCCCCCAAGCGGGCCAGCCCCTCGCCGAACTGGTCTTCCGGCAGCCGCCGGATGCTGAGGACGGCACCGCTCTCAAGGGCCGTCTTCCTCAGGCTGGATCGGCCCCGAAGGCCTGTGCTCTCGTAGAGGAAACCGCCATGGAACAGCAGGCCCTGCGTAAAGGCCTCCGGATCGTGGGGATGTTCCCGGACAATCCGGACATCCCGGACCGGCGCCGTCGGAGCTCCGTCCTTGGCGGGCATTCCGGGCATGGGTCCGGCCGCTGCGGGACGGATCACAGCAACGATCAGGAAAGCCGTCAGGACCGCGGGAGACATTCCCCGGCGGAAACGGGCCATGGCAGATGCTCCGATGGAGTGCCGCATCATCATAGTATGGATCGACGGGCTTGTCGAGGCGGGCGGTTCCGCCGGGTGCCCCGCGCCGTTCTGGCCGGCGGCAGGGGGTTTCCTCGCCCCGGAAGCCGTGGTATGATGGCCGTGCATGCGCGGCCGCGCCGGTGGAGACGGCCGGCCCAGGGGGGAAGGGAATGAGACTGTCAAAGCGCGAATTCGACCAGGCCGTACAGCGGGCGATCCGCCGGATTCCCAAGGAGATCCGGCAGCACCTGGACAACATGATGATCTCCGTCCAGGAGCGTCCGTCCCGGGAGCTCCTCCGGCAGATGGACCTCCCCCCGGATTATCCCCTCCTGGGAGTGTACCAGGGAGCCTCCCTGATGGAGCGCTCGGCCACCTACCCTCCCCTCTACCCGGATTCGATTCTCATCTTCCAGGAGCCCCTGGAGGAGATGTGCTGGACCCTGGAGGAGCTGGAGGAAGAGATCGAGATCACCGTTGTCCACGAGGTGGCTCACTTCCTCGGCATCACGGAGGAGCGCCTGATCGAACTGGGCTATGAGTGACCCCGGCGGACAGGCTCCCCCGCCCGGGATTACCGGATGATCCGGCTGTCTCCGCCCGGCTGGTTCGGAACGATGAGCCGGGAAGACTCCCGGCGCTGCATCTCCCGGGCCTGCGCCATCAGGTCTTCCACGTAGGCCTCCATCGCCTCCGGGAACATGTCCAGGGCCTGCTGGAGGTTCTTCGCGTCGATGGGAAACTGGATCGGAAGCGGCCCCTGCGGGGTCATGATCTGGGTCTGCCCGGCAAAGAGGACCTTCCGGGTCTTGTCCGTCTCGCCGTTGGGCTTCACCGGCGACAATTGCCGGATCACCGCCACCTGGAGGTCCGAGAAGGTCTCCTCCCGGTAGAGGTTCTTCTGGTTTACCCGGACGCGCTGCCGATCGTCGCCCCCCCCTGTTTCCTCCGCCGCATTCGCTTCTTCCGCACCATGGATGTGCTGCTCTTCGGTCATGGCTTTCTCCTGAAGAGAGGACAGGTATGAAATCCGTCCCCGTGTTGTTTCGGGATGGAAAGGGGGCAGATTCCGGATCCGCCCCCTCTTTTCCAGGTCGCTTCGCTTTCTTACAAGGACTTGGCGATGTACTTCATCATCTGCTTGAAGACCCCCTCGAGAATCTCCGGGGCGATGAAGTAATCGGGACACCGCTGGAAGAACAGTGCGTTCATGGCCTTCGCCGCGGTCTCGACGTCGCCTCCGCTGCTCCGGAAGATCTCCCGCATCTCCGCGTCGAGCTTCCGGGCCTCCCGGTCGGTCGCGGCGACGAATCCGGCCGCCTCGTCGCCCGTGACATAGCCGTAGTGGTCCGCCCCGACAATCGCCACCGGCAGAGGCCGGAGCTTCTCCAGGCTGACCAGGTACTGGGCCATGTTCGTGTTCGCCGAGGGGAACGCCGTGTCCCGGTAGGGGATGCCGACGGCATCGGAGGCGAAGAGGGCCTTCGCGTCGGGCTCCCAGGCGGTGATGGAGCAATTCGTGTGCCCGGGCGTCTCGTATATCTCCAGGGCGACGCCGCCCAGGTCGATCCGGTCCCCCTGCTTCAGCGCCGCTCCCCGGATGTCGTCCCGCCACTCGTAATCGCGGCCTTCGAGACCGTTTTCCGCCCCGGCCATCCGGGCCGCCATCCCTGTGAAGGTGTTGGCGATGCCGATGGCCTTCGGCATGGCCAGGATGTCCCAGGCGGGTCCGGAGGCGCACACCTCGATTCCCGGCCAGTTTCGCTTGAACCAGGGAACGACGCCGATGTGGTCGAAATGGGAGTGGAGGATCAGGATCTTCGTCAGGTTCCCCGGATCAAGGCCGAACGCCTCCATCTGGGCCAGGACGTCGGGCAGGATATGGGCCAGGCCGCCGTTGATCAGGACGGCCCCTTCCCGTCCCTTCAGGAAATAACAACCCGACTCCTCCCGCCCCAGGTACCACAGCCCGTCACGGATCTTCCCCGCCTGGCGGTGTCGCATGGCCTGACCTCCTTTCGCGCTATACCGGCTTGTAAAGGACGATTTTCGCTTTCTCCCGGAGTTTCTTGACCAGGGAGACGAGGGCCTGCTGTTTCTTCTGGTGCTCCAGGTAGAGGGACACCCGGTCCTTCACCTTCTCCAGGGGCATGGGCCTCACGGCGTTGTGCTCCTGGACCTGGATGACGTGGTAGCCGAAGTCGGTCTCGACAACCGGGCCGATCTCATTGACCTTCTGCGAAAAGGCGGCATCGTCGAATGGCTTCACCATCTGGCCCCTGGGAAACTCTCCCAGATCGCCGCCGTGCTCCTTGCTGGGGCAGTCGGAGTGCTTTTTGGCCAGCTCCATGAAGTTCCCCCCGGCGAGGAGCTGCTTGCGGATGTCCTCCGCCTTTGCCTTCTTCTCCGCCTTCGTCTTCTCGTCGTCGCCGGTCGACTTGGCGATCAGGATGTGGCGTGCCCTCACCGATTCGGGGATGGTGAAGGTCTTCTTGTTCTTTTCGTAGAAGGCGGCGATCTCCTTGTCGGTGGGTTTCCCCTGCTTGCCCATGCTGCTCTGCACGAGCTTGTCCAGCTTGACGCCGAAGGCGATTTCTTCCCGGAGCCGGGCCTGTGTCGTTCCGCTCTGCTTCATGAGGTCCTCGAGGGTCGTCCCCGGCTGCAGGGTTCCCTTGACCTGCTCGATGGCATCGCTGATCTCCCTGTCGGAGGCACTCAGGTTCCGTCTTTTGATCTCGTTGGCCAGAAGCGTGCGGGTGACGAAGTCGTCGACAATGCGCTTGCGCATATCGTCACGGAGCTTTTTCCTCTTCTCGGCCGTGAGTTTTTCCTTCACACTGGCCAGCCGCTTCTTCACGATGGCATCGATCTGGCCATCCGTGAGCCTTGTCCCGTCCACCTCGATCACCACGTCGGACGGTACGGAAGGCGCCGCCGTCAACGCGGTGGAAGACTCCAGTCCCGCCGCACCGGGCAGGGGGATGGGGGGCGGAGCCGGGGCCTGCTGGGGCGCGGCGGCCGTCTCCTTGGGTTTGTCTTCCTTGGCGCAGCCGGTCGGAGCCACCAGGATCACGAAAATCAGCAAGACGGAACAGAACGCATACACCATACGTTTCATGAAAAACCTTCCTCCTCCGGCGGGGTCTTCCCCTTGCCCGGCGCCGGCGGCAGCAGCCGCCGGTTCGCTGAAATTGTAAAAATTTTCCGTTGTATATGCGAAAAGAACGAGCGCCGTCAAGGAAGGAAACGGCGCGGCTCCGATGACTCCCGGTCTTTCTCCCTGAGGACTGCCAGCAGTTCGGCGACGGCCGTCTTCCCGGTCTCCTCCCGCCGGGCCGCCGCATCCGGACAGCCCGTCCCTTGCAGAAGCCGCTCCACCCCCTCGAGAAGGGGGACGTTCGGCAGGCCCCCGTCCCGAAGGGCATGAACGGCCCGGAGGGTGCGGAAGGCATCGAACCAGCCATGGAACTGGCGCCGCAGATGGGCCGGCCCGGGCGCCTGGCGGCGGATCTTCTCCCAGGCCCCGGGGAAGGCCTGCTCCTCCAGAAAGCGGCCCAGAGCCGGATGGATCCGGCGGGCTTCGGCGAGACGGTCCTCCCCGGAGCGGTCCGGGCTCTCCTCCGCCAGGCGGATCCATTCCCGGAGGATCCGGAAGATCTCCGGCGCATACAGGCTCCCGGCAGCGGACTCTTCGCCGGAGAGCACGCGGGCCATGCGGCGGCCGGTCCCGAAGGGAACGCGGAGCGACGGCCGGGGCGAGGGACGGACGACGGTTCCGCCGATGCGGCCGACGGGCCCCAGCTTGGCCAGCTTGTTGAGGAAGTAGAAGTCCTCCCCGGCCCGGCGCCGGCTCATGCCCCGGACGGCGGCGTAGGCCTCGCCCGAGCAGGCGATGGTGGAGCCGACCGTGTGAAAGGCATAGGGAGAGCCGGCCCGGCGCAGGCCAAGAACATAGGCGCGGAGAAACAGCTCGTAGCGCAGGATGGCCTCCTGCAGAACCGGGTCTTCCGCCTCCTGGTGGGCAAAATCGACGACGGCCCCGGGGGCCTCCCCCCGGGCGAAGAAGGCGCCGGCGGCGGACAGGTAGCCCGGGTCCACCCGGCTGTCGGCGTCCAGGCAGACGAGGAAGGACGGATCCCCCCGGCTCATGTCGAGGACGGACAGGGCGCGGTCGAGGCCGATCTTGCGGGCCAGGCCGACGCCGTCCCGGTCGGGGATCTCGAATCCCGGGGAGGAGGCGTCGACGGCGGCCAGCCGGAGGGCGCTCCGCCGTATGCAGGCGAGGCTCTCGTTGAGCCCCGGTCCCCCGGCCGCCGGTTTCACATCCGTCCCGGCAATGACGGCGGCCAGGATCTCCAGGGTCTCCCGGTTGTTCCGGATATCCGGCGGATCGTCGATGGAGGGAGCGCGGTTGTTCACCACCACTAGGACCAGCGTGTGCGCCAGTTCCGACTCCGGCTGGCACGCCAGGTCCGCCAGTGTCGTGAAAAGGGAGTCCCGCTCCGCCAGGGCCGGGATGACCACGGCCCGGGAGAGGCCGTCCAGGGAGCCAGCCAGGAAAGGGTGCAGGGGCTTTTCCGCCCAGCCGTCGAGGTAGCGCCGGACCGTCCGGGACATGCTCATGGCACGGCCGCCATCACCAGGTCCCTGAGCGTGTCGTAGTCGTCCCCGTCGATCCAGCGGATCGGGACACCCCGGCGCTCCATGCCCCGGAACCACGTCTCCTGCCTCTTCGCGAACTGGCCGATGCGCGTATTCAGGGTCCGGACCATCGCTTCATACGGAAGATCCCCGGCCAGGTGGAGGCTGATGTAGCGATACTCGAGGCCGAGGGCGTAGAGCCGCTCCTGTGAGACGCCCGATTCCCGGAGCCGCCGCACCTCCTCGACCAGTCCCCCCGCCAGGCGTTCCTCAAGGCGCCTGGCGATTCGGCTCCGGAGGACCGCCCGGTCCCAACGCACTCCCGCGACCAGGGGACGGAGGATGGGTCCCGGCTCCGCCGGGGCATCCGTCCGGTGGCGTGCGATCTCGATGGCCCGCAGAAGACGCGCACGGTCCGTCAGGTCCGTTGTGTTGTGCAGCCGGGGATTGGCAAAGCGGAGCATCTCCGCCAGCTCCCCTTCGCTCATGTCCGCCAGTTCCCGCCTCAGCTCCGGATTCTCGGGGACCTCTTCCATGCGGTAGTCCCGGAGGACCGCCTCGATGTACAACCCCGTCCCGCCGGCCAGAACGGGCACGATCCCCCGCCGGGACAGCTCCGCGAAGCAGTCGCGAAACGCCCGCTGGTAGGAGAAGACGCTGAACTCTTCCCGGGGATCGGCGATGTCGATCAGATGGTACGGAACCGGGACGCCGTCGACGAGGTAGTCCCCGAGGTCTTTTCCGGAGCCGATGTCCAGGCCCCGGTAGACCTGCCGGGAGTCCGCGGAGATCACCTCCGAGCCGGTCTTCCGGGCCAGGCGGGCGGCAAGGCGCGTCTTCCCGGATGCGGTGGGACCGACGATGACAATCAGGTTTGTCCTTTGCGCGTTCATGGCTCAACTCCGGGAATTCGGTCCCGCTGACATGGATGGGCTTCCCGTGCCTCCCGGGTTGCCCTGGAAGGCCTGGACGAGGCGACGGCACCCGGGATCCCGATTCAACTGCAACGGCGCGGAAAGGCGCTTGCTGCGGCGGCTGCCCCCCGCCGGGCAACGGCCGTGAAATTGTCTTGAAGTGGCCGCGCCTGCGTGTTAGCAGGAATTCCCCCATTTTACAATTCCAGGGGCGGATCGTTCCCCTATGACGGACAAAAGCCTGGATCTGGGCCGCGGCCCCATTCTTCCCCTTCTCCTCCGGATGAGCTGGCCCTCCATGGCCGCCATGCTGTCCATGGCCCTCTACAACCTCATGGACACGCTGTGGCTCGCCCGGACGAGCCACCAGGCAGTGGCGGCCCTGACGGTGAACTTCCCGGTCCAGATGATCCTGGCCGCCCTCGGCGTCGGCACCGGTGTCGGAGCCGGCTCTTACGCCGCCCGCATGTTCGGGGCGGGAAACCTGGAGGCGGCCCGGAAGACGGCGGGTCAGGTTTTCCTGCTCACCTTCGCGTTCGGGACCCTGCTGATCATCCTGACCCTCGCCAACCCCGACGGCCTGCTCCGGCTGTTCGGCGCCTCCGACGACATCCTGCCCATGGCCCGAAGCTACCTGACCATCGTGATCTTCACCTCCCCCTGCGTCCTGTTTTTCATGATGGTGAACAACCTGCTTCGCGCCGAGGGAAGACCGAACCTGTCCATGCACGTCGTCCTCGTCTTCTCCGCTATCGGGATGGTCCTGGATCCGATATTCATCCTGGGCTGGGGACCCATCCCGGCCATGGGAATCCGTGGCGCCGCGTACTCCGCTGTCATCTCCCAGTCCGCGGCGGCACTGCTGTCCCTCTATTTCATCAGCCTCCGGTCGTCCAGGTACCGTCTCGACCGGAGCCTGCTCCTGCCGGACCCGGGGATTCTCCGGTCCATCTTCCAGACCGGATTCCCGTCCATCATCATGAACTTCGTCGTCAGCGCCGTCATCGTTGTTTTCAACCACGCCCTTGCCCCCTTCGGCGACGAGGCCCTGGCGACGCTGGGAATGTGCTTCCGGGTGAACGGCGTGGTGATGATGCTCCTCTTCGGGGTGGGGCATGGCGTGATGCCCATGGTCGGCTTCAGTGCCGGCGCCCGTAGCTATGAACGGCTGATCGAAACGGTGCGGGAGGCCACCCGGTTTTCCCTCATCCTGGCAGTGGCGTCCTTCCTGCTGATCGAAATCCTGGCACCGCAGGTCCTCGGCCTGTTCTCGACCGATCCGCGCCTCATGGCGATGGCCGTGCCGGCGCTCCGGATTTTCGTTTCCGCCATGGTTATCATCGCCCCGGCGCTGGTGTGGATCAACATGTTCATCGGCCTCGGGAAGGGATCGACGGCCATGTGGCTCATGTTCATCCGGGATATGCTGCTCCTGGTGCCGCTCTTGATCATCCTGCCGCCGTTCTTCGGGGTGAGCGGGGTCTGGCTGGCCCAGCCGCTCTCCAGTGTCGTGGCATTCTTTATCATCCGCCACCGGGCGCTCCGCGAGATCCGCTCGTTCCGGGAAGCCGCCGCCGTTTGAGGAAGCGAGGGGAAAAAGGATTCGGATTTCAAGCCCGTCCCTCTTTCTTCATTCTTTTCTTTCCTGCCAAGCCGGCTCCCCTTTCCCTTTGTATTCAACGTATCGGCGCGGGGGCTGCCACGGGGGCTGCCGCTGTCGCGGCCGTTTTTCCGCACGGGCTGTTGAAAAACACCCGTCTGCGGCGTTTCCCTCATCCTTCGCCATTCGACGTACCGATAAGGGTAAGACTCATGGCTCAGGATTTCGGGGGCCTTGCATCCTGGCGTTTTTGAACAGCCCGCTACTGGCTTCCGGCAGGGATGTTCCCATTGCTCCTCTGGAAACCCCCGGTCGCGCCCCCGCGAACGTCCGTCGGGGAGAGGGGGCTTCCCGGAGCGCGAATAGCGGCTTTTTCGGGGCACCCTGCCGTCGCAGCGCAGCGCCCGCAAAGTCATCTGTCTGAGCGCCCCCAGGCGCGAGTTATGACTTTGCAGCGGAGCGAGACGATGCAGGGTCGAAAAAACGCTTCTGAGCGCGAGGGAAGCCTTCTCTCCCACATGCCAGCCTCCCATCCGCGTCTGATTCTCTATAAAAAAAGGGGGAAATGCAGAAGCGTGGCGGGCTGTTCAAAAGGGGTCGGATGCAAGGCGCTCGAAGTCATGAGCCGCGAGGCGTACTCTTCGTACGTCGAGCGGCGAAGGACGAGGGCAACGCCGCAGACGGCCGCTTTTCAACAGCCCGCCCAAAAAAAATGCCCCGGCTGGCTAAGCCGGGGCATCTCTCTTAGAATTCCGCCTGCTTTATATAGGCTGGACTTTCACGGCAGCGGGGCCTTTTTTGCCCTGCTCGATTTCAAAGCCCACTCGCTGGCCTTCCTGGAGCGTCTTGAAACCGGTAGACTGAATGGAGCTGTAATGAACAAACACGTCACCGCCTTCATCGTTCTCGATGAAGCCATACCCCTTCTTCTCGTTGAACCACTTCACCTTACCCTGTGCCAAAGTACTTCCCTCCTTTCAAACGAAATCCCCCCACCCACCGGTGGAAAAAAAAAAGGCCACGTCTTCCCGCAGCCGTCTGCGGGCAGCCCGTGACCTAAAAAAAGCGAAAAACTTGAATCACTACAAAACCTTCACGCCGGCGTTAGAGATACCCTATGAAAACCCTGTCATCGCGACCGGTGTTTTGTGCCGTATCACCGATAAAACAAAAATGCAACATTTTTTCACCCCGGCGGCACCGGCTTTTCCGAACGCTGCGGACCCGCGTCAGGAAAGGGACAGCCGTTTCCGGACGATATCCAGAAGGAGACGCTCCTTCCCCATGTAGAAGTGATCGGCCCCCGGGATGATCTCGAAGTCCGCCCCGGCCCGGCGGGCTTCCGCCCGGACGAGCGTCTGATCGAGATAGGGATCGCGGTCTCCGGCCGTCACGAGCCGGACGTTCCCCGGCCAACCGCTGAAATCGAACTCCATGAATCCCGCGGGTGGCGAAACGAAGACGGACGGAAAGGCCATTCCCGGAACCGCCAGGACCCTGGAAATCACCCAGGCGCCAAAGGAATAGCCCGCCAGTTCGGTGTTTCCGAAGCCCTCCCCTGCCAGGAAGGCAACCGCCGCCAGGACGTCGTCCCGCTCGCCCCGGCCCTCGTCGTAGGATCCTCCGCTGCGTCCGGCGCCCCGGAAATTGAAGCGGAGGGTCGTGAATCCGGCGCCGCCGTAAGCAACGACCAGGGTCTCCACGACGTTGTTGTCCATGCTGCCTCCCATCTGCGGGTGAGGGTGGCAGATCACGACAGCCCGGTTTCCTTCGCTCCGGGCCAGCCGGCCCTCGATCCGGATGCCCCCGGAGGGGAAAACAACGCTCTCTTCCTTCATGCTTCCTCCTTCAGAGGGACGGGTCCCCGTCCGCGATTCCGAACAGATGGCAGGCCGTGGGATGCCCGTTGTCCCGCCCGGCCAGGACGGGCACTTCCCGGCTGCAGACCTCCATCCGCCGGGGGCAGCGGGGATGAAACACGCAGCCCGGCGGGGGATCTACGGCGCTGGGGGGGTCTCCCGGAAGGACGATCCGCATCCGCCGGCTTGCCGGGTCCGGCGCGGGCACGGCCGACAGCAGTGCCTCCGTGTAGGGATGCAGCGGATGGCTGTCCAGGCTCTCGTTTCCGATCAACTCGACAATCCGCCCCAGGTACATGACGGCGATGCGGTCGCTCATGAAGCGCACGACTCCGAAATCGTGGGTGATGAACAGGTAGGAAAGCCCGAACCGCTCCTGGAGATCCTTCAGGAGATTGAGGATCTGCGCCTGGATGGATACGTCCAGGGCCGAGACGGGCTCGTCCGCCACGATCAGGTCGGGCCGGAGGGCCAGCGCCCGGGCGACGCCGATCCGCTGCCGCTGCCCGCCGCTGAACTCGTGGGGATACCGGGTCGTCTGCTCCCGGGAAAGGCCCACCATCTCCGCAAGGCGCTCCACCTCCCCGGGAATTTCCGCCGCCGGCGTACCGTGAACCGCCAGGGGCTCACCGATGATGGCGCCCGCGGACATGCGGGGATTGAGGGATGAATAGGGATCCTGGAAGATGATCTGGACCCGGCGGCGATACGCCTGCAGGGCTGCGCCGTCCAGGGAGGAGATGTCCTTCCCCTCGAAGAGGATCCGGCCCGCCGTGGGCTCCTCCAGGCGGAGAAGAAGCCGTCCCAGGGTGGACTTCCCGCAGCCCGATTCCCCGACCAGACCCAGGGTCTCCCCGCGCCGGATCCGGAGGGACACACCGTCCACCGCCCGAACCGTTCCGTGCCGTCCCGGGAATCCGCCCCGCACGGGATACCCCTTCCGGAGTTCCCGGATGTCCACCAGCGCCTCCGGCAACCTCCGCTGTTCCATCGAATCCGCAGCCCTCCCGCTCATGAGAATTTCCAGCAGCGTACGCTTCGGCCCGGCGCCGGCTCCGTCACGGCGGGCTCCTCCCGACGGCAGATCTCCATGACGTCGGGACAGCGGCCGGAGAAGCGGCATCCAGCAGGCAACTCGTCGAGGGAGGGCACTGTGCCGGCGATGGCGGGAAGGCGCCCGCCGTCCCCGCCCCGCCCCCGTGGAACCGAGGCGAGGAGGCCCACCGTATATGGGTGGTGCGGAGAGGCAAAGACGTCCCCTGCGGGGCCGTATTCGACGATGATCCCGGCGTACATGACCGCCACGAACTGGGCCGCCTCGGCGACGACTCCCAGGTCGTGGGTGACCAGCAGTACGGACGTCCCCGTCTCCTCCTTGAGCCGCTTGATAAGATCCAGGATCTGGGCCTGGATCGTCACGTCCAGGGCGGTGGTCGGCTCGTCGGCCAGCATCAACCGGGGCTTCAGGCACAGGGCCATGGCGATCATGACCCGCTGGCGAAGTCCCCCGCTGAGCTGATGCGGATAGTCGCGGATGCGCGTCTCCGGGGATGGGATTCCGACCAGCCGGAAGACCTCCGTGACCCGCTCCAGGGCCTTCCGCCGCGGCAATCCCTCGTGGATCTCCAGGACCTCCGCCACCTGGTCGCCCACGCGGAAGACGGGGTTGAGGGAGGTCATGGGCTCCTGGAAGATCATGGAGATCTCCCGGCCCCGGATGCGCCGCATCTCCTCCTCCGGAAGGACCAGGAGATCGCGGCCTCCGAAGACGATGCGGCCCGCGGCAATCCGGCCCGGCGGCGGCACAAGGCGGAGGATCGAGAGGGCCAGGACGGTCTTCCCGCATCCGGATTCGCCGACGATGCCCACGGTCTCCCCGGAACGGACAGACAGGTCGACGCCGTCCACCGCCCGGACGGTCCCCCGGGCCGTCTCAAAATAGGTCGCGAGCCCTTCGATCTTCAGGATAGGATCCCCGGCGGTGCTCACGCGGGTGCGCTCCAGCGCTTCAGGACCTCGACCATCAGGCGGACGCCGACTCCCGAGGCACCCTTGGGTGTCCAGGGCCGGTCCTTCTTCAGCCAGGAAGCTCCGGCGATATCCAGATGCGCCCAGGGTCCCTCACCGGCGAACTGTTTCAGAAAAAGGGCCGCCGTGATGGCCCCGCCGCTGCGACCGCCGGTGTTTTTCCAGTCCGCTATGTCGCTCTTGATCAGCTCCACATACTCGTCCCAGAGGGGCATTTCCCAGACCAGATCCCCCGTCTCCGCCGCGGCGGCCCGGATCCGGGCGTTCAGGTCCGCGTCCGTCCCGAAGAGGCCCATCCCGAGATCCCCCAGGGCAATGACGCAGGCCCCCGTCAGGGTGGCCAGATCGATGACCGCCGCCGGACGGTACCGCTTCCGGGCGTAGGACAGGGCATCCGCCAGGATCAGCCGTCCCTCCGCGTCGGTGCTCATGATCTCCACGGTCTGGCCCGAATGGGTGGTGAGCACATCCCCGGGCCGGTAGGCCTTTCCGTCGGGCAGGTTCTCCACCGCCGGCACCAGGCCGACCACGTTCAACGGCAGGCCGATGTCCGCCACCGCCTGCAGCACCCCGAGGACGGCGGCTCCTCCGGCCATGTCGTCCTTCATCTCGCCCATATTTTCCGCGGGTTTGAGGGAGATGCCGCCACTGTCGAAGGTGATGCCCTTGCCCACCAGGACCACCGGGGCCGCCCCCTTCTTCCCTCCCCGGTACTCGACGGCGATCAGCCGGGGCGGCTGGGCGCTGCCCCGGGCCACCCCCAGGAGGGCGTTCATGCCCAGCTTCCGCATCGCCGGCTCATCCAGAACCTTCACGGCCAGCCCGCGGCCGGTCGCCATCTTCTTCGCCTCTTCCGCCATGCGGTCGGGGGTCATGTCGTTACCCGGCGCGGAGACGAGGTCCCGCACGAAGCAGACGGCCCGGGAGACCGCCTCCGCCTCGGCCGCCGCTTTCCGCAGGGCCTTCCCGCGCGCCCCGTCGGCCTCGACGATGGTGAAAGATCGAAGCTCCCGGAATTCCTCCCGATCAACGGTCTTGTATGGCAGGTAGCGATAGAGGCCAAGAAGGACCCCTTCAACCGCCGCCGCGGCGATCCGCTCCGGCTTCTCCTCCGGCAGGCCGATGTCCGTGGACGCGGCGAAGTCCTTCGCGTCCAGCCTCCGGGCCTCCCGGGCGGCCGCGGCGAAGGCGCCCCGGATGCGGTCGATGGTGACATCGTTCCTCTTCCCCAGGCCGACCAGGATGAGCCGCCGGGCCGGCAGGGCCTTCCCGGGGTAAAGAAGCGCCGTTGCGTGGAGCTTGCCCTTGAAATCCCCGGCTTTCAGCAGTTCGGTTACGAGCCCCCCGGAAGTCCTGTCGAGAAGGGTTGCGGACCCGGCAGGCTCCTCGCCCTCGAACAGGAATACAGCCGTGGCGGGCGTGACGAACCGTTCGAGATTTCCTTTTTTCACGTCGATTTTCATGCGGATCTCCTGGATGGGCGGGATAAAAACGGAGGAACTCTAACACAGGCGTCGAAAATGTCAACGCCGGGCGTCCCTTCCGTCCGGGTGCTCTCCGGGGCGAAACGGAGAATAGGGCCTTGCCGGATCGGCCCGTTGTGGTATCCTCCCCGCGTCCCTGCAGGATAAAGCGGGAGGCCGGCCGGACACCCGATGGGGGAAAACGGGGACGGATTTGAAATCCGCCCCCAAATGCCGTAAAAGGGGACAGGCTTAAACCCGGAAATGGAAACAGACTTCGAATCTGTCCCCGTTCCCGGCCTGCGGCGGCATGGCGGCATCCCCCGTGACAGCCCCCGAGAAATCCGTCCCCTTTTCGTGCGGATAACAGGTAACCCCATGAGCAGACTCACCCTCGATGAATGGCTGTCGCGCCTGGAGAAGAACCGGCGCTTCATGGAGAACGTCTCGGCCCTGAAGCGGATCCCCGCCCGGGAGGCCCGGTACGTCGACTACCCAGGCTGGGTCCACCCCCGCCTCCGGTCCGTCCTGGAGGCCCGGGGCATGCGCCGCCTCTGGAGCCACCAGGGCCAGGCGGTCGACCTGGTACGCCAGGGGAAAGACATCGTCCTCGTGACACCCACGGCGAGCGGCAAGACCCTCTGCTACAACCTGCCGGTCCTCCAGCGGATCCTCGAGGAGCCGGAGACCCGGGCCCTCTACATGTTCCCCACGAAGGCCCTCGCCCAGGACCAGATGCACGAAGTCCACGGCCTGATTACGGACCTCCGGGAGGACATCCGCACCTTCACCTATGACGGGGACACCCCCGACGACGCCCGGCAGGCCATCCGCCGACAGGGCCACGTGGTCGTGACGAATCCCGACATGCTCCATGCGGGCATCCTGCCGCACCACACGAAGTGGCAGAAACTCTTCATGAACCTCCGGTTCGTCGTGATCGACGAGCTTCACGTCTACCGGGGCATCTTCGGCTCCCACCTGGCCAACGTGATCCGCCGCCTCGTCCGCATCTGCCGGTTCTACGGCGCGGACCCGGTGTTCATCTTCTGCTCCGCCACGGTGGCCAACCCGCGGGAGCACGCCGAGGCGGTCCTGGAGCGGCCGGTGACGCTCCTCGATGAGAGCGGCGCCCCCGCCGCGGCCAAGACCTTCATCCTCTACAACCCGCCCATCGTGAACCGGGAGCTGGGCATCCGCCAGTCGGCCCTCACGCCGGCCCGGAACCTGGCGGGGAGCCTCGTGGAGGAGCGGATCCAGACGATCGTCTTCACCACCAGCCGCCTCAACGTGGAGGTCCTCACCCGCTACCTGAAGGACCGGTTCAAAAAGGGAAAACCCCTGCCGGACACCTTCGTCACGGGCTACCGGGGCGGCTACCTGCCGAACCTGCGGCGGCAGATCGAGGCGGGCCTCCGGAGCGGCGAGGTCATGGGGGTCGTCAGCACCAACGCCCTGGAACTGGGCATCGACATCGGGGACCTGGAGGCCTGCATCATGTCCGGCTACCCGGGCTCCGTCGCCAGCACCTGGCAGCAGGCGGGCCGCGCGGGCAGGCGGGCCGGCTGGAGCCTGGCGGTCCTGATCGCCCGAAGCGCCCCCATGGACCAGTTCATCGCCGAGAACCCGGACTACTTCTTTTCCCGCTCCCCGGAGCACTGCCGCATCAACCCGGACAACCTGCTGATTCTCCTCCACCACCTCAAGAGCGCCGCCTTCGAGCTGCCCTTCGAGCGGGGGGAGCACTTCGGCCGGGAGAACATCGAAGAGCTCCTGGACTACCTGACGGAGAAGGGGGTCCTCCACCAGGCGGGAGAGCGGTGGCACTGGTCCGCTGAGAGCTATCCAGCCGACGAGGTGAGCCTCCGGAGCATCAACCCGGAAAACGTGGTGGTGGTCGACGCCAGCGAGCAGGGAAACCCGCGGATCATCGCCGAAGTGGATTGGGACGGGGCCTTCACGGCCCTTCACGAGGGGGCCATCTACATGGTCGAGTCCCAGCCCTACCAGGTGGACCGCCTCGACCTGCCGGGCAAGAAGGCCTACGTGCGGAAGGTGGACGTGGACTATTTCACCGACGCCATGACCTACACGAACGTCCGGGTCATCGACCGGTTCGTGGAGAAGCGTGAGGGAAGCGCCATCGTCGAGCACGGGGAGGTCCAGGTGGTCCGGAAGGTCGTGGGCTACAAGAAGATCAAGTTCTACACCTCGGAAAACCTGGGATTCGGGGACGTCCACCTGCCCGAGCGGGACATGCACACCACGGGCTACTGGTTCACCATCCCCCGGGACCTCCTGGAGGCCCTGCCCTACTCGCGGGAGGAGATCATCGACGGCCTGACGGGGCTGGCCTACGGCCTCCACCACCTGGCGGCGATGCTCCTGATGGCGGACCTCCACGACATCGACCGCTGCATCGGCGACAAGAGCGGCGAGTGGTTCGTCCGGCACACCGGGGGCGGCCGCGTGATCACGTCGTCTCCCCCGGGGGCCGACGCGGTGGAGCCCGCCCGGGAGGACGCCTTCGACCCGACGGTCTTTCTCTTCGACGCCTATCCCGGCGGGATCGGCTTCTCGGACCTCCTCTACGCGGAGCACCGGCGGCTCCTGGGATCGGCGCAGGCCCTCCTTTCCTCCTGTCCCTGCCTCCACGGCTGCCCCTCCTGCGTGGGCCCCACCCTCGAGGTGGGCAATCGCGCCAAGGAGGTGGCCCTCACGGTCGTGAACCGGCTCCTGGAGATGGCATGAGCGTCCGCAACCGCCTCCAGCGCCTGACCGGCGAAACGCCCGCCCCTCCGCGGCCGGAGAAGCCCGAAATCTCGGAGCTGAGGCGCCGGATCGAGGAGATCATGGGCCGGCGCCGGGAACCGCAGCCGGTCCGAAAGGACCGGTTCCCGCCCCTCGGCGAGGTCGTCTCCGGTGAAGAGATCGAAACGCCCCACGGCACCTTCTTCGTGGTCCGCGAGGACGTCAGCGGCGGGGCCTGCCACGGCCACCGGCGCGTGGCGGACCTTTCGGGCCTCGACATGGCCCGGGCGGCTATCCTGGGCAACGTTCGGGATATGGCCGCCCTGGACATCGGAGACCTGCTGTTCCTCGACACGGAGACGACGGGACTCGCCGGGGGGACCGGCACGGTGGCCTTCCTGATCGGCCTGGGCTGGTTCGAGGGGTCACGCTTCGTCCTCCGGCAGATCTTCCTCCGGGACTACGCGGAGGAGCGGGCCGCCCTGGCCCACCTGGCGGATCTGGCGGCGTCGCGGAAGGCCCTGGTCACCTTCAACGGCAAGGCCTTCGACCTCAACCTCCTGGCGGCCCGGTTCGTCATGAACCGCCTCCCGAACCCCCTGGAAGGCTTTCCGCACCTGGACCTTCTCCACCCGAGCCGCCGTCTCGTGGGCCGGCGCCTGGAGAACTGCCGGCTCGGGACCCTGGAGGCGGCCCTGCTGGGACTCCTCCGGGAAGACGACCTCCCGGGCAGCGAGATCCCGGAGCGCTATTTCCGCTGGCTCCGGACGCGGGACGGCCGGCTCCTGGGCGACATCTTCCGGCACAACCGGCTGGATATCCTCTCCCTGGCGGCCCTGGCGGCCCACCTGTCGGAGCTGGTCCTGCCGGAGCCGCCCCCGGCGGCCGATCCGCGGGACCTCGTCTCGGCGGCACGACTCCTGATCGACCGGGGCGAGCTGGCGGGGGCGGAGGAGATCCTGTGCCGGCTGGCGGGCACCGGAACGGGCCTGCCCTCCCGGGAGGCCCGGATGGAGCTGTCGATCCTCTGCAAACGGGCCCGGCGACGAGTCGAGGCCACCAGCCTGTGGCGGGAGATGCTGCGGGACGACCCCGGCGACGCCTTCGCCGCGGAGGAGCTGGCCAAGGACCTTGAGCACAACGAAAAAGACGCCCCGGCGGCCCTCGCCGTGGTGGAGTGCTGGCTCGCCTGCGGCTCCGGCGCGGAGGGGGAGACGGCAGCCTTCCTCCACCGCCGGGCGCGCCTCCGGCGCCGCACCGGATTGCCCACCCCGTAATCTCCCGTTCCACCCAGGCAGACACAAGGCCAAGCCCTTCCCAATGGCCCTGTCTTCAAAAAACGAGTCAACCCAACCTCACGAATTTCATAACGATCATGTCATGATGCAAAAAAGGACGGCGTTTCTTCGGGGAACGGATGGGTGGCATTACAATTGCAAAATGAAGGAGTAGTCATGAAGTCCGCCGTTGCAACACAAAACACTTATGCTCGATATCGCTGGAGAAAATCATGACGCTGCTTTCTCCTGAACAACGAGGGAGTCATAATTTTGACGCCAATGAAGATTTCATAAGGGAGGCCGATGAACGATGGAAATAAAACCCACTGGCAATGTTGCAGAGAACCTCAATGGAATCAGGACGCAAGCGTCTGTACGGAAAGCGTCAAATTCTTTTTCGGCCGAGCTTACGACCGCCATGGCACAGGACTCGGCCAAAACCGCCCCGGCCGGAAACAAGCCGGTCGAATACATTGTCCAGAAGGGTGATAATCTTTGGAAGATCGGAAAGTTATACAAGATAAACCCTTACCAGATAGCCAGGGATAACCGTCTGTCCAATCCGGACATGATTCGGATCGGCCAGAAACTGATCGTCCATCCGCCTTCATCCCAGGCCGTCCAGGACATCCAAACTCTCAAGACTGCCCAGACCGCCCAGACCGCCCAGACCGCCCAGATTACCCAGGCTGCCCAGGCCGTCCGGACCGCCCAACCCGAAGCCGGCGGGGAAGTGACCGCCAGCTGGTATGGGGCGGAGCATCACAACAAGAAAACGGCTAGTGGACAGCGTTTCGACATGCATAAAAACACCCTGGCCCATAAAACACTGCCCATGGGAACGAAAGTGCGGCTGTCCAATCCTGACAACGGCAAGGTCGCCGAAGGAATGATCAACGACCGTGGACCCTACATCAAAGGCCGGGACGTCGATGTCTCCTATGCGATGGCCAAACAGCTCGGCTTCGTCCAGAAAGGCGTCACAAAACTCATCATGGAAAAGATATGATACAGGCAGAAAAAAATAGACTCTATTCTTGGTAGAGCGCGAAGAGATTTCATTCGATTCCTGTCTGCCGGTCCGGAAATGCAACAACCAGCACACCCGTTCTATTTATGACTGCCCACATCCACACTGGAATGCGACTGTTCATAGGCCGGCCTCCTTTTCGGACAACATCCGTCAAATCTGAATCCGGATACCGATTTCGATCACCCGTCCCGGCGGTATGCCGAAGTAGAGGGTTACCGGCAGGTCGTTTCGGGACATGAATGCGAACAAACGCTCTCGCCAATTGATCATGGTGGCCTATTCGTTGGCATGAGATTCTCCTTTCGGGATCATGGGCTTTCAGGTAATGGGAATCGCCATGGATCTGCTGCTTCAGTTTGTCGATTTGTTCCTGCACCTGGACAGGCATATCAGCTACGTCCTCCAGACGTTTGGTGTCTGGACGTATCTCATCGTGTTTCTGATTGTATTCTGCGAAACAGGCCTGGTCGTAACCCCCATCCTGCCGGGGGATTCGCTCCTGTTCGGCCTGGGCACTTTCGCCGCAAGGGGCGACCTGGACGTCACATGGCTTCTCTTGTCCCTGGCCGTGGCGGCCATAGGAGGCGATACGGTCAACTATGCGATTGGCCAGTATGTAGGGCCAAAAGTCTTCACCAGGAAAGACTCGCGTTTCTTCAAAAGGGAATATCTCGATCGAACGCACCGGTTCTATGAGAAATATGGAGGGGTAACGATTATCGCCGCGCGGTTCATGCCCATTATCCGCACCTTTGCCCCTTTCGTGGCCGGAATCGGCAGCATGTCCTACCTGCGTTTCCTCAGTTATAACGTCATCGGTGGAATTGCCTGGATCTTCATCTTCGTCATGGGGGGTTATTTTTTCGGCAATCTGGAGTTCGTGAAACGAAACTTCACGCTCGTAATCATAGCCATCATCATCATTTCGGTTATGCCTGGAATCGTTGAATATTTCCGCAACAGAAACGGGAAATAACCAGCCTGTTGTCCGAAACGATTCTAACCGGAACGGAATCCCGGCTTGTTGACAAACATGCATCGTTCATATAAAGGCGTCATCCATCAACAATAGACAGACTTGGATGACAATGGGCATGCGCCACTCTGAAATTCTTGATCCTTCCTGCTTAAGCCATTCCACCCGCCTCTATATCTATTGATGCCTGCAGCCGGTGCCGAGCCGGAACTGCAGGCTGATTCCCGAAAGACTTCCTCGGAACGTTTTCTTTTTCCTCATCATGAAGAGGTTTCCTATGTTGCATACGCGTGACACGATCGGAAATGCCATGACCCGGATCAACTACCTTGCCGGGGCGGCCGTGGTGGCAATGATGCTGTTGACCTGCGTCGATATCGTCATGAGGTTTTTCGGAAAGCCTCTTCCCGGAGTGTATGACCTCGTCGGATTTCTGGGCGTGGTCTCCGTTTCATTCGCCCTGGCCTACACGTCGGTCCAGAGAGGCCACGTGGCGGTCGACATCCTGATGGAAAGGCTGCCGCAAAGGGCTCAGTTCCGGTTGCTCTCCATAGGAAACATGGCAAGCGCCGCTTTCTTCCTTTTTCTAACCTGGCAATCCTTCCTCTACGCCATGGAACTCTTTGATTCAGGAGAGGTTTCGATGACGGTGGGGATGCCTATTCATCCCTTCGTGTTCGGCATGTCCGCCGGTTGCGGTCTCCTGAGCCTCGTGCTGATCGTGGATGCGGTTCTGTTCTTGAGAAGAGGGTTCGCAAAATGACACCGATCATGACGGGCATCCTTGCTTTCCTTGTTCTCATCGCCTTGCTGTTCATGCAGATCCCGGTCGGCTTCGTCATGGGCATTGTCGGCTTCGTCGGCTTTGCCTATCTTGTATCCTGGGATGCCTCGCTGAGCATCATCGCACGGGATTTCTTTGCAACGTTCAGTTCCTACAACCTGACGGTCATCCCTCTTTTTGTCCTGATGGGCCAAATTGCCTTTCACTCCGGCATGAGCACCCGGCTTTTCAATGCCGCGCACAAGTTCCTCGGGCACCTTCCAGGCGGCCTGGCCATCGCCACGATCGGGGCCTGTGCCGGATTCTCTGCGATCTGCGGATCCACCAGCGCCACGGCCGCGACGATGGCCTCCGTGGCCCTGCCGGAGATGAAAAAATACAAGTACGATCCAGCGCTCGCGACGGGTGTGGTCGCCGCCGGTGGAAGCCTGGGCATCCTGATTCCGCCGAGCACAATTTTCATCGTTTACGGGGTCATGACCGAGCAGTCCATCGGCAAGCTCTTTGCCGCAGGAGTTCTGCCGGGAGTCCTGTTGAGCCTCTTGTTCGTCGTCACCATCCTGATTTGGACACGCATCAATCCCGGCCTTTACGAAAAGGCTCCTCCATGCAGCATCCGGGAAAAACTGCGGTCCCTAGCCGGCGTCATCGAAACATTCATCCTGTTTGTCATGGTGATGGGCGGCCTCTTTGCGGGATTGTTCACGCCAACGGAGGCCGCGGCTGTCGGGGCGTTCGGAACCATCCTGATCGCCGTTGTCGGGAGAACCCTGTCGTGGAAAGGATTTCTGACGGCCTTGAACGAAACGACCCGAATCTCCTGCATGATTTTCGTGGTCGTCGCCGGTGCCACGGTGTTCGGCCACTTCCTGGCGGTGACCACCATCCCCTCAGAGGTGGGGGCCTGGGTATCCCAGCTTCCGATTCCGCCTTGGGCCGTAATCGGCTTGATCATCCTGACCTATCTGGTGCTTGGCTGCCTGATGGACAGCCTTGCCATGATCATGCTGACGATCCCTATCTTCTACCCGGTTGTCACCACTCTGGGGTTCGATCCGATCTGGTTCGGCGTGATTATCGTCCTCGTTACGGAAATGGGGGTCATCACACCTCCGGTCGGCATCAATGTCTACGTAGTAGGGGGGGTCGCCAGGGACGTGCCGCTCCATATCATCTTCCAAGGCGCACTCCGAATGCTGGCAGCCCAGATGATCACGGCACTCCTTCTCATCTTTATCCCCCAGATCGCTTTATTCTTGCCCTCCTGGATGCAATAAAGCTCCCGTCAATCCTTGTTTCTATTGCGATTCGACGGTTTTCGTGATTCCTCCGCGGCAGGCCGGGATCCATCTTTCTCCCGGTCTGAATCGCCGGTCTCTGTTTTGCTTTTTCTTCTCGAAGCGGGAACAATACAAATTGCAGCAATCACAAGACCAATGACAAGCAAAACGATCATCTCGGAAATTGTACCGCTCATGATATTCTTCCTCCGTGGAGTGTCTGCTTAATTTTTTTCGTACAATCCTTCCACGAAACACCCGGAAAGCCATCCAAGCGCATGGATCCTCTCCGGCCGTCACCGGGATTTGGACAAGAGACAACCGGCTCGGGTGAGCGTGGAACAGATCCATTCCATGAGAATCCCTGCCGGCACGAACTGCCCGCTCCCGGATGAGGCGCACACGGCAGAAACGGCCATGGAAGTCCCATGCCATCAAGGGTTGAATCGGCTGTCAGGAATTTATTTACGAAAGGGAAGATGCAGCAGGAGGTGAGCGACCCGGTTTGGCGGGATGGTGCTCCTTTTCTTTTCTCTCCAGCCTCACGAAAGGAAACGGAGAGCTCGTCGCCGTCGGATTGAAAAACTGCCAGCGATTTTCCGTGGCCTTATCAAGCACGCTGCCTTTACAGCGAAGGCTGCTATCCGCAAAATTACTCCCGGACAGGGCACAATAGGTGAACGTGTCGGCCGGTGAGAATGTGCCGGACGATCCGCTCAGGCATTCCGAATGGATCGCCAACAGGAACAGGACCGGAAGAAGAAGGAACCCGTGCTTTCTATTCATGTGTAAAACTCAGGGACCTCCCTGACAGTCAACTGCACTTCGGAGGGGCGGTTAAAGCAGCCTCCTTCAAGGTCGTTTGCTCTTTGATAAGGTTTCCGGCCTCGACGGTCTCAAACGGCCGCCGGCCCACGTTCCGACAGCCCCAGCAGCGGCAGGCTTCCGAAACGTTTCATAACCGTTCGGCCAGTTGTAGCAATGAAAGGCCGTGCTATGCAACCTTCTTCTCGGCAGCCATGTCTTCCTCCTGGGTCCTTGTTCTTCGGTAAGAAAACAATCTGAACCGGGGACTGGGCTGACTGCCGTTTCTGCCTTTCAACAACCGTTCGGGAGGTCCCCCACTTTAACCAACGGTGCTGCTGACGGTCTTTCCCGTCAACGAGGCTTTTCGCCGATATGACCGGATGTTACCCAGACTCCGCCGTCCCGGGAAATGCCTTTCCCAGTTGACAATCCCCTGCGGGGTGTTTAGGTTAGGCGATCTTTCCAAGCAAGGAGACCCCCCCGTGAAAAACATGTATCGCTGCAAGAAGAAAGGACATCTGATTTCCGAGCCTTGCACCGAAATGACCTGCGAGTGGCGCCTCTCGAACGAGAATTTCCTCAACTGCACCTGGGTCGCCTGCAACTATGGACCGTTTACCCTGGAGGAAGTCGGGGAGATGATGGGCGTTACCCGTGAGCGGATCCGCCAGATCGAGGCGAAGGCCCTCAAGAAGCTCCAGCACAAGAAGCGGCGGGACCAGTTGAAGGACTTCGCGTCCCCCGACAGCGACTGGGAGATGCCCTGACCGTTTTCAGACGCAACTCCCCGTGATCACCGGGCAATCGACAAGAATAAGCCGGCCGGGCATAAACCCCGGCCGGCTTTTTTGATTTCCTCGCGTTCCCCGGCAGCCCCCGAATGGCTCAGCGCCGCAGCCGCGGGTCCAGGGCGTCCCGGATCCCCTCCCCCAGCAGGTTGTACCCCAGGACCGTCACCAGGATGGCCAGCCCCGGATAGAGGGACAACCACCAGGCGATGTCGATGTTGTCCTTCCCGGCGGTGAGCATGTTCCCCCAGCTCGGCGTGGGCGGCTGGACACCGATCCCCAGGAAGCTGAGAGCCGATTCCGTCAGGATCGCCCCGGCCACCCCCAGCGTGGCCGCCACGAGGATGGAGGCCATGGCGTTCGGCAGCAGGTGGCGGAAGATGATCCGCAGGTCCGAGGCGCCGATGGCCCGGGCCGCCTGGACGAAGTCCCGCTCCTTCAGCGAGATGAAGTCCGCCCGGACGAGCCGGGTGATCCCCATCCAGCCCGTGGCGCCGATGATGATCATGATGTTCCAGATGGACGGCTCCAGGAAGGCGATCACCGCCAGGATCAGGAAGAACGTGGGGAAGCACAGCATGATGTCGACGAAGCGCATGATCAGGGCGTCCACCCAACGCCCGTAGTATCCCGCCAGGGCCCCGAGGATGGTTCCCAGCACGATGGCGATCCCCGTGGCCACGAAGCCCACCTTCAGGGAGATCCCGGCCCCCCAGATCATGCGGCTCAGGACGTCCCGGCCGAGGGGGTCCGTTCCGAAGGGATGCTTGCCCGACGGCGGCTGGAGGATGTTCTGGAGGTCGATGGCCCCCGCGTCGTACGGCGAGATCCAGGGCGCCAGGAAAGACACAACGAACAGGAGGACCACCACCGTGAGCCCCGCCACGGCCAGCCTGTTTTTCCGGAATCGCTGCCAGAAGTCTCCCGCCATGCCGATCCTCCTCAGGAGACCCGGATCCGGGGATCCGCCAGGGCGTAGGACACGTCCGCCAGCAGGTTCCCCAGGAGGGTCAGGACCGCCCCGATCAGGAGGATCCCCATCACGACGGGGTAATCCCGCGCCATCACAGACATATAGAAGAGCTGCCCCATGCCGGGGATCGCGAAGATGGTCTCGAAGATGACGCTCCCGCCGATCAGGCCCGGCACCGACAGTCCCAGGATCGTGATGACCGGGAGCAGGGCGTTCCGGAGGGCGTGCTTGTAGATTACCGTCCGCTCCCGGAGCCCCTTTGCCCGGGCCGTCAGGATGTAGTCCTGGCGGATGACCTCCAGCATGTTGGAGCGCATGTACCGGGAGAGCCCCGCCAGCCCGCCGAAGGCCGACAGCCCCACCGGCAGGATCAGGTGCTTCAGGAGATCCCAGACGGCCGCGCCGGGGGGCAGGTATTCATAGTTGAGGGAGCGGATCCCCGAGATGGGAAGCCAACCCAGCTCGACGCCGAAGAGGATCATCAGGAGCAGGGCCAGCCAGAAGGTGGGCACGGCGAACCCGATGAAGACGAAGACCCCGGCCAGGCGGTCGAACCAGGAGTCCTGGCGGACCGCCGAGAGAACCCCGAGGGGGATGGCCACGAGCAGGATCAGTCCCATGGACAGCAGGTTCAGGAGGATCGTGATGGGCAGGCGCTCGAGGATCTTCCGGTCCACGGGCCGGCGGTCCTGTGAGAAGGACGTCCCCAGGTCCAGGACGGCGATCTTCTTGAGCCAGAGCCAGTACTGGACGTGGAGGGGCTTGTCCAGGTCGTAGAGGGCCATCAGGCGGGCCTTCGCCTCCGCGGAGGCCCGGGGGTTCATCTGGGTTTCCAGGTCCGTCGGGGACCCCGGGGCCAGGTGCATCACGGTGAAGCAGATGACGGTGATCCCCAGGAGGAGCGGGAACATGAAGAGGAGCCTCTTGGCGATGTAGCGGATCACGGCGTCCCCTCCTCACCGTTCCCGGAAGCGCCGGTACGCCCAGCAGTGGAGGAAGAAAAAGACCGCCGCCGGGCCGCCCATCCCGACCAGTTTCCGGGCCATCCGCCGGACCCGCGCCTGCCGGTCCACCTTGCGGTCCGCCAGGTAGATCCCCAGGAGCCCCCGGATGATCATGCGGTGGAAGGGGGCCTCGGGGAGCCCGCGGACCGCTTCCTCCGCCCGTCCGAAGAGCCACGACAGGCGCTCCAGGAGATCCTCCTCGCCGGGATAATAGGTGCAGAAGTTCAGGTCGCCTCCCTGGCGGTCCTCCTCCTGGTCCACCAGGTAGTCCAGGAGGATGTGCAGGGCCTGGACCCACGGGAAAAGGGCCTTTTCCACCCGTCCGGCCTCCGCCTCCGGAAACCCTTCCCGGAAGGCCGACGAGACGAGGCAGAAGATCCCCAGGGTCGAGCCCGTGGCGGCGGCAAACTCGTACCAGCGCAGCTCCGGGACCCCGTTCCGGTGCGCCTCGAACCAGGCCAGGAGCCGCGGGAGCCGTTCGTCGAGGCGAACGTGCTTGTGGACCTGGAGGTCGCCGTACATCCCCGCCAGGCGAAGCAGAGACGGCGCAATGGCCCCGTAGGAGGGAACCCGCCGGAGCGCGTCCCGGCACGTCTCCACGAGGTCCGCCAGGTACCCGCCATCGTCCCGCTCCGCGTGGAGGCGGTACCAGTCGGTCCGGTCCGATTCCGGCGCGAGAGCCTGCGGCATGGATTCGTGGAGGGCCCGGAAGTCGTCCGGGTCCTGGGAGGTGCTGCGATCGCAGAGGTTGTCGAGATAGTCGCTGATCGTCTGGTAGGCCACGATGAACCGGACGGCCTCCTCGAAGGCATCCCCCGCCAGCAGGGCGTAGATGCCGCCCCCCTCGCAGTGGAACGACTTGGTCCCGATGCTGAGAAGCGCCTGCCGGCGCAGCTCCGGGTCCGGGATGGACCCGGCCCGGGCGGTCCAGGCCTGCAGGTGGTGGTGGACCCGGGGGCGGACGTCCAGGAAGATCCGCGTCGTCATGGCGGCCAGGTTGCCGGGGACGGTCATGGCCTGCCCCTACGCGCGCCCCCTTTCACAGGGGACCCCGCTTCTCCCGATGGATCTTCCGGGCGTTCTCGATGAGCCGCGAGATGATCATGGAGGGCAGCATCCCCGCGCTGGCGGCCTGCTCGAAGAAGAAGGACGAGGGCGCCATGCCCGAGGAGGAGTTGGGATCGGTAACGAGAATCCGGCCGTCGGCCGTGTAGAAGCCGTCGATCCGGCCGTAAGACCGGAAGCCCAGCGCCTGAAAGGCCTTGAGCACCTCCTCCAGGATCCTTGTCACGACCTCCGGGGGGATGGTCTTGGGCGGGGTGAACTTGCGGCAGCGCCCCGGCATGTACTTGTCGTCGTAGGTGTAGAACTCGCTCTGGGGGTGGATCTCCGTCAGCCCGAGGGGCTCGGCGACGCCGTCCTCCTCGAGGACGATGGAGGAGAACTCGACACCCTCCAGGAATTCCTCGACCAGGACTGCGTTGTCCCACCGCAGGGCCTCGGTCATGCCCACATCGAGGGAGGCCTCGTCCCGGACGATGGTGACACCGATGCTGGACCCCTCGCGGGTGGGCTTGGTGACGCAGGGCCACGGCACGGCATCCCGGAGGCGCCGGATAACGCCTTCCCGATCCTCCTCCCACTCGGCCCGGCGGATCACCAGGCTCCGCGGGACGTCCAGACCGGCCTCCCGGAGGACCATCTGCTGGATGTGCTTGTCCATGCCCAGGGCCGAGGCCAGCACGCCCGGCCCCGTGTAGGGGATCCGGAGCAGCTCCAGGAGACCCTGGATGCACCCGTCGTCACCGTACTTTCCGTGGAGGGAGATGAAGGCGAAGTCGATCTCTTTCCGGAGTTCCTCGTAGGTGACGGGACGGGCCTGCCGCTCGAGCTGCTCGGTGATGTCGACGGTGGTGTTCTGTGGGATGAGCTGCCAGGGGAGGACCCACAGACGGCCCCGCTCGTCCATGAACAGCGGAACCGCGTCATAGAACTCGGGGTCGAGGTTGTCGTGAACGTTTCGCCCGCTGTTGAGGGAGACCTCCTTCTCCGAGGAGAGTCCCCCCATGATGATGCCGATCTTCAATTTTTCCATTCGTCTTTCGGTTTCGCCGCCCCGGCCGGGGCCGGCCCTTTCTTTCAGGTATCCCAGATGAAGGTGACGCCGCTGTTGGGGAAGATCCACTCGTCGTCGGCGATGGTGAGGGTGGTGCATCGGCCCTGCTCGCGGGCGACCCTCGGGTATGGGTGCTTGCCCGCGAAATAGCTCACTTCCCGGACGCGGCGGAGGTTGGCCTTCTCGTATTTGAAGGAGATTTCCAGGCCCCGGGTGGGGTAGACCACATACACGGAAAACAGGTTGTTTTCCTTGGATTTCTTGGTGGCGATCTCGAAGGCGAAGCGGACCGGCCGGTTGAGCTTCTTCTTCAGGAGGTCGCCGCCGCACCAGACCTCGTAGCCCCGCTCCGTGTTCTCGGACCGGAGGATGGGGATGTCCTCCCCGTCGATGGTGACCCGCTCGACGCGGAAGTCGCGCTCCGTCACCGCCTCGTCTCCCAGGTTCAGGAGCCACCGGTACTCGCAGCGCTTCTCCTCGAAGAGGGCCTCGAGCTGCGCGTTCGTCATGGCGCAGCCGATCATGAAGACGGGCTCCCGGAGGGCCTTCGTGTACTCCACCCGGGTCAGGACCCGGAAGTACTCTCCCTTCTTCCGCTTCCCGTTCTGCGGGGAGGCTTCGGAGATCTCGATATCGTAGCGGAAGCGGTCCCGGAGCTCCAGTTGCCGGTCCTCCTTCCCGAAGAGGGTTTCGAACATCTCCGAGAAGATGGCGTCCCCCATCTCCTCGCTCCGGGCCCTCGTCTGGAAGCAGTGGCGGATGATGCTGTCGATGCGGGCGACGGACTTCTCCTCCCCGGGGATGTAGATCCTCCGGAGGCGCGGCTCCACCGCGTCGGCCCTCCCCTTCTGGACGAAGATCCGGGGAGCACGCTTGCCCAGGGCGCACAGGACGTCGTAGCTGATGGTGTTCGTCCGGGCGGCGATCTCGTTGGCGGAGATGCACCCGTCGCCCTGGCGACCCATGAGGACCACCTCGTCTCCGATCGCGCAGTCCGGGATGTGGCTGACGTCGATGGTGCACATGTCCATGGAGATGCGGCCGACAATGGGCGCCTTCCGGCCCCGGATCAGGACCTCGCCTGAGTTCGACAGCAGGATCCCGTACCCGTCGCCGTAGCCCACGGGGATCGTGGCGATGCGGGTGGGCCGGTAGGTGATGTAAGTGCGGTTGTAGCCGATGCTGTACCCCTCCGGGAACTCCTTCAGGAGGACGACCCGCGTCTTGAAACTCATGACGGGCGCCAGGTCCGCCCTGTCCCGCGTCTCCGGCCCCGGGTAGATTCCGTAGGTCATGATGCCCGGCCGGACCAGGTCGAGGTTGTACTCGGGGAAGTTCAGGACGGCCCCGCTGTTAGACATGTGCCTCAGGGGAATCCGGATCCGGTTTTCATCCAGCTTGGCCAGGAGGTTCCGGAAATGGGTCCACTGGCGGTTGTTGTAGTCCACCAGGACTTCGCTGGAGGATAGGTGGGTGAAGATTCCCTCCAGGTCGAGGTTCGGCATGTCCAGGACCGCCCGGATCAGGTCGAAGGCCTCGTAGTGGATCGTCCCGCCGCGGCCCATGCCCGTGTCCACCTCGATGTGGACGGGAACGCGGACGCCCGCCTTCCGGGCGCTCTTCTGAAGCTCCCTGGCGAATGACGCATCGGACACCGACGGCGTGAGGCCGTACTTGACGATCTGCCCGATCTCGGAGTCCGGGGACGGGCTGAGAATGACGATCGGGGCGGCGATCCCGCTGGCGCGGAGCTGGACGCCCTCGTCGGCGTTGGCCACCCCCAGGGCCCAGGCGCCGTTCCGGAGGGCGACGCTGGAGAGCTCCAGGGCCCCGTGGCCGTAAGCGTCGGCCTTGACGACCTGCATGATCCGGACGTCCGGGCCGACCAGCCGCTTCAGCTCCTCCCAGTTCCGGGAGAAGCTGTCGAGATCGACTTCGACCCAGCTTCTGTATTTCTGTTGTTCCATGACCGGCTACGATCCGTATTTCTGTTGAGGGGTTATCCGCTTTCTTCGACAACGGGAGGGACGGGACGGCTCCGCGCAGCGCCCCGCCGGGGGGACCGGAAGAAAAACCGCGCGGACGGTCGTCGCCCCGCCGCGCCGTTCACTTTCTCGTCATGGTGAAGACGCCGTCCCACTCGCCTTCCGGCGGGTGCTCCTTGAGGGACTTGCAGCGGGAGATGTAGAGCTCCGATGGTGCATCGCCGTATTTGGCCTTGAGGACCTTCTCGAACCGCTCGATCGCCTCGTCCCAGCGGCCTTCCTTGTACAGGGCCAGCCCTTCCTCGAAGATCGAGACCCAGGGCTCCCACTGTACCGCATCCTTGCTCTCCCCCAGGAGCTCGTAGATCCTGACGGGGAGCTTCTTGCCCTTCACCCGGACGGAGTCGAGCTCGCGGCAGAAGAACCGGTCCTTGACGATCTCGTGGGTGAACTCGCTGATGACGACGTTGGTCCCGTATTCCTTGTTGATCCCCTCCAGGCGGGAGCCCAGGTTCACGCTGTCTCCCATGACGGTGTAGTCGAAGCGCATCTGGGAGCCCATGTTGCCGACGACCATGTCCCCCGTGTTGATGCCCACGCCGATGTCCATCCGCGGCCGGCCTTCGGACTCCCACTTGTTCTGGAGCTTCCTGAGCTCGTCGAGCATCTCCAGGGCGGTCCGGCAGGCCCTCTCGGCATGGTCCGGCTGGTCCAGCGGGGCTCCCCAGACGGCCATGATCGCGTCGCCCATGTACTTGTCCAGGAGTCCGTCGTACTTGAACACCAGGTCCGTCATGGCGGTGAGGTACTCGTTCAGCAGATGGACCAGCTCTTCCGGCGAGAGCTTCTCGGAGATCGTGGTGAACCCGCGGATGTCCGAGAACAGGACGGTCAGGTTCCTCTTGTCCCCGCCGAGCTTCAGCTTGGTGGGGTCCTTCAGCATCTCGTTGATGACCGAGGCCGTCAGGTAATACTGGAAGGCACCGCGGATCTTCTGCTTCTCCCGCTCCTCCGTGATGTAGCGGTACACCGTGACGGCCACATAGACGGCCAGGATCACAATGACCGGGTAGACCATGTTGAGCCAGAGGTTCATCTGGGTGAACAGCAGGGTGTTCACGGCGACGAAGCCCGCCAGGATGACGACACTGAAGAGCAGGCCGCGGACGGCGCTGAATCGCGGCAGCACCAGGCCGATGAGGAATCCGAGGCCGAGTATGCTCAGGAAATCCAGCAGTGACGTCCAGGCGGTGCGCTGGAGGAAGTTCCGCTTCAGGATGTTGTCGATGACGGTGGCGTGAATCTCCACCCCCGGATAGACGGAGCTGAAGGGGGTCACCCGGAGATCATAGATGCCAATGGCCGTCGCCCCGACGACGACGATCTTGTCCTTGAACGTGTCGGGATCCAGCCGCCCGCCCAGGATGTCGGAGATCGAGTAGTGGGGAAATGTTTTCCCGGGTCCGAGGTAATTGATCATGACCCGCCCGGCCTCGTCGGTGGGAATCCGGATGTCGCCGATCTGGATGCCTTCCACGCCGAAGTCGGCGAGCCGGAGAACCAGGGGCTCCCAGTCGAAATACTGCTGCAGCAGGGCCAGGGAGAGGGGGTTGTAGAAGCTATCTCCGGCCTTGATCACCAGGGGGGACCAACGGATCACGCCGTCCGCGTCGGGAAAGGCGTTGAAATAACCGCTGTTCAGGCCGGCCTCCGAGACGGCCGGGAGATTCGGCTCCGCCGTGAAGGCGTGAATGAATGCATACTCGTCGGGCTTCCCCCCGGGCCGGACCTCCACCATCTGGTAGCGGGAATTGCCGATGACCTCCAGCCTCTCTTCCGCCGCCTGCTCCGTGAGATGGGCCACGTCCTTCTGGGCGAGGTGGAAGAAATACCCCAAGGATACGTTCTCGACCTTTTCGATGGCCTTCGCCAGGGCCTTGTCCGTATCGGCTCCGGACCGCTTGCGCTCCAGGATCTTCATGACGGCCGGACTCGCCGCCCCCTTCAGCTCCTTTTCCAGGGCGCCCAGGGCCCGGAGGCTGGAGTTTTCGTCGGGCTCGGCGAACACGATATCGAAGCCGACCGCCTTGGCTCCGTCCTTCTTGAGCTTTTCCACGAGGCGGGCCATGGTCGTCCGCGGCCAGGGCCAGCGCCCCAGCTCGCTCAGGCTCTTCTCGTCCACCGCGGCGATGACCACCGCGCCCGCGGGCTGGATCTTCCCCCGGGAGACCATGCGCAGGTCCATGGTCTTCAGTTCCATGAAATGGAGAAAGGGCGGGTTGAAGAAGAAAAGGACGACCACAAGGAAGGTCACGGCAATGGTGATGGTCAGGGGGGATACAGCGAGGAACTTACCGAGTTTACCCTTCATGGCCCTCCCTCCGGCAAAGATGCGGCGAGCATACCAGACCGCCTCCGAATGTCAAGGGAAAGGCTTGACAAGCCTCAATCCTTGGGGTAAAGACGGTCCTCTGTTTCAGGCCATCCGGACACGTCATGCCGATGTAGCTCAGCTGGTAGAGCAGGCGATTCGTAATCGCCAGGTCAGGAGTTCGAATCTCCTCATCGGCTCCAGGGACAAACAAGGGCTCAGCCGTTTGCGGTTGAGCCCTTTTCTTGTGAAATGCAGGCAGATCAAGGCCGGTTCGGCTTGTCAGGATCGGTCTTCAAGAAGCGAATCAGCGGTCCGCCTGCACGCCAGGTCCAGCAGGAGTCCACCAGCATCCTGGTCATGTCGGCGGCGAGCGACTGGGATTTGTGAAGCTTGTACGCTGCAAATCCCTGTATGGCGGCAGAGCCCATCGCCGTAAGAAGTGTAACCAGATGGCTGCATCCCTGCCCCTTACCAGCCATGCCTTTCACTTTCGACGTGAATCCGCCGATGATCCTCATTCCCTTGACAGGATCGAGGCTGGCTCGCGTCTCCAGGCACTCCGCGCGCGGAACGCCGGGCATTTCGACATGCAGATCATCGATCTCCAGACTGCTCTTGTTCAGGAGCAGATGGATGATCATCTGGTGCAGGATGCCGGGATCTCTCTTTTCACCGGTGGCCAGACGATATTCCTTCCATCGATGATCCGTCAGGGTTCCGGCAACGACCAATCTTTCTTCGTCATATTCGTAGGTATTCACCTCGATGGTTCTCGTATGATACTTGTCTCCTGCAGGTTTCCCGAAGAACGTCATTTGACGGTCCCTCCAATCACGGCTGATTCGAAAAAAAGTTGATGAGTAAGGATGGGCACGGAGGCATGAACGGGCAGGCTCCTTCATTGTTCATGTACCCTTTCTGAGGCGGCTTTCCTCAAGGCAACAGCCCCTGCTGCATCAGGCGCTCGATCCCGCGTTACTGAAATACTGGTAGAATGTGGCCTTGCTGATACCTGCCCGCTCGGCGACATCGGATATTTTCGTGACGCCGTAGCCCTTTTCACGGAACAGGCCGACGGCGGAGCAAATAATCCCCTCGCGCTTGCTTGTGGATATGGTCTCGGAGCCCGCCCGGACGTTAACGGATGCCGTGCTCCTCGCAATACCCTCACGAATCGATGCGAGCGGCAGGCCCGACTGCTTTCATTCTCTAATTTCCTTGAGTTTGGCCAGATGGTCCCCGGTGTAGTAGGACATCGTCTTTCCGGTTCGAATCGGCGCGTGCAGGAGTCCCTCCCGGATGACCTGCCCCCGAACCATGTACCACATCCAGAGTTAATTTTCTGCATCTGGATGCCCTTCAATGAAGCCATATCTCTGGAGCCATCGATAATATGTCTGCTCCGCGATCTCCATCTCCCGGCAGATCTGGAGCACGTTGATCCCCTGGGAAATCTTCACATCCGCTTCCCGAAGATGACCGATGATCTACTCTGCCATAAAACGCTTCCGACCCATTCCGACCTCCTCCTCGATCCAACTTTTATGCCCTTATCCTAACACAAAAACTGGATCCTTTTTGGGGGGCAGGTCGGATTTCCCCGGCAAACCCCTGAAAGCCGGAGGATCCCAGAGGAACGGCCGTTCACCAAAAAGCCCATCTTCTTCGATGGTTCGGAAACCATACCCGTTGCATCCTGAATCCTTTCATTTTTCGCTGCACGGTTGTAAGATGCGTTTTCCCGAAGCCCTTTAGGAAGGGACGGCGGACCCAATCCGGAGTCCTGCGGTCTGAAGGATCCGCTCAACGAGCAACCGGAGAACAGCTTCCGTGACCGAAAAACCCACCTGCGAAGACCTGGAACAAAAGATCAGGAAGCTCGAAGAGGAGGCCGCCGAGGGCAGGCGGGCCATTGCAGAGCTGAGCGAGAGCGAGGAGCGCTACCGCCTCCTGGTCGAAAACGCGAACGAAGCCATCCTGGTGATCCAGGACGCGGCGGTCAAATTCGTCAACAGCCGGGCGATCGTTTCGTTCGGGTACTCGGAAGAGGAATTCCGGTTGATCTCCATCCTGGATCTGGTCCACCCGGAAGACCGGGGCCTGGTCACGGAGCGCTACCTGCAGAAGATCGGCGGCGACCCGTCTCCCACCCGTTACATCTACCGGGCGATCCACAAGAACGGCGAGATCCAGTGGATCGAGAACAGCTCCGTCATGATCCGGTGGGAAGGGCGGCCCGCCACCCTCAACCTCGTCACGAACATCACCGACCGCAAGCGGATGGAGGAGTCCCTCATCGAGAGCGAGCGAAGATACCGGGAGCTCAGCATCATCGACGACCTCACGCAGCTTTACAATTCCAGGCACTTCCACAATCAGCTCAAGATGGAGATCGACCGCGCGGACCGCTACGGACAGCCCCTGGCCATGCTGTTTCTCGACCTTGACGATTTCAAGCGGTTCAACGACACGTACGGGCACGTCGAGGGCGACCGGGTGCTGTCTCTGCTGGGCCAGGTAATCACGGGGCAGCTTCGCCAGACCGACTCGGCCTATCGCTATGGCGGCGAGGAGTTCATCATCCTGCTGCCCCTGACCTCCGGCCGGGACGGAACCGTTACGGCGGAGAGAATCAGGGTCGGATTCAAGCAAAGGGCGATCACGTCGGCGACCGGCGAAGACGTGCACATGACGGTCAGCATCGGGGTCGCCCAATACCGGCCTGGAGAAGACATGAAGGCCTTGGTGAGCCGGGCCGACCGGCTCATGTACCAGGCAAAGAAAAGCGGCAAGGACCGGGTCTGCTCCGAGTCATAGCCCGGAAATCGAGCCGGGGGAATCCTCCCATGAACAAAGCCCTCCTGATCCCGTTCGCGCTGATCCTGTGCCTGATGCTCGAACCCGTTCCCTGCCATGGCTTCGACAGGATCGACGGTCCTGAAAAAGCGGAGCTGGCAAAGGCCTGGCAGACCTTTCTGAACGCGGTTTCAGCCAACGACATCCGGACCATCAGGAACCTCTCCGCCGAAAAGATCCGCTGCCTTGCCTGCGTGGACAACACCGATCGGGAAGACGAGGAAATGACGAGGTTCCGGGCGACGGACCCGGACTGGTACGAAACGCTCTACCGGGAAAAAATCTTCATTCCGGTCGAGGTCTTCTGCGAACAGGATTATCCGCTTGTCTTTTCGGAGCCATTGAAGAGGAGGATGCGGGAAAAGACGCCCGTGTTCGCGGTGGAAGACTTCGACGGCCGGAAACTTCACGTGGTGATCGTCCAGACGTCCGAACCGGGCGAGTTTTCGCCCCGGGACGAGGGCGTTGTGCATCTTTTTCAATTCGTGAAAACGGATCACGGCTACCGATTCTGGGGAATCGATACGATTCCGTGAATCGCACCGGCCGTTCGAAGCCTTGCGGGTGACAGGAAAGCCGGATGCATCGCCGACGACGCGGCGTATTCCTGCCATCCGGCTCCGGACTCGAATGCGCCCCGGCGGTCACAGGCACAACAGCCACGAATCCGTCCCGGACTGGTAGCGTAAAAGCCAGGTTTTACCGTCAGCGGTCTTCACCCTGAAATAGTCGACAATCTCCCGGCCGCTGTCCAAGCCGCCCTCGTACCAGCGGTCCGTGATTTCCAGGATCTCCCGGCGCTCCCCTTCGAAAGTGAACGCGACAGGGCGCTCGTTCGCCTTGAAGCCGCTGTAGCACTCCACCGAAATTTCCTTGAAGACCGGATTCGCCATTTTCTGCGTTCCTGCCCTCACCAGCCGGGAATAGCCGGACCGGTCCCTGCTCTCCCCGACGGTCAAGCCGCTTTTCGCGTCACTACATCATGGAACCGATCCGGCATCAAGCCCGTTTGGCCCGTTTGGCCGGCTCCGGCTGTTTGCCCTTGCACCCCCGCAAAAAAACGATAAAGTGGTCGGCATTCCCTGCCCGGCATTTGTCGAATCAGCCTGAAGGAGGCGCTGCGTGAGCGAGCCGATCCATGTGAACGCCCTGTTTCTGGGGCCGAAGTCGGAAAATTACCATTTCTTCAAGGAGATGCTGAACTTCCTCATGGACGACCACGCCGAGTGGCGCCGCTACTTCCATCCCGATGATCGCCCCCTGGTCACGGCGGAGGAGCAGAACAAAACGGATTTTCTCGCCACCCTGCAGAAAACCCGGGAGGCCCTGATCGAGCTGGCGGGCAACCTCCAGGTCTGCTCCATGCCCTGGTTCTCTCCGCGCTACCTGGGCCACATGACGGCCGACACGCTCCTGGCCGCCAACCTGGGATACATGCTGACCCTGCTGTACAACCCCAACAACTGTGCTTACGAAGGCTCGCCGGCCACGACGGCCCTGGAGATCGAGGTGGGCCGGCAACTGGCGGCGCTGATGGGCTACGAGCCGCAGAAGGCATGGGGGCACATCACGTCCGGCGGGACCGTGGCCAACTACGAAGGCCTGTGGATGGCGCGGAATCTCAAGTCGATCCCACTGGCCGTCCGGGACTGCCTGCCGGAACTGGTGGCGGGCCTGGAGGACTGGCAGCTCCTGAACCTCCCGACTGAAACGATCCTCGATCTCGTCGAACGGGCCAGGAACGCGGGGCACATGGAGAGCCTTCGCGGCCGCTCCGTCCGAGGCGCGGGCATGTCGGGCGGACGTTTCGGTAAAGTCCTGGTGCCGCAGTCGAAGCACTACTCCTGGACCAAGGCGGTGGACATACTCGGCATCGGCCAGGACAACCTGGTATCCGTGCCGGTCAGAGACAACTACCGCATGGACATTGCCGCCCTCCGGGCGATCATCGACGATCTCGCCGCCAGGCGGATCCCGATCCTGGCCGTCGTCGGCGTGGTGGGATCGACGGAGGAAGGGGCCATCGACGAGGTCCACGAGATCGCCCGCCTGCGGGATCGCTGTGAGGACCGGGGCATCAGCTTCTACTTCCACATCGATGCGGCCTACGGCGGATACGCCCGATCCCTCTTCCTCGACGGGGACGGCCGGTTTCTGGGCTATAACGAGGTCAGCCGCCGGCACGCTCAACAGGGCGTTCTCCACGGCGACACGGACTGGCTCACCGCGGACGTCTACGAAGCCTTCCGGGCGATGACGGAGGCGGACTCGATCACCGTGGATCCGCACAAGCTGGGCTACGTGCCTTACGCGGCGGGCGCCATCGTGGCCCGGGACCGGCGCATCGTGGACCTGATCTCCTATTTCGCCGCCTACGTCTTCGAGAAGACCGACGACAACCCGATGCTCCTGGGCAGCTACATCATGGAGGGATCCAAATCGGGGGCCGCGGCGGCGGCCGTCTGGATGGCGCACCGGGTGGTGCCGCTCAACATAACCGGCTACGGGCGGATCATCGGCGCCAGTATCGAAGGGGCATACCGCTTCTACCGGTCCCTGCTCGCGCACGAGCCCATCCTCATCGACGGCCGGCAGTTCGAGGTCATTCCCCTGGCGAGGCCCGACATGAACATCGTCGATTACGCCTTCCACGAGAAGGGCAACGGCAGCCTGAAGGCGATGAACAACCTGAACCAGGCGATCTACGAGCAGTGCTCCTACAAGAGCGGCCCGGTGTACACCAGCGACTTCATTGCATCGAAAACGGCGCTGACACGGGAAGAATACGGCGACACGCCGCAGACCTTCGTGCAGAAGTTCGGAATCGGGGACTCCGAGTGGGACCGCCTGGGAAGCGTTTTCGTGCTGCGCTCCTGCATTCTCACACCCTACCTGACGAGCAACACGACCTACCGGGAATACTGGCAACGCTTCATCGAGGCCATGGAGCGGGCGATCCGCCGGGTTTGCGGCAACATTCCGTGACGCCGTCAATCCATAAGCCCGGAACGGGAATCCGGCGGATTGTCCGTCATGCTGCGCGTACGGACAGCCATCATGAGCGGCGGACAGGAGAGGCATGGATCACGGAGCAGGGCCTGCCATCGAGGAGGAACAATTTTGTCCTTTTCGCCTTGAAACGTTGGGGCAAAAACACTATAAGGGAGCGCGCCATCAACAACGCCACCGTGGAGGGAATGGATCATGAAAACCAAGGAAATCAAAGCGGAAAAGCTGAACACAGACCAGTTCATCCAGGAACAGGTGAAGGAGATCCGCAAGGCCGTCGGGAAGGGCTATGCAGTGAACGCCCTGTCCGGCGGGGTCGATTCCTCCGTGGTCACGGCCCTGGCCCACCGGGCGCTGGGCGACCGGCTCAAGACGTACTTCATCGAGAACGGCCTCATGCGGCAGGGCGAGGCCAAGCGGGTGCAGGCCCTCTTTGCGGCACAGGGCATTCCCGTCGAGATCATCCCGGCCCAGAAGGCCTTCTTCAAGGCCCTGAAGGGGCTTACCGATCCCGAGGAGAAGCGGGAGGCCATCACCCAGACGTTCTACAAGGACATTTTCCGCGGGCTTGTCGACCAGAGCGGGGCCAAGGTCCTCCTGCAGGGGACGATCCTGACGGACGTCGACGAGACGGTGGCGGGGATCAAGCGGCAGCACAACGTCTTCGAGCAGCTCGGCATCGACCCGAAGAAGACCTTCGGCTACAAGATCCTGGAGCCGCTTGTTCAACTCCGCAAGGACGGCGTCCGCAAGCTCGGCCGCGCCCTCGGCCTCCCGGAGTCCCTCTTCAACCGGATTCCCTTCCCGGGGCCGGCCCTGGCGGCGCGGGTCATCGGCGAGGTGACGCCGGAGAAGATCCGTCTCGTCCGCAAGGCGACGGTCATCGTGGAAAAATTCCTGGCTGACACGGATGCCTTCCAGTACATGGCCATCCTTCACGACGACCGGGTGACGGGCATGCGCGACGGGAAGCGGGAGTTCGGGCGGCAGATCGAGATCCGCTGCTGGGACAGCCTGGACGCCAGGACGGCGAAGCCGACCCGGCTTTCCTATGAAACGCTGGAAAAGATGGCCGGCAAGATCATTCAGGACATCCCGGAGGTCGTCAGCATCACCTACAACATCGCCACGAAACCGCCCTCCACGATCGAGGCCATCTGACCGGTATCCCCGGGGGCTACTTCACGACTCCGGCAGGGGGACCACCCGGGCGACGATCACCCTGTTGCCGCCCTCCTGCCTTGCCTGAATGACCGCCTTGTCGGCCATCCGCAGGAGCTCGCCGGCTTCCTTCCCATGGTCCGGAAAGACCACGACCCCGAAGGACGCGGTGATTCCCTCCAGGGGCCGGTTCTTCCGGCCCGTCACGACGACGAGCGATCCGATGGCCTCGCGGATCCGCTCAGCACGCTGCTTCACCACGTCCAGGCCGGCCTCCGGCAGGATGATGACGAACGTGTCGCGCTCCCAGCGGCAGGGGATGTCTCCGCCGCGCACCTGACGCCGGATCACCTCGCCCAGTTCTCGAAGAAGGCTGTTTCCCTCCTCGTAGCCGTACACGTGGTTGAACTTCTCGAAATGATCGAGATCGGCCGCCACGAGCCCAACCGTCCCCTTCTTCCGCGTGGCGCGGTGGAGCTCCAGGCCGAGGGCCTCCTCCCCGTACACCCGGTTGAACAGCCCCGTCAGCGGATCGCGGATTGACTGGGCCCGGAGCTTCTCGCGCATGTTCAGGCTCGACACGGACAGGGCCATGCGCTCCGCCACCAGGGACGCCAGCTCGCGAACCGTCCGGTCCCGGGCGGGATCGCCGTTGAATTCGATGTGCAGCAGGTACGTCCCCTCCCCTTCCTCCACGACCGGGACATCGAGGTAGCGGGCCTCGCTGGCCTCCCTCATGTGCCGGCATCGCAGGGCCGAGGGGCCCGAATCGACCTGATGGAGCCGGCTGCTCCTGAGGGCCCAGCAGTCTTCCCGTGGAAAGACCGCCTCGCTCTGCAGGTCGAGCCCCCAGGCAACGGCGGCCTCCATGTCCCCGCGCTCCCCGCCGCGGATGTAAAACGCCCCCGCCGAGCCGGGAAACAGCCGCGGCCCGAAGAGCTGCAGCACCGCCAGCCCCTCGTGGACGATGCCGCAGGACCTCAGGAGTTTCCCCATTTCCCGCAGGAGATTCTCCCGGCCCTCCCAGTCCGCCTTCTCCTCCTGCCAGGCGGTCGATGCATCCGCTGCCCGCCGCCGCTCCTCATCAGCCAGGCGGCGGAGATCGGCCAACTCCCCGATGAGCTGCTTCTTCGTCTTCGCTTCGTCTTTCATGAGCGATCTCCTGACGGTTCACGTCTCCTGAAACGCCGGGTCCTTCCCGCGGGAAGCCTCCGACCGGTTCCCGAAGAAACAAACGAGACCATAAGCACGGACGATCGATTGATTCCGGATCGCGTCCGCCCGGAACCGGCGGGCGATTCCGCATCGACGGCTCCCGGCTGGAACGGGCATCCGGAAGGATATTTGCCTGTGTGGGAATGGTATCCCGATACCACAAAAAAAAGCCCGCCGCGATATGAATCGCGACGGGCCCGCATGTCCCGGTCAATCCTGCCCGCTACCCCGTCGGGGACGGGAGCGGCGGGGTTATGAATACGGGTACGCCCGCTTTCATGGTACCTCCCTGTCTTTGTCTTTTGACTTCCTATCCATTGAGACCTTCCGGCCATAGCCGATATGCCTGGAACCAGAGGATCTTCAAGGATTCCTGTGTCATAAGTATGAATTGGGTTGTGGTTCTATCGAAGAGGCTTTCCGGCCACTTCTCAAACCGTGTTGGGATGAAGGAAACGGCGTATTGTGCAGGATCGAAGACATCCCCGGCGATCATGCGAATGCGACGCATGTGGTAAGGGGAACTGACAAAAAGGGCCGAACGGAAGCCGTGCCGGTCCATGATGCGTTTGGCTTCCAGTACCTCGACGTGAGTGTTTTCGAAGAAACTCCGGTAGTGGGGACTTCTCGCCCGCATTTTTCGGACATCGTCTTCCAGTTTGTCGAGATCCACAACCGGGGCGGGTATTTTCTCCTGCCCGTTGCCGTTCCCGGCGGCCACTTCTTTCGTACCCAGGAGCCGGCCGTAGGCGGGGATGATCAGGCGATCCGCATAGCCTTCTGCTATGAGTGTCCTGGCCTCTTTCATGCGCGCCCGGTATTCGCGGCCGATGAAGAGGACCACGGCGTCGGCCTTGACGGGCTTGTCGGCATAGGCAAGGTAGCCCGGGAGGGCTTCCGCAAGGAGGGCCAGGGCGGCCAGGACCAGGGCAACGGCAATGATGACAAGCCTTCTGCGGGTAGAAGGATTCATGGTCACGTCCTGTCCGGCAATGCCTCGATGCCTCTATGCCTTGAAGAAGAGGTGGCTCTTCTCCCGGAGGACATTCCGGGTATCCACGATGGGGACGTTCAGGGCGGCGAAGTCGATGTCCCGGTATTCGGCATGGGCCGTAGCGATCAGGATGAGATCGTGGGTGCCGTCGATCGGCTGCGACCGGCGGCCAGCGAACTTCGCATACTCCCGGGAGGGACGTATGACGGGGATGCAGGGATCGTTGAAGCTTACTTCGGCGCCCAGTTCTTCCAGCTTCTCCATCAGGCGGTAGGATGGCGATTCCCGGTCGTCATCCACGTTCTCCTTGTAGGCCAACCCCAGGATCAGGACTCTGGATCCCTGGAGGTGCTTCCCCACGGCGTTGAGGGCCTTCATCACCTTCAGGACGACGTAGTCGGGCATTGCGGTGTTGATCTCTCCGGCCAACTCGATGAAGCGCGTGTGGAAGTCGAACTCCCTCGCCTTCCAGGTCAGGTAGAAGGGATCGATGGGGATGCAGTGGCCCCCCAGCCCCGGGCCGGGATGGAAGGCCTGGAAGCCGAAGGGCTTGGTCCTGGCGGCCTCGATCACCTCCCAGACGTCGATGCCCATCCGGTCGAAGAGCATCTTCAGCTCGTTCACCAGGGCGATGTTGACGGAGCGATAGATGTTCTCCAGGAGCTTGGCCGCCTCGGCGACGCGGGGCGAGGAGACGGGAACGGTCTTCTGCACGATGGCGCTGTACATGGCCGTGGCGGCATCGAGGCATGCCGGGGTGAGGCCGCCGACAACCTTGGGAATCGAGCCCAGGCCGAAGTCCTTGTTGTTCGGATCCTCCCGCTCCGGCGAGAAGGCCAGGTGGAAGTCCCGCCCGGCGGTGAGGCCGCCGGCTTCGAGGATCTCGCGGACGTCCTGGTCCGTCGTTCCGGGGTAGGTGGTGGATTCCAGGACGACAAGCTGCTCCCGGCGCAGGTATTTGGCGATGGTGCGGGCGGTATCGAAGACAAACCGCATGTCCGGCTCGCGGTTCTTGTTGAGCGGGGTGGGGACGCAGATGATGATGCAGTCCATGGCGGCGAGTTTCGAGAAATCCGCCGTGGCGTCGAATCGCCCTTCGATCTCCTGCCGGACGGAGGAGAGGTCGATGTGACGGATGTAGCTTTCCCATTGGCCGAGGGAGGCGATCTTCATCTCGTCGATGTCGAAGCCGGTGACATGGAACCCGGCCCGGCAGAACTCGATGACGAGGGGCAGGCCTACGTACCCCAGGCCGATAACACCGATGCGGGCGGTCCGGGAATGCATTTTTTCATGCAGGGTCATGGAAACCTCATGGTCGTGTTAAGCAATTCCGGCTCCCGTGGTGGAGCAGCCTTCGGGTTGCCGTTCGTTCATCATGGGAAGGGAATGATGCAGGACTTTGGGTACAGTTTCGCCCCATCGGTTGCATGGACGACGTCCGTGTTCAACATGCACACCCATGGACATCAAGTCCAAGCTCGTCATGAATCGTTAAAGCGGCATTATCTTCTGCGAAATGTCGCGCTATCATTGCATAAATGAGTTTCAAAAGCCAGCGAACGGCACTGGAAATACATGGAGACCAACATTCACAGCCGCCGCATGATCTGTGATTTCCGACGTCAGGAGGACGATTTCATTCCTTGACAGAAAAAACAGGACCCCGGAAAGAATCTTGTCTTTCTATAGTTGTCCATCGAGCAACAGATTTCGAACCGATTATGATACCACTGATAAAATCTGGTGAGATCGACTGGTTGTTATAATTAAAGATTGTCACAGAAAACAAACCATCCGCTTATCGCCAACCGGTAAGGCCGGTTTGAGAAGCAAATGATACGCTAACTTCTCCGGATACGGCTATCACCCCGGCCATGTGGTTTTGATCGATACGGCTTTGGAAAGAGGTCGTTCATGGAAAGCGATTATTCCCGCATAGCCATTACTACCTGAACCTTCCCTTATCCAATTGCTGTAATATTTCTCTATACTCCAAACACCGGACAAAAGATTGCCGCAGGAAATATTTGTTGGACTGGTGATTTTTTACAATCAGCATTCGACGGCAGATTGAGAGATACCGATGCATGGGCAAAGACCAAGAGCGTGAGGAGAAGCAGAGCTTTTGGCACGCCGACGATTGTTTTTTCGTTTTCTCTATTTATGCTCCCTCGTACGTATCGATTCGCGGATTCATTAAAAGGGAACATTATCAAACTATTCAATTGTGTACGAATCAATGGCTACCGCAACGCCCATCCTCGATCCGTTATCCTCAACCCTGAGGATCTTCCCCAGGCACTTCACGCGCACGGCATGGTCGGGATCGACGTGTTTCAGAAATATGGAAAATTCGATGGGCTGTCTGACGGAAAATGAACGGTTCGTTTCGAAGTAAATGCCAGAACTGCTGAAATTCCGCGTAATGCCCTTGCCAGACTCAAGTTCCAAGGGCAGTCTGCCCTTATGGCGTGACTCATGGCGCTGCTCAGATCTTTTCACCATTGCTTCTTCAGCTTTTGTGCCCTCCAGATACTGTCACCGAATGAAACACAACATGCAGAACGACATATTTTTCTCGACCTCAGATACCGATCGTGATGCTTTCTCTGCGGCCGAGACTTCGGCGGTGTGGCGGTCCCTCTTGGTGTCTGTGTATAGTCAAGAAAAACCGGGAACACCATATATCGGTGCGTATATTTTTCTATAATTTTGGATATAGCTCTGAGCAGAAGAGAGGGAAGATTAGAAAGTCGAAATATCTTCTTTGTGGGGACCAAGCTAAAATACACCCCCGGAAACTATCAAAGAAATTGGGGACGTACTTAAGTCCTCAATTATTCTCGCCAAATAAGGCGAGAGAATTAAATCAGTTCTTTTTCCTGGGCATACCGCAGAAGGGAAACACGGTTTTTGACATTCAGCTTTTTATAGATATTGTGCAGGTGAACCTTGATCGTACCCTCGCTGATGCAGAGATTTTCACTGATCTGCCTGTTTGACAGCCCCTTGGCCACCAGCTTAAGGATCCTGGTTTCCTGGGCCGTGAGCAAGGATGTCAACTCGATCGCGTCGGCCTCCCGCTTAAGCAGCTTCTCCAGGGAGAGCCAGGCCGTGCGCCGCTCGATCCATTGCTCGCCAGCATAGACCTTGCGGATGCACTGGATCAGGTGCTCGGGTTCCATCTCCTTGAGGACAATCCCCCCGACCCCCAGGCGGATAGCCTCCATAAACTGGTCCTCGCTGACCTCCGCCGTGTAGAGGACGATTTTGGGGGCGGGCTTCTCGTCCTGCATCTGGCGGGCGAGCGCCAGACCATCCTTTCCGGGAATGCGAACGTCCAAGACAACGACATCGGGCTTGTGGCTGCGCACGGCGTCCAGGGTCTCCTCGCCGTTGCTGCACATTGCCACCAGTTCGAAGTCCTCCTCCAACTGGAAGAGGCTCTCCAGTCCATTCAGGATGACGGGATGATCATCGGTTATGACAAGTCGAATGGCCATATCAGTGCAATTCTCCAGGTATCGGTAAGGTAATTTCCAGGTGGGCTCCGGTCGCGCCCGATTCGATGGCCAGGCTGCCCGCGAGTAACGTCACCCTTTCCCGCAGGATGACGGGGCCTAAGTTGTTCTCCACGAGATCCGAGTGATTGTATCGGCCGGCAAAGGGAAAGCCACAGCCATCGTCGGTAACGGCGATCTGGAGCTGGCGGCCCGTGGAGCTGATTTCGACTCGGACGGAAGAGGCCCTGGCGTGGCGCGCCACGTTGATGATCGCTTCGTGGATGATGAAATACACCCCCTGGGCGGTCTCCCAGGGAAGCCGTTTGTGCTCGTGCAGGCTTATGTCGATTTCCACGTGCAGGCCCCACTGGCGCTCGATCCGCTCGGCCAGCTCCATCAGCCGGGGGGCCAGGTCGACTTCCTCCTCGGGCACGCTGCGATAGGGCGGCTTCAGCTGCTTGATGTGGGAACGGAGGTTCTGCTGCTCCGAGGAGACCAGTTTCCGGACGTCCGCCAGCCTCTTCTGTGCGGCCTGCATCTCCTTGTCCATCATTTTCTGCACCACATCGAGCTGCAGGGTCACTCCGGTCAGCGACTGCAGGACCCCGTCATGCAGGTCGCGGGCCAGGCGGATGCGCTCTTCCACGGCGGCATCCAGGGCGATCCTCTTGCGAAGCTGCCTCAGCAGGTAAAACTGGTCCAGGCTGAAAGAGACGCCGGTGGCGGCGACCCGGCCGGGCATCAGGTCGTCGGAAGAGATATCGCTCTTGTCGAGGATGAAGAGGCGACCCCACGTGCTCTCGCTCCGGATGGCCATGGAAAGCATCGATTCGATGGCAAAGCGGTGCTGCAGATCCGGGTGGAGCGGAACTCCTTCCCATTGCCCGACACCGGCCCCCTTGCTGTAAAGGACGGACGGTCTTGCAGCCTGTGCATCCCGGCAGATAAAATGCTCGTCCTCCAGGGGCTCCGCAACCAGCGAGCCGAACGTGTCGGGTGATTCGACGCTGTACTCGAAGTGCCCCGAGGACCACGATGCCACGTGGAGCGGGGGGTTGTCCTTCTCCATCTCCTTCCAGAGGAGGATGGTGCGAGGGCAGTCGAACAGGCCCGAGACGTGCTGCAGGATAGCACTCACCAGCGTCTCGACCCCGTCCGGGATGGCTCTGGGCCACTCGGCCAGGCTGGAAATCCGGTCGCGGTACCGCAGCTCATAGGTGCGGAGAGACCCCAGCAGGACGGCTACGACCAGGAGGGTGCTGATGTTGAAAATGAACTGCCTGGTGTTGAATGCCGGGGGCATCGGCAATCCGATGGTGTGCAGGATCAGGCCGATCTCGATACCCAGAATGTAGGCCGTGGTGCAGATGATCCCGCGCCAGTGCCAGCGCAGCGCCGAGGTGACCAGGGCAAAAAGAAAGAAGGCGAAGAATGGACTGGCGGCCCCGCCTGTCAGGAACAGGAAGAAGGCAAAAATCAGCAGGTCGAACGCGTGAATGATGACGGGGGAGTGGGTCCAGACAAGATCCTTCCGAAACACCGCCAAGGCGAGTACGATGGAATAAACAAGATAGAAGCCGAGAAGGGAATCGATTAAGACCGTGTGCTCGGGCAAACGGGAGTTGTCGAGCGAGATAGCAAAGATGGAAAAAGCGGCGATGATCATCCGCCCCGCGGCAACGAGTCTCTCGGTTCTGTTAGGCTGGGTATAACTTATCCCCATCGTCTTTATTCTCACGAAACACTGCAGGAAACAGGCTATAAACCGATGTTTTGGAGTGCATTAACAGTATAGTGCTATAGCAAGAACCGCTAATTCATTATATGGCATAGGACATATAATGAAAACTCGATTGGTTGTCAAACGGTAACCGTATGACTTTTCATGAATTATTTCTCATTTGATGGAAACAGGTCAGATTTTTTCATGAAACGATCGAGATCGATGGCCACAAACCCAACCGCCCCCTTCTTTCGTCGGCTCGATGGAATTCCAGGCCAAACACCCCCTCTACATACACCCATCTGAACATCCGCCGTCAACGAATCGCAAACCCATAGGCCCGAGGCGCCTCAAGCATCTTCAGGTTCGAAACATACAACAACATGCGATCCTCCAGAAGGGCCGCCGGCACACGAACCGTCCAGTCTCGTGCGGGATCGCCGCGCGTTTCTCACCCGCCCTGTATCGCATAAGAAAGGGTCGGCCTGCATCGGGGATCCACAGTGCTCCTTGCAGAGCCCCACCCCATTTGACGAACAAGGAGCGCAACCGGCTGAATGCACAGGGAATTGCGGATCGTTCGGTGGCCGCAGGGGATGCCCTCCATTTTTCTGCCGTTCACCTCTGGCATTTGAAGTTCTTTTGTGCGATGGTAGCCCAGCATCCCCCAGAATTACAGATCACCCCTGCCATTAAAAAACACACCCATAACTTGGCGTTCATCTGCATGGTTACGAGTGCGAATGTCCTTCGTGTATCCAGCCAGCAGGGCTAAGCCATCTCTTCATCCCCTGAATGTCAAAAACTGCATCATCGACAGATACAAGGATAAAATGACAAGAAAACACTTCTTAAGCAAAAGGCTCACCGTTGTCACGGTCCTGGCCCTGGCTGTCTTGGCCATCCTTGCGGAGGCCCTCCCCGGCTACCTCGCCTATTCCGACAAACCATCCAAGGCCGACGTCGCAGTCCTCTTCATCGGGCGCGATTACCGCTCCCGCATAAAAAAAGCCCGCACTCTGATCTCTGAAGGTTATACGGACCGCCTGATCATTTCTGTCTACGACCTGTTCATTGGTACAATTGAAATGACAGGGAAAAACGGCAGCAGTTGGGAGAGAATGCCAGCCTCCATCGTCGACCCCGATAAATTGGAGCACGACATCAACGTAATGCGGGCACGAAATCCCCAATACCATCCCTATCTGGAGAACACACATGTGGAGACCCTGGAATCAAAGCGCATGATGGACCGGTACGGCTTCCGTTCGGCCCTCTTTGTTAGTTCCCCAGGTCACATGCGCAGGATCCGGATGATCGCGGGAGACGTATTCGATTCTGAACGCTACCGCATTGCCTTTGTTCCAACCCGTTTCGAACAGCCGCCGGAAGGCCTGCACCGATATCCTCCTGCACGGATGGCCGGTGCGGCCCTTGAATGTGTGAAAATTCTCTGGTTTCAGACGTACCGGTTAGGGGCGGGCAAGACAGAATCGAAATAAAATCTATCGATAAATGATGGCTTTATAAAGGACGTTTATGGAAGCCGCCGTCATCACGACATACCGCTGTCCCATGCGCTGCAGGATGTGCGGCATCTGGGAAAATCCGTCGGACCCCAAAGAAGAATTCAGCCCCGAACTCCTGAACAAGCTCCCGAAACTGGCTCTGGTGAACCTCACAGGCGGCGAGCCGTTTGTGAGGGAAGACCTGGAAGAGATCGTTCGTATCCTCTTCACGAAGACAAAGCGGGTTGTCATCAGCACCAGCGGCTGGTTTGAGGACCGGATCGTCCGGATGGCCGCGAAGTATCCTGATCTTGGATTCCGTATCAGCCTGGAGGGTCTGTCGCAGAAGAACGATGAGCTCAGGGGCCGGAAAGGGGGCTTTGATCGTGGCCTCAGAACCCTCCTGGAACTGCGCAGGATGGGCATGAAAGACATCGGTTTCGGCATTACCGTCTCAAACAGCAATTCCGCCGACATGCTCCATCTCTACGAACTTGCTCGAGCCCTGAAGATGGAATTCGCCACGGCAGCTTTTCATAATTCCTTTTACTTCCACAAGGACGACAACATTATCACCAATGTAGACGAAGTCATCGCCAACTTCGAAGAGCTCATTAATCGGCTTTTGAAAGAAAGCCACCCGAAGTCATGGTTCAGGGCCCTGTTCAACCTTGGCCTGATCCATTACATCAAGGGTTATCCGAGACTTCTGACCTGTGAGGCAGGCTCGGAAAACTTTTTCATCGATCCTTGTGGAGAGGTACTTCCCTGCAACGGCATGGAAGCCAGACACTGGTATGCCACCATGGGAAACCTTAACCATGCAAAGGACTTCAAGGAAATCTGGGAGAGCGATCGGGCAGGGAAAGTGAGGGAAGCAGTAAAAAAGTGTCCCAAGAACTGCTGGATGATGGGATCCGTTTCCCCGGTGATGAAGAAAAATGTTTTCAGTCTGATTCCTTGGATCGTCATCAATAAGCTCAGATCCATAACGGGAAAGCGGGTTTCTTCAAATCATATTCCGTATTGGGCTATATATCCAGTCAATAAATAATGCCTGCGAAAATAATTTGTATACGCAACTGTCTTAATTAAATATCCAAGATTTTATGTTTCCAACAATTGACGAATACATGAAACATATAATTCGTGGCCAGATAGAAACAATAACTTTTCATTCTTTTGGATCTCTTGCCGTTTTGCATGTCGCCCAATCAGTATTTGAACATCAACTCAATAAATGATCAGGTCAAGGACCTGTTAACTCTTTATAGAGCCAGCATAGAGAACGTATCTTTTCTGGTTTTTGTAAATATTACCATCGCCGCTGCGGGCTGGTTTACACAAATTAAAATTGCAAATGCAGTTGGTAAAGATGCATTCGGAGAATTAGCCTTTGCAGTTGTTATTGGCACGTTCCTCCAGGTATTCACTCGCTTTGGCCTGGATCGCACACTTGTTCGCGACCTTATTCATTATCCAGAGCGGTTTTCGGTATTGATACGGGCAAGCCTGTATTTACGCTATCTATTGACTTTTATAGTTATTTCCGCATTGCTGATGTGGAAATTCATATACCTTCAATCTTCCATCACATGGGGCGTTTTCTTCATTATTACGGCAACAGCAATATTATCACTTGATCTGCAACCAGTATACGATGTTCAACAAAGCATAAGGTTGCATGTCGTATTCTTTCTTCTTCAAAAGTTCGTTTACCTCACACTCATATGGATCGGTATTTTTTTATTAAAAGACAATTTTTCAATTTTGTTTATAGGCTCTTCGCTACTGATCAGTGTGGTTCTATACCTTACTATACAGCATAATTGGGTAATGAGACGTGTGAAAAGTAGAAAAGAAAGCTATTCCGAGCTGGCGAACAGCATTGTCTGGTTATTTCAGAACAACGTTTTAATTTGGTTTTCGGCAATCGCAGGCCTGGCAATTGCAATGATAAACCAGGTTATCTTAAAGGAATACTGCGGCTATGCAGAACTTGGCGGCTATGCAGCAGCCTGGCAGTTTGTAATCGTGGGGACCCTTCTCCTTGATCAGGTTTCACGAATCGGGCGTCCTGCAGCGGCGAGGATCACAAAATCAGGAATGTCAAAATCCGATCAGATACGATTCCTGACAAAGTATTTTTCCATAATGATTGGTGTGGTCACGCCGTTGGTACTTGTCATGTCTTTTTTCCCGGAAGTCGTTCTGAAGTTACTATTCAGGCCTGAATATCATGCCGCAGCGGACACGCTTCATGTTATGGGGGTTTATTTGTTTATTTTTGCCATTGGAATCGTTTCTTCGCAATATGCATTGTCGGCCAGACTGGAAAAAATGTATTTCTATGCCGTATTGTCCGGTGGCGTACTTAGCATATTTCTTTGTTATGTACTAATCCCATCAAATGGCTCAGTCGGTGCAGCCTGGGCATTACTTATATCCCATGGAACTACAATGATAATTTACATCCTTGGAATATCAAGGCACGTATTAAAATGGTGAAATCTCTCGATAGAAAATATTCAACCACATAATATTGAATTATTGTTTCAACAACTGCGAAAAAAATGACTTTGATCTCTGGATACTATGGAATGGAAAACACAGGGGATGACTGCCTTCTGGCGGTTGCCAGCTGGGGGACCAGGACATTCATGAAACCCCGCAAGCTTCTGGCTTCTGCTGCCAAGGTTCCAAGTATTGTGAATTGCCAGCTGGCCACTCCAATATTTGGATATGAACAATTTTTACCGGGACAACACAGGCTGATGGAGTTCATTGCTGCACTCGGGGTAAAAACAATTATATTTGGCGGAGGATCAATTTTTCATACGGCACGGGACATGAAGCGCAAGATTGATTTACTGAAGTTATCAGGAAGGGGGCCTCATTATGCTGTCGGTGTCTCCCTCGGTCCTTTTCGCGACAAGGCATCCGAATCGTGTTGTGAAGAATTATTGAAGCGGCTGTCTTTTGTAGGCTTAAGAGATCAGGAAAGCGTTGACATTGCCCAGTCCATGTCAATAAATATTAATTATAAAAAGACCTTTGACTTGGCGCCATTGCTGCCATGGTCATGCAATACGGTCATTGAACAATTCACGCAAAGGAGAAGTGAGCGCAAAGGTATCGGAATTGCGCTATGCGATTATGAAAGATTCACGGGAGGTGACAGAGCCAATGAAATGGCAAGGCGAAAGAACACCATAAATATAATTAAAAAAATGTCGGATTCAATTACTGATGAGGTTGTTTTTATAGACTTTAATGGTCACCAATACTTCGGAGATGCATCCATTCATCGAGACATAGAGCAAGAAATTTCACGGGATGTTAAAGTCAGACACATTCCATACCTTGCGGATCCTCTTCAGACTCTAAAAGAAATTGGCAACCTTCGTTTCCTCTTTGCGATGAGGCTGCATGCGGCCATCTTCGGTTTCATTACCAATACCCCTACCGTGATGATTACCTATCACCCCAAATGCCGGGGCTGGGCGTCGCAGATCGGATTGGCGGAGCGGTACATGGTTGACAGTACTGCCTGGGACGTCGACTCCCTGAAAGGTCTCTTTCTTGAGATTTTAGATGGGCATTACAACTTCCCCCGATTGAGCTACGCGGAAGCGGAAAAGCTTTCTATGCTAAATTTTTCATTCACTTGAGACATATGAAACGGATCATTCTGGTCATAAAGATGCGTACGATAAAAACAGATATTGATTTCTGATGACAGATACGAATAAATGTTGTCAACAGCATATGATTGAATTTTCCGTTGTAATACCTCTCTATAATAAAGCACCCTATATATTACGCGCCATCCATTCTGTTTCTATTCAGGCGACAAAAAACATTGAACTGATTGTTGTCGATGACGGATCGACGGACCATGGTCCAGACATCGTAAGGAGTATTCATGATTTTCGATTGCGACTGATGAAGCAGGAGAACAAAGGCGTGTCTGAAGCCCGCAATGCGGGGATAAGGAATTCAAGGGGCAGGATCATCGCGTTTCTGGACGCCGACGACGAATGGAAACCGGGTTTTCTGAAGAGAATGAAAGTGCTTGTCAATAAATACCCGCAAGCTGGTCTTTATGCATCAGCATATGAAAGGAAGCACTCAAATGGAAAAGTAGAAGCTGCAAAATACAAATTCATACCTCCACCACCTTGGGAAGGTATCATGCCAAATTACTTTAAGGCAGCTGCCTTCGGAATCCCGCCGGTATGTTCATCTGCAGTCTGCATACCAAGAAGCGTTCTTGATCATGTCGGTATGTTCCGCGCTGGAAGTAGGATGGGTGAAGACCTGGACCTGTGGGCCAGGATTGCATTGTGCTACCCAATCGCTTTCTCAACAATAACCGGGGCTATATATCACGAGGAAACAGATAATAGAGCATGTAATGCCATTTTTACGGAGGCAGATGAACATCCATTTGTTAAATCATATGAAAAATTCTGCAACAAACAGCAGATCGTTCTCAATGAAAATGATATTAGTTTATATATAGGACGATTGAAGCTGGAAAATGCCAGACAGCACGTACTCAGCGGCAATTACAAAAGAGCCCGTCAAATACTGTCTTGCGGCGTTTGTACGCCCTCCAGGATGCGCAAATTCTTATGGGGTTCACGTATGAACAGGCTTTCTCATTATGCTTGGGGCTTGAAGGAGAAACTATATTGACATACTCTTTCCGGATAGCCTGTTTCAATTTGAGTCGCAATAATTATTTAATTATTTTCTCTATAATCATTCCTTTAATACATGCCATTTTATTTACACCAGTCATTGTTCATGCAGGTGAAGCAAAAACAAAATTAAATTTAACCAAGCTGACAAAACATGTAAATGGGCAACACATTATCCACTTGCCGCCCGGACTTTATCAGATATCCGAAACAATTATATTGCCATCGGACACAATGCTGGAAGGAGCCGGACCGGACACGATTCTAAAAGCAACATCCCCTTTCTTTGGACAGCAGTTCATAACCAGTTCAAATGGAGGAAACGATTGCAGGAACATTCGTCTCCGTTCCTTCAAAGTTGTTTTCGATATTCCAATTCAAAGAGGTGATTTGTCAGGCATTATACGTTTTGAAAATGTTGACCATCTTGAAATTAACAACATATCGATGACATTGGATACAAATTATTATGGAATCGATCTGTCCGCAAATATACAAAACGCTATCATAGAGAACAATGTGATCGAGAACAGGGGACAGGGCGGCTCCATTATGGTCCGCAACAAAAATCAAAAACCGAATATGGAATCCAGGAATATAACAATTAGAAACAACACGCTGAAATCGAACAATGATGAACCATTGGCCGTATTCGGCTGGATGGGATCCGTCGAAAACATCACAATAAAAGGAAATAACATTCAATGTGAAGGATCATCGTTCGGTATCAGCGCTTTTGGAATAGACGCCTCTGGTCATACCGGAAAATTGAGGGACGTTACCATTCACAATAATATGATCGACGGTGGTACGCACGGCGCTATCGGCATCAAGGGTGGCGCCATAAACATTATGGTAGCTGACAACAAAATCATTCATGCCACTGGAGACGGAATCTTTATTCATACAGGAGGATTCGGACTGCCAAAGGCCAGGGGCGTTTTGGTTAAAAACAACGAAATTCGTAAGATCGGACGACATGGAATTTTTGCTGCCGGATCTGAAATAAGAATAACAAAAAACAGGATATCAAATACAAAGTGCAGCGGCGTATATGTCCATGGCACTGTTGTTGTAACCGACAACGAGATTATTGATACAAAGCCGTGCATATTAGCAGACGGTAATCACAAAAAGATTATTAAACGTAATAAATGCTTCAATTCACCCATACGTATTCTCAATAAAAAAGGCTCAGAAATATAGGACAATATTTTCAACAGGATATCAAAAGTTTTCCCATATCATGAATCCATGAAAACAGATTCTACCAAGAAAGAAGTACTACGAAAGCCAAGTCAGATATCAGCTGAAGATTTCAAATGGGATTCGATTCTTTATTATTATACCATTTACATTTGCATAATTTTTTTAGGAGGCATTACAAACACACAAACAACAATATATGGAGCCTCCCTGTTCCTACTGCTCTTCTCTGTCCGATATTGGCGATACCTTTTGAGGACAAGGTTAACCCTTTTGACATACTGCATATTTCTCTGTCTCGTTATACCTCTCATACCGATGATGTCTTATGACAGTAAAACCATGACCTCTTCCGTACAAGAGCTAATTAAATACATAGCATTGCACATCGTCATTCTATTTGGTATCTCATTGCCCCTCCCCCCCCTCAACTGTTCAAAAAAAGCATGGATTCTTTATACAACGATCCTGATGTTTCTTGTAATTGGGTGTTTCTGGAGTATTAACCATGGATACAAAGATCCCCGGATGAAAGGATTCTTACCAAATCCGAATACATTCGCTTTCACTGCCATGATGCTTTTTTTTCTGACCAATAGCGAATCCTCTCGCTCTTCGGTAGTACGCGCCAGCCATTTTGTCGTCATAACACTTTTATTTCTCTCTCGAACAAGTGGTGCGTTAATAGGATCTTTTGTTGGTTTTATTCATTTGAACCTCTATACCCAAAAAGGAACTCTTATAAATAGAAGTATCATCCTTTCTGTCTCCATATCCCTGGTCATCGTATTATTCATTGTCCTTCCGAATGGCAGGCTTGAGGTTATTGATACGACAAAGGAAAAGATCACGGTTGTAGAAAAGAACTACAGCAGTGTTCTTTCAGGCAAAGAAATCAATTTCTATTCCATTGTCGAGAGGCAAGGCGTTGACAACACATCGGGCATTTGGCGGCTTTATCAATGGCATCGCATTCTTACATTCTTTTTCCATTCTTCTTTGGACAAGATCATGTTTGGATACGGTATCGGGACGACGGACATTCTATTCAAGCAGAAGCCACATAATGATTATATAAGGATCCTCTTCGAGACTGGCATCATCGGCCTGATCCTCAATCTAATCATCTGGGGCGTTCTATATAGCCGCATGGCTATAAAAGATCGTTGGATCGTTATTGCGATAGCCGTCTTCTGTTTCACAGAAAACAACTATGACCATTTCCCGGCAATGAGTCTTCTGGCACTTTATATGATCAGCGCGGGGAAACCGAAACTTGTCGATACTGCGAAACAGAAAACATATGAGAAGAATCTTCCGCAGGTTATCAGGGATGCTTCCACCTCTGTGGCTTGCTTCCATCAAAGCCATAACCATAAGAAGATATTTCATGAAAGTTCTATTTCTTAATAACTACTATTATATTCGAGGTGGGTCGGAAAGAGTATTTTTCGGCGAGATGGACATGATGAAGAGACATAGCCATTCAGTTGCCGGATTTGCACGTAAGCATTCCCTGGACATACCATCGGAATATGGTCACTTTTTCCCGCCGGATATTACAACAGAAAAGATCAGCCTGTCATGGGAGGCGGTCCGGACTGCCAAAGAGATATTCTACTCCTTCAGCGCAAAAGACGGGTTGAAGAAACTAATTTGTGAATTTCAGCCCGATATTGCACACATTCACAACATGTATGGACGTTTGACTTCTTCTGTGCTCGATCTTCTTTGGGATCGAAAAATACCCGCGGTAATGACACTCCACGACTATAAACTGGCATGCCCAAACTATAAACTTTTGTTTAATAATCGCATATGTGAGGATTGCAAAGGGGCGCTGTATTACAAAGCCGTCAAGAACCGCTGTCATAAGGAAAGCCATTGGGCATCGGCCGTTATTGCCATAGAATCTTACATGAACGAGTGGTTTAAAAAATATAGAAAAACAATTAGATATTTTATATCTCCAAGCCACTTTTTAAGACATAAATTAATCGACTTCGGCTGGCCCGAAAATCAAATTAAAACAGTCCCAAATTTCTTGAATTTATCTGGATTTAAACCAAATTATTCGCCCGGAAAATACTTTCTTTATCTTGGTAGACTATCCGAAGAAAAAGGAATCAGAACACTCATTAAAGCCTTCTCGGAACTGAAGCACAGGCATTTGGAACTGCTTGTTGTCGGCGATGGCCCGATGCGAAACAAGTTGGAAGATCTCGCAAAAAAAGATCGGAGAATTTGTTTTGCAGGGTATTTGTCAGGCAATACCCTTTTGGATGTAATCCGTCATTCTCTCGCTGTCGTGGCCCCCTCGGAATGGTATGAAAACGCCCCTCTTTCCGTTCTGGAGGCATTGGCATGCGGCAAACCGGTTATCGGGGCGGCAATTGGTGGAATACCGGAGATGATCGAGGATGCGGTGAACGGCTTTCTCTTCGAATCCGGAAATCGGGATGCACTGTGGATAGCCATGGAGCGTCTTGCAGAGATGGACAGAGCGGAGATTGAAAACATGGGCAGGGCAGCCCGAAATACAGTGGAGAGAGAGTACGGCACGGAATCGCATTACCGGAGCCTGATGGAGATCTATCAGAAAGCGTGGAAGGAATAAGGCGTCAAATGCACATTGTCTATGTCGCCGTTAAAGGCCTGCCCGTCGGCGGAGGCATCGAAAAAGTCACGGAAGAGATCGGGACACGGCTGGTCAGGAAGGGTCACGAGGTGACCGTCTATTCCAGCCGGGATTATGGAACAAAAGATGGTACGTATCGCGGCATTCAAATCATTACGGTACCATCCGTCGACACAAAGTCGCTGCACAAGCTTTCAATCTGTTACCGGGCAATTCGGGATATTCTGAGGAAAGGCAATGCCGACATCGTCCATATCCATGCCGTCGGCCCATCCGTGTTCTCCATCTTCCCCCGGATGACGGGCATTCCAACGGTCGTACAGATCCACGGCCTGGAATGGAAACGGGATAAATGGGGGATGATCGGCAGGACCTTCTTCAGGCTATCCGATTATTCCGTCGTCTATTTCGCCGACAAGGCCACGGCGGTCTCCAAGGTTCAGAAAAAGTACTATGAGGACCGATTCAACCGCGAAGTGGTTTACATCCCCAACGGCGTTTCCCCTGTGGAAAAACGGCCGGCGAAGTGGATCCTGGGGCAGGGTCTTGAGCCCAACAGATATATTCTCTTTGCTGCCCGGCTGGTGGAAGAAAAGGGCGCCCATTTTCTGATCGAGGCCTATCGGAAACTGGATACAAACATGAAGCTCGTCATCGCGGGGGATGCCGCCCACATGGAAACGTATAAGGCTGAACTCCGGAACCTGGCCGGAAACGATCCGCGCATTCTTTTTCCCGGATTCGTCACCGGCGAACCGATGCAGGAGCTTTTCAGCAACGCCTACCTGTTCTGCCTGCCGTCCACGTTGGAAGGGCTGCCCATTGCCCTTCTCGATGCAATGAATTACGGAAATTGTTGTGTGTCCAGCGACATCCCGGAAAACCTGGAAGCGATCGAGGATCACGGTTATGCCTTCCGTAACCGCAGTATCGAGGATCTCCACCGGGTACTTGCTGATCTACTGGCACACCCGGAGAAAGTGGACGACAAGAAATCCGCGGCAATGGCCCACGTCCGGAAGAACTATTCCTGGGACCGCGTGACCTGCCAGATGGAAGCGCTCTATTTTGACCTGGTGAGGAATCGGCGGCCGGACAAGGCTTGCAAATGAATCCATCGATGCGATTCTTCAATGTGCATATGGATTCGGTGGGGAAAGAACCATTCCGGCTGAAACGATAACACCCGCTCTTGACGAGTGCGTATCGTTACAGCAGGAAATACCACGCCGCCGAAAGGACCCCGGCCGTTGCCAGCATGACGGCCGCCGGCCCCAGGAGGTATCGGTAGGCACCGTAGATGGGCGTGTGGAAGTATTCCGCCGTGACGACGAAGCAGGCGTGCATCGGCGAGAGCATCATGCCCATGTAGCCGAAGGTGTAGGCGAAGCTGGTGGTCGCCGCCGCCACGGCCAGGGAGGGATCGGGCCCCAGGAGGGCGAAGACGATGGGGAAGCTGGCCCCGACGAACCCGAAGGCCACACCGGTAACCGCCCCGGAGATGAAGGGGATCACCATGATGATCGTGATGAGGGGGATGCCCGTCCGGACCAGTTCGTCCCTCATGCCCGTGACGAGGGTTCCCCCCGCGGCGTCCAGCGGGCAGAGGAGCGCCGCCGAGAAGGCCTGGATGCCCAGGACGAGGACGAACATCAGCCACGTCTCCTTTTTCCCGAAGATGGAGAGGGCCGGCCGGAACGCGTCAGTCTTGCCGGCGAACGACGCGACAAGAGCCAGGATCAGTCCCGCGAGCATGGCCGTGAGGTTGGCCAGCGTCCCCTTCACCCCGAGCGGCGGCAGGAGCGCCGAGCCTAAGATCGAGACCACCACCAGGATCCCGATGGGCTGGATCGCCGAGAACACGGCCCCGGGGTCCCAGACGCCATTATCCCGCCCGTTCCCGTTCCTCTCCCCCTCCCCTTTCCCGATCCCGCGCAGGATGAAGAGGGACCCTCCCAGGACCGCCGCGGCGGTGAAGGGCACCTGGATGAGGAAATACGTCAAAACCGGCAGGCCCGCGTACTGCATGGCCAGGATGACACCGGGATACAGGGGCCACCAGTACTCCCAGATGTGGCGGAACCAGTAGTTGATCGCCACCTTGCGGGGCGGCACCAGCTCCTTCTCCTCGTCCATGGCGGCCACGAAGGGCGCCGAGAAAAGGGCCCCCGCCGGCATGGGCAGCAGACCCACCAGCGCCGGCAGGCCCGCGATGATGATGTGCTTTTTTTGGAGCCAGTCCTTGAGGCCGGCGATGGTCCTGTCCATCCGCCCCGTCCGCTTGAGGGAGTCGCTGAAGAACAAAAGGAGCAGGATGATCGGGGGAAGAAGGGCGTTCTGGGGCTGGATGAACGTCTCGGCCTGGTAGAGGAAGCCCTCCCAGCCCGTTCCCGTCCAGGCCGTGAGCAGAAGCGCGAACGTGAGGATCGCGACGCCCAAGGGCGCCCCGAAGCGGTTCAGGAGCAGGATCCCCAGGAAGGAGCCCAGGATCTTGGCATAGGCGGGCAGCGCGAAAAGCCAGTCCATAAAGACGGTCACGCCCCTTCTTTCAGGAAGGGGAGCGGTGTTCCTTTCCGGTAGACCAGGGCCTGGCAGGACGCCAGGAGGCGTCCCCCGCCGTCGGTGACCTTGATGTCGTAGACGGCGGTCCGGCTGGTCCGGTTGATCTCGCTGGCCTCCGCGGTGATCGCGGCACCCGGCTCGGGCGTGGACAGGTAGCTGAGGCTCATGTTGAGGGCCACGGCCATTGTCCCGTGGGAGTTGGACGCCGTCTCGAAGGCCTCGTCGATGAGCGCAAAGATTGCGCCGCCGTGGGCCATGCCGAAGATGTTCTCCATGTCCGGGGTGAACGTCATTCCGACTTTCGAGTAGCCCTCCCCCAGATCCAGGAGCTTCATGTCGAATTTCCGGGCGAAGGGTTCCTTCTCCACCCGCCGGAAGATCGCAGCTCTCACTTTTTCATCCATGTTTCGCACCTCGCGCGGGATGGCGCGGATCGTACCATCAAAGCAAAAAAATGGTCAGGTTTTTTTGGGGGAACTTTTCGCGGCCGGCCATTGTCTTACCCTTAGCAGCGTGAAATGACTTGACAAGAACCGGCGCATCCGCTGCCATGGGACCGCAATTTCAAAGGAGAGATGTTTCCCGGTTCCAATGGCTGATCCCGCGGATGTCCCTGCAAACCGACCGGTCGACGATCCGGACGCCGAGGCTGTCGCCCGCTGCCTGGCCGGCCGCACGGACGCCTTCGAGGCGCTCGTGGAGCGGCACCAGAAGCGGATGCTGAACCTGGCGTACCGGATGCTCGGCGACTACGACGAGGCCTGCGACGTCGTCCAGGAATCGTTCCTGTCGGCGTGGCGGGGGCTGCCGAAGTTCCGGCGGGAGGCGCGGTTTTCCACCTGGCTGCACGAGATCGTCCTGAACGTGACGAGGAATCGCCTGAAGCAGGTGCAGGCCCGGTCCCGGCACGAGGCGCCCGCGGCGGACAACACGCGCGGAGAGGACGGGGAATGCCTCCCCTGCCGGGCCGTCTCCCCACTGGAGCTGCCGAGCGAGCGGCTGGAGCGGAAGGAGCGGGAGGCCAAGGTCCAGGAATGCATCGGCACACTGGAGGGAGAATACCGGGAAGTCCTGGTCCTGCGGGACATCCAGGGCTTCTCCTACGAGGAGATCGGCGACATGCTCAAGGTTCCCGGCGGGACGGTCCGCTCCCGGCTCTTCCGGGCACGGAGCGCCATGAAAGACTGTCTCTCCCGGCTGTTGGGTAAAGAACGATGACGTGCAGGGAAATCGAAGAACGCCTGTCGGCACTTCTGGACGACGCCCTCCCCGCGGAGGAGCGGCGGAAGGTCGAGGAGCACCTTGCCTCGTGCCCGTCGTGCGCTCGCGCCCTGGCGGACCTGCGCAAGACCGTCGGCCTCGTCCGGGAACTCGGGGAGGTCGAGCCGCCGCCGTGGCTCCGGCAGAAGATCATGACCCGGGTCCGTGAAGAGGCGGCGCCGAGGAAGAAGGGAATCCTCCGGGCCCTGTTCTTCCCGCTCTACATCAAGGTGCCCGTCCAGGCCTTTGCCATGGTCCTCATCGCGGTCCTGGCCTTCCAGATCTACCGGACGAGCGAGCCGGAGCGCCAGGCCCTGGACCTGCCGCTTCCCCCCGCCCGGGTCGAGCAGAAGGCGGCCGCTCCCGGCGCGGCGCCGGGGATCCCGGAGCCCGCCCCCGCTCCGGATCTGAGGAAGGAGGAGCGTACAATGCGCGGCGCGGCCCCGTCCACGGCGGAGCCGGCATCGGTCCGTCCTCAGACGGAACCGCCCCGGTCGCGCCCGCAGGCAACGGAAGGAAAGGGGCTCGGCTTCGCGCCCCCGCCGGACCGGGCGAAATCGGCCGTCCCGCCGGAAGCGGAGCGCCGGCTGGAGCCGGAAACCGGCGGTGCCCCCGCCCCTGTCGGCAGAAGCGCCGTCCGGGCCCCGGCGGCGGAATCCTCCCGTGACACCGGATTCGCACCCATGCGGGAAGCCGGGAAGGCCCGATCAGGCGCCGCTTACGAATCCAAGCGGAAGGATCAATCGGAATCCGCCGTCATGGCGGCGAAGGAAGACCGGACCGATGCGGCAACCATGCGGAAACAAGCCCTGGCGCCGAAACCCTCCTGGGATCTCTCGCTCCGCGTACAGGACGTCCTCTCCGCAGCCTCCGCCGTCGAGCGGGAGCTGCGCGCACTGAGCGCCGGGAATATACGCCGCAGGGCCCGGCAGGGGGCGGTCACGATCACGGCGGACCTCCCCGCGGCCGCCCTGCCCGGTCTGTCCGAGCGCCTCCGGGCTTTGGGAGAGCTGCAGACGGCCGGATCGTCCGGTGACACCCGCACCGGCACGGTGACCGTCCGTGTCCGGATCGTGGAAGAGGAATACTGAGCCTGCCGAATGGATCAGAAGAGAAAGAGGTTCTTCGTGGCGAAGTTGGGCTCGCTTGTCAGGTTGACGCCGATCCGCCGCAGGCCCGCCTCGTCGCCTGGCGTGGGCATGTGGGTCATGTGGACCTCGCAGTTCCGGAGCTCCCGGAGCTTCTCCACGGCAAGCTGGGCCGCCGGGTTGGTGGCGGCGCTGATTCCCAGGGCCACCAGCGTCTCCTGCAGGTCCATGCTGACGGATTTCTCCCCCAGGGCCTCCGTCCGGAGGTTGTGCACCGCGTCGGTGATGTAGGGCGGCAGCAGCTTGATCTTGGCGGGAATCGCCGCCAGGTGCTTGACGGCGTGAATGACGAGGCTGGAGGCGGCGTGCATCAGGGGCGAGTTGTTTCCCTTCACGATCGTCCCGTCCACCAGCTCGATCGCCGCACCGCAGTAGATCCCCTCGTTGCCCTTCTCCTGTTCCTGCGCCTCCCGGGCGGCCTCCCAGGACGGCGCCACGACCCGCCGATCCTCCGGCTGCAGGCGGAAATCCTTCATGAACAGCTCCACCCGCTGCACCGTCTCCCGGTCGGCGAACCCCATGGCGTACTCGCAGCGGTACCGGTAATAGCGCCGCAGGATCTCCTGCTTCGCCGCCTCCCGGGTCACGGCGTCGTCGATGATGGCGAAGCCGGCGCGGTTCACGCCCATGTCGGTGGGGGACTGGTAGAAAGACTCCGTCCCGGTGATCTTCTCCAGGATCCTCCTGAGGACGGGGAACACCGCCACGTCGCGGTTGTAGTTGACGGAGCTCTTCCCGTAGGCCTCCAGGTGGAAGGGGTCGATGAGGTTGAAGTCCCGGATGTCCGCCGTGGCCGCCTCGTAGGCCACGTTGACCGGGTGCTTCAGGGGAATGCTCCAGATGGGGAAGGTCTCGAACTTGGCGTAGCCCGCCTTCACGCCGCGCCGGTACTCGTGGTAGAGCTGGGACAGGCAGGTGGCGAGCTTGCCGCTCCCCGGCCCCGGCCCCGTGACGATGACGAGGGGCTTCTCCGTGGGGATGTACTCGTTGGCCCCGTATCCCTCGTCGCTCACGATGGACTCGACGTCCGTCGGGTAGCCTTTCGTGAACCGGTGGGTGAAGACCCGGACGCCGCGCCGCTCCAGCTTGTTCTTGAAGAGCGCCGCCGCCGGCTGGCCCTCGTAGCGGGTGATGACCACGCCGAGGACCTCGATGCCCCAGCCCCTCAGGTCGTCGATCAGCTTCATCGCGTCGGAGTCGTAGGTGATGCCGAAGTCGGCCCGGATCTTCTTCCGCTCGATGTCGCCGGCGTAGATGCACAGGAGGATGTCGGCGCTGCCCTTCAGCTCCTGGATCAGGCGCATCTTGACGTTGGCGTCGTACCCGGGCAGGACGCGCGCGGCGTGGTAGTCATAGAGAAGCTTCCCGCCGAACTCCAGGTACAGTTTGTTGTCGAAGCGCTTGACCCGCTCGAGAATCTCCTCCGTCTGTTCCCGGATGTACTGCTCGTTGTCGAACCCGTTCCTCTCCCGCCCCGTCATCCCTTCCCCCCTCAGAACATTGGTCGCCTTTGTTCCTGCTGTACACAGGCATGCCCGGCATCATGATAGCCCGTGGAACAAATTCGGGCCGCAAATGGCACAAATCTGTTCCGTCGGGCCGACACGAGATACCCTATTTTCGCGGGAAATGGAAGGGTAGAGAGGCGGGATGAAGGTTTTACGAACCCATCCGCCGGATGAGCGTCTCCAGGTAGCGGGACTTCATCTGCCGGGACGCCATGGCCTGCTGCACCGGCGGCAGGCGGAGGATCGCCCCCAGGATCGCCGCCATGGCCCGGTGGCTGAAGAGCGCCCGGTTGTCGAAGATCAGGTTCTGGAGCTTTCCGCGCTCGACGGCCATGACGACGGCCAGGTGCGCGGTGTTTAGGGGGGTGATGACCCGTTCGGGCCGGCTCGTGAGGCGGATCAGGCCCTCCCGGCAGGCGCGGACACAGACGCCGCAGCCCAGGCAGATTTCCTCCCGGAGCCGCGCCGTCCGTTTCTTCGGCTTTGCGGGGTCGTTCGCCGAGACCAGGGTCATGGCCTCCACGGGGCAGACGTCGGCGCAACGCCCGCAGCCGGTGCAACCCTCCTCCGAGACGACCGGCAGGAAGTTCGTCGTGTGGACCGGCTGAAGGAGGGAGAAGCGGCGGGCCGCGTGCATGGCCTCGCAGCAGCAGCCACAGCAGTTGCAGATGAAGTTGACCTCCTCCCGCACGTTGGATCCGAACTGGACGAGGCTCCGCTCCCAGGCTTCCCGGAGGAGGTCCAGCCCCTCCTGTACGTCCACGGCCCGGGCATGGCCGTGCTTCACCAGGGACTCCGCCGAGCCGTTGAAGGTCATGCAGATCTCGAGCGGCGCGTCGCAGGCGCGGCCCAGGTGCCCCATCTTGTGGCGGCAGTAGCAGGTGCTGACGCCCCGGACCGAGGCGGTCCGGATGACCTCCGTGGCCCGCTCGTAGTCGAGGATCAGGAGGCCCGGCTCCTCCGGCAGGGCCGGCTCCTGGACGAAGGCCCGGCCGAGCCGCGTCTCCCCGTCCGCGAAGAGCTCCCGGACGAAGTCCTCCTCCACGTTGAGGTACTGGTAGAAGAGCTCGCTGAGCACCTTCTGGTCGATGTCCCCGCGGGTCCGCATGAGGGAGAACTCGAAGAAGCCGGCCATGGGCGGCGGGAGCACCCAGGTCTGCACGCCCTTCTCGTTCTCCGTGTCGAGGAGGATCGCCCGCCCCGCCAGTTCGTCCAGGATCTTTCTCGTCTCCGCTACACTCATCTTCCAGCGGCGGGCCGCCTGCTCCGCCGTGAAGGGGCGGATCGGGAGGAGCGAGACCAGGGCCGCCTCCTTCTCCCGGAACAGGATGCTGAGGATCTTGTAGAGCAGCTCCGACGGCGGCGCCCCCTGGGGGAAGCGGTTCAGCCGGTCCACCAGGGCCGTGTATCCCGATTTCTGATGGTGGTGGCTCATGGCACGTTCCTGCCGGTATGGTCCGGCCTCTCCCGGACGAAGAGGAAGAGCGCGAGCGCGGCGACGGCCATTCCCGCGTCCAGCATGAAGGCGGCGTCGTAGGTTCCTTGGCTGTCCCGCAGCATTCCCCCGACCCAGTGGGAAAGGATCGCCCCGCCACCGTACAGGGGTGTCCAGGCTCCGATGACGGTCCCGATCATCCGCCGGGGGAAGTAGTCCCCGGCGCAGGCGCCGTAGATGGGAAACGTAACGCCGTAGAAGACGGCGAAGACGGCCACCAGCGCCGACAGGGCCGCCTGCCCGGAGCCTGCCGCGACGATCCCCAGAACGGCCAGGGCGATACAAAGGTTCGACAGCAGGATGGTCTTCCGACGCCCCAGCCGGTCCGACAGGGGCAGCAGCGTCAGGACCCCCAGGACCTGGAAAGAGCCGTGGATCGTCGCCAGAAAGCTCGCCGCCCCGAGGGAGAGCCCCGCCTGGTCCCGGGCGTAGTCTACCATGAACGTGGTGATTCCGTAGAGGGAATAGGAGATGCAGAAGTAGGAAAGGCCGATCCACCAGAACGTCGGATTCCGAAGGATCTCCTCCCGCAGTCCGCCCGTCGGCTCCGTCTCCGCACCACCCGCCGAAGCGCCTCGCTCTCTCTTCCCGCCCCAGGGATCAACGCCGCAGGACTCCGGGTCGTTGCGGAGGAGAAGGCCGTTGACCGCCACGAGGACCAGGGCGACCGCTCCCAGGATGGTCCAGGTGTGGCGCCAGCCGAACTGGCCCGCCACGAGGGGAAAGAAGGCGCCGACGGCCGCAAAGCCGAGGCCGTATCCCGTGGAGAGGATGCCAAGGGCGAGGCCGCGGCGCCGCGGGGCGAACCAGCGCTGGACGACCGCCAGGACGGGCGTCCAGATCCCCGTGGCTCCCACCCCCACGATCGCGTAGGCCAGGCAGGCGCTCTCGAGGCTCGCCGCCCCAGCCATGAGGAGCACGCCGAGACCCAGGACGGCGAGGCAGACCGGGATGACCCGCCGGGCACCGACCCGGTCGGTGAGCCAGCCCGTCAGGGGCGTCAGGGCGATGTACGTGACCAGGTAGGCGTTGTAGATGGTCCCGCCGGCAGTGCGGCTGAGGTCCAGGTCCCGGATCATCTCGGGGAGGACCACGCCGTAGCCGAGGCGGACGGAGTAGTTGACGAAGAGGTCCAGGAAGCCGGCGGCGAGGATGAACCAGGCCCAGTGCGGCAGGCTTCCCGGACGGCGGCCGGCCGGGATCATGAAAAGCTGATCTTGACCGGCTGTTTCTCGGCCTCCGGCGCCTCGAGCTCGAAGAAGTCCGCCTTCTTGAACTCGAACCACGTGGCGACGACGTTGGAGGGAAAGGCCTCGATCCGGATGTTGAACTCCCGGACGACGGCGTTGTAGGTCCTCCGGGCACCCTCGATGGCGTCCTCCAGCTCCCGGAGCTGCTGCTGCAGCTGCATGAACTCCTCGCTGGCCTTCAGGTCCGGGTAGGCCTCGGCCACGGCGAAGAGGCCGCGGACGGCATCGGTCAGGGCGTTCTCGGCCTTCGTCTTCGCCGCCGGGGTCGGCGCGCCGGCGGCGGCGGCCCGGGCCTCCGACAGCTTGTCGAAGAGGCCCCGCTCATGGGCCGCATAGGCGCGGACCGCCTCGGCCAGGTTCGGCACCAGGTCGTAGCGTTTTTTCAGGAGGACGTCGACGTCCGCCCAGGTGGATTCCACGGTGTTCCGGCCCCGGACCAGTGCATTGTAAAGGACAATGCCGATGACGACGATGGCAACCGCCCCGACGAAAACGACGAACATGAACATGGCTTCCTCCTGAAATGGTTTGATTTCCTGTCCTGCCTCACTCGCCGATGATCTTGACGAGAACCCGCTTCCTCCTGCGCCCGTCGAACTCGCCGTAGAAGATCTGCTCCCAGGGGCCGAAATCCAGCTTCCCGGCGGTGACGGCCACGACCACCTCCCGGCCCATGACCTGCCGCTTCAGGTGGGCGTCCCCGTTGTCTTCCCCCGTCCGGTTGTGGCGGTAGCGGGACACTGGCTCGTGGGGGGCCAGCTTCTCCAGCCACTCCTCGTAGTCCTGGTGCAGCCCCGGCTCGTCGTCGTTGATGAAGACCGACGCGGTGATGTGCATGGCGTTGACCAGGGCCATCCCCTCCCGGACGCCGCTTTTCCGCAGGCACTCCTCCACCGCGGGGGTGATGTTGATGAAGCCCCGCCGCGCGGGGACGTTGAACCAGAGCTCTTCGCGGTATGATTTCATGGATTGCGGGTTCCTCCGGTGATTTGCGGGCTCCGCCGGTTGATACGGACTGCCTGCCATGACCGACGCCCGACCTTATTCCACTTTCCCCTTCAAGCCAACGGCTTTCTTTCCGGGCGTGACGGTTGCGCGCCGCCGGCAATCCGCCCTATCCGATCCGGCCACTGTTATTCCCGTCCAGGATGGATCGCACGCCCCGGGCCAGCCGCTCCATCTGAAAGGGTTTCTGGAGAAAGCCGTTGCAGCCCCGGTCGAGGATCTCCCGGGCCGCGCCATCGATGCTATAGCCGCTGGAAAGCAGGACCGGGACCTGCGCATCGATCTCCCGCAGGCGATCGAAGGTTTCCCCGCCCGACATGCCCGGCATGATCATGTCCAGGATCACCATGTCGATCCCGTCCTTTTTCTCACGGTAGACGGCGACCGCCTCCTGGCCGCTTCCCGCGCACAGAACCCGATACCCCAAGACCTCCAGCATTTCCCTTGCGACATTCAGGATCATAGTCTCGTCGTCCACCAGGAGGATCGTCTCGGTTCCCCCCGCGGCCGACGCCTGCGGGTCCACCTCCCGGTCGACGGCCTTGTTGGACGCCGGCAGATGGATTTCGAAGGTCGTCCCCCGGCCGGGCCGGCTCGCCACGTCGATCGCGCCTCCGTGCCCCTTGATGATCCCGTACACCGTGGCCAGTCCCAGGCCGGTTCCCCGTCCCATCCCCTTGGTCGTGAAAAACGGGTCGAAGATCCGTTCCCGGGTCTGGTCGTCCATGCCGATGCCCGTGTCGCTGACGGAGATCTTCACGTACCGCCCGGGAGCGAGGGAAAGCGCTCTCCCGTCCGCCAGGACGACATTGTCCGTCCCGAGGCGGAGCTCGCCGCCCCCCGGCATGGCGTGCCCGGCATTCACGTAGAGATTCATGAAGACCTGCTCCATCTGGGAGCGGTCCACTTCCGCGGTCCAGAGGTCCGGACGGAACGATCTGTGGATGATAATCTCCTTCTTGGTCCTCCCGAACATGTCGGCGGTTTTCCCGACGATGTCGTTCATGTCCGTGGGCTTGACCTCGTAGCGTCCTCCGCGGGCAAATCCCAGGAGCTGGCCGGCCAGGCTGGAGGCGCTGACGACCTGCTCCTGGATGTACTGCAGCCGGACGCGATGGGGATGGCTTTCCGGGAGATCGAGCATCATCAGCGAGGCATGGCCCTGGATTCCCATCAACAGGTTGTTGAAATCGTGGGCGATGCCGCCGGCAAGGGTGCCGACGGACTCCAGTTTCCGGGAGCGGTTGAGCTCCTCCTTCAGCCTCTCCTGCTCCTCCTCCACCCGCTTTCGCTCGGTGATGTCCCGGGTAAAGCCCAGGATTCCCATTGCCCGTCCGGCCTGATCGCGCAGGAAGGTCACCTTGATTTCGCCCCAGACCAGGCCGCCGTTTTTATGAACGTGCTCCACCTCGATGATCCTGGAGCGCTGTGGATTCCCGCTTCCGCCCTCCTCGGCGGCCCGCTCCTCCGCAAAGATCTGCAGGCACTTCTCCAGGGAGGCCGGGGTCAGCACACCGCCCGGCGGCATGCCCAGGAACTCTTCCGCGGTATAACCGAGCATCTCCTCAATGTAGGGGCTTACATAGGTGAACCGGAGATCCAGGTCTGTCGTCCAGATGCCGTCCCGCGCGTTCTCCGCCAGCCGGCGAAACCGCTCCTCACTGTCCCGAAGGGCGTTCTCCGCCTCCTTTCGCGCCGTGATGTCGTGAATGATGGAGTGAAGCAGGTCCTTCCCCTTCACCCGGATCCTGCTGCTGAACCCCTCGACGTCCCGGATCGAGCCGTCCGCGCGGCGGTGGCGGAACTCGAACCGGAACTGCCGGCCGGTCTTGGCCCGCTCCATGGCCGCGTTCACTTCCTCCGGACTGAGCGTGTTGATCTCGCTCATCTTCATCCGCCGGAGCCGCTCCAGCGGCCAGCCGTAGTACTCCACGGCCGCCCGGTTTGCATCGACGATTCCGGCCGTTTCCGGATCGATCAGCAGCTTGACGGCGGTGTGGTTGTCGAACAGGTTCCGGTACAGCTCTTCGCTCTCCCGCAGCCCCTCCTCGGTCTTTTTTCGCACCTGGATCTCCTGCTGGAGCTTGAGGTTGGCTTCCTCTGCCTCCTTCTTCTGTTCCTCAAGGACGTCCAGGGATTCCTCGATGCGATTCCGAAGCATCTCCGGCGCGATCACCATGACGGCGACCAGCATGGTAAAGATGAACAGGCCGGTAATCCAGGCCATGGCCGACCGGGAGGTCAGCATGTGTTCCGGGTGGATCGGGATGAAGCCCGTTGTCATCCCGACGGCCACAAAGATGATCGCGGCAATGCAGGCGAGAAGGACGAGGATCCCCGTCCGCATCCCGTAGAGCAAGGCCGACAGGAAGCAGACGCCAAGCAGGAGCTGCATGCCGACGCCGCTCATGCCGATGCGCAGGAGGATTGAAAAGGAAACCAGGAACAGCGCGGAGACCAGGATCAGTGCCCGGACCCGGTAGGACAGCCTCCGGGAGGCGAAGGTCCCCGCCAGGAAGATCCCGTACAAGCCCAGGTAGAGCACGGAGAACACCCACCGGCCCTGCATCCAGGACTGGACGGCGCCGATGACGGCGGCGGGCAGGCCGAGGAGCGAAATGACGAAGAGGATCCTGTTCAGGATGGTCCGGCGAAACTCCGCGACTTCCGGCCTGTCGCTGTCCGGACGGAAGAAAATAAGCCTGGATCCTGGTAACTTCCCCATGTCCGTCTCTCGCCGGTCCTTCTCTCACCCGGGGACCTTCACGGACCCGGAGCGCTCAAATGGACGCCCGCGGGCAGGTAGACGCGGACCATGGTCCCTTTCCCTTCCTGCGACTCCACGATCATGCAGCCGTTGTGCCTGCCGACCACGGAATGGCAGACCGACAGGCCAAGTCCCATCCCCTTTTCCGCGCCCCGCTGCTTGGTGGAATAGTAGGGATCGAAGATGAGCGGCAGTTCGTCCTTTGGGATTCCCTTTCCCGTATCCTCCATGGAAATCCGGACATAAGGACCTTCCGGAACGGGCAGTCCGTCCGCGGCCGCAACCCGGATGTTCTCAATCCGGACCTTGAGGCTCCCCCCTTCGGGCATCGCCTCCACGGCATTGACGGCCAGGTTCCGGACGACCTGGCTGAGCTGCCTCTCATCCGCTTCCAGGGCCCACAGATCGGCGTCCATGAAGAACTCCGTCTCCACCGGCCATTCCTCGACGCTCCGCAGGACGGTGTTTTTTACCAAATCGGCAATTTCTATGATTTCTTTAAACGGTTCCCCTCCCTTGGAGAAAGTGATCAGGAGGCCCGTCAGCTCCATCGCCTGGTTGACGGCATTCCGGGCCGCCGAGATCCGGGCATGAGACGTACCCCCCTCGGGAGCGTCCGTCATCAGCAGTTCGAGGTAACCCTGGACGACGGCCAGGAGATTGTTGAAATCATGGGCAATCCCTCCCGCCAGCGTGCCGATCGACTCCAGCTTGTGGATCCTGATCTGCTCTTCCTCGGCCCGTTTGCGCTCCGTTATATCCCGGTTCAGGATGATCAGCCTCGCAGGCTCGCCTTCATCATCCAGCAAGACAATCCCGTTGGCCTGGATATGCCGGATCGCCTCGTCGGAACGGACGATGCGGTACTCGGTGTGGAATCCCTTTTCCCCGATCGTCCGGGGGATGTAATCCCTCAGCGCCCGGTCGCGGTCTTCCGGGTGTACGCGGTTCAGCCAGTCGTCCCGGGTGACGCAGGAGTCCCTGGAAACGCCGAACATCTCGAACATCCTGTCGTTGCTGGTCACGGTGTGCTTCCGGATGTCCCAATCCCAGACGCCAAAGGAACCCGACTCCAGGGCCAGGGCGAGGCGCTGTTCGTTCTCTTCCAGATCCCTGTAAGCTTTCCGGACAGTCCGCAGCGGGAATCGCTGGAAGAGAAGGAAAATCAAGATCCCCATCATGATGGAGCTGACGCCGACGATGACCGTCTGCACAACAAGATGGTTTATGGAACGGGTGATCTCGACGTTCGCCACCACCGTGCCCGCCTCATGCACGGGAGCGCGGAACGTGACCAGCGGCTCCGTCAGGGATTCCTCGGTCCGGGCAATGACCTGTCCCCTCAGGTCCTTGACGGCCCTCGACTGTCCGATATCGTAATCGAGCCTGTTTTCCAGGATCTCCCGGAGCCGGAGCTCTTCGAACTGCCAGGTTTTCGGATTCCGGACGACGAGCTCTTCCACGGTCCGTGCTGAAAATGCAAGTTCCGCGTTCACGCCTCCCTGCATGTTTTCGTACGCGACGAGGAAATAGCCCACGGGCACGCAGACGGCCACGACAAGGCTGATGACGATCACCAGGATCGATGAGATGCGGGTTATGGACGGGACAGGCTTTTTCATTTTCCGGAACCGGTAACGAGGACTCCGTATTTCCCGGCAAGGGCGCGTCCTCTCTTCGAGTATACAAATTCCAGGAACTGCGAGGCGGCGGCGGGAAGCTTCCCGGTCGTTGCAAAGAGGATCTCCCTGGCGAACGGGTAGCTTCCGTCGGCAAGGGTTTTGCGGCTCGGCCTGACGCCGTTGAGCGCGACGACATTCAGCGGCAGCCCGGAGACCAGGACGCCGGCGAGGGCGGCGGTGCCGATCCCCCCGGGCGTCCTGGAAACGGCCTCGTTCGACTCCGGGTCGGTCAGGGCGACCATCATCCCCTGCCGCTGGTGCGCTGTGACCACGGCCGCGGCCATACCCGGCGAAAGGCTTTTCAGGATCTTCGTATCCGTGTCTTCCCGGGGTCGCAGGATGACCCGGACGGTCTCCCCGCCGGGCCAGTTCTTCGTCCGTCCTGCATAGATGTCCTCCAGCTCACGGGTCGATATGCTTTTCAGGCGGACGTCCCGGTGGGTCACAACGGCCAGGGGGGTCTCTCCGAAAGGTCTCGACATCCCCCCCCGGGCGATCTCCTCCGGCCGAAGAGGACGGCTTATGACGGCGATATCGATCGCCCCGGCGAGAAGCGCCTTGATCGCGCCCGAACTGCCAAGCGGCTTCACGATTTCAAATGAGACGTCCCGCTTCGTCTTGCTATAGGCCTCTATGAAGGGATTCATCATCTCCAGGGGGGCTCCGGAGCCGTTGATCCGGATCGTCTCCCCCGCCCCGGCGTCCCGTACACCCGTACAGAAGAGAAAAGCCGCCAGTACAAGATAAAGGGGAAAGAGAAAAAGGCCTCGGCAATGGACGTTCATGATCTCCTCCTCAACCGTTTGCCCGGGTCGTTCGAAACCTTTCCCGTCCGGATCGCATGGCCATGAACGGCATCCGGGGCATGGGATCCGTATTGGGTGCCGTTGCGAATCCCTTATTTTTTCAATAGGCTGGAGAGATCCGCCTCCGGCAGATAGCGCCGGTATATGCTTTCGAAGGTTCCGTCCGCTTTCATGGCATCCAGGGTAGCCTGCCATCTCCGGACCGTCTCGACGGGGGTGCCGCGGGACATGGCAATGTAGAAATATGTATTGCTCATGGTGTATATCGGCTCCAGGTCATTCATACTGAAGCCCGCACGTTTCACGATCTCCGGAACCGTGATGTCGGTAAAGACGGCCAACTGGACCTCGCCCTTCATGAGTTGTTTCACGCCGGTGACCGGGAGAGGCGAGCTGAGGAGATTCGTGAACCCCCTGCTCTTCAGGTATTGTTCCGTGAACCAGCCCGTCGTTGTGGCGATCGCGTGGACTTTCCTCGCTTCGTCGAGGCTCTGGAGCCGGATGCCGCCCCCTCTCTTTGCATAAAGAATCGCACTGTTTTTCCCCACCGGCCCTACCCACTGGAAGAGCTTCTCCCGCTTTTCCGTCCGCTCGGTGCTGAACAGCACAACGTTCGGCCTGTCCAGGGCCGTCTGGTAGGCCTCATCCCAGGTGACCAACCGGATATTGTCCGGCACCCCCTGGCGGGCGGCGATCTCCCGAACCACATCCGTGACGAAACCGGTGACCTTCCCTTCTTTCATGAATGTGACCGGCGGGTACTCCTCTGTCAACAGCAAAAGACCGGGGGCGCCTTTCAGGGCCTTCTGAAAGGGACAGGCGCAACCGGCCAGAACGAGCATACTCAGGATCAGACAGAACCAGCCTGCTTTTTTCATCGTTTCTCCATTTCTTGACATGCGGTTTCCGTGAAGATGTCGTGCGTCAGCGACGATCCGGCTTTGCCTTGAGCCTGCCGGAGCACACAATATAGGTTCGGCCGTCGCTCCCCTTCGCCGCCTGGAAATAGGTCGTCTTGAAGTATAGTCCGCTCTCGCCGGGATGGGTGTAAATGTAGTCCTCCCAGCCGCTCCCGTCCTTCAGTGCCCGGGTGACGATCTCATCCCGGAACGCCTTCCCGTCCACATCCGTCTTTCCCTTGAAGTTGACACCCACGGTTTTCGGATTCTCCGCGTGGGCGGCCATGGTCACCCCCGGATCGTACACGAAGACGTAGAGCGCCCGGTTGTCCCCGTCGCGGTAGGGCAGCTCGCCGGCGTTGATCCTGCGGATCGTCAGGGCGGCGTCCCCGGCCAGGTCTTTTACCGTGCGGTCGACCAGCCGCTTCACCTGCTCCTCGGTGATCCCGTCTTTCCCGTAACGGGGCTTCAGGTAATGATCGAAGATCTCCTCATAGGCGCTGAAGCCTTCCCGGTTCTTTTCCCGCTTGAGATCGTCCAGCGCCTGCTGCATCCTCTGAACGACCTCCCGCGGCGTGTTCCGGCTCACGGCGAAATAGAGCTCGCCCTCGTGGAGCGTATAGACGCTCTGGAAATTACCGGCGTCGGCGGCCACGTGCCGGATCAGCCAGAGTCCCGCCGTTTCCTCGTAGGCCCAGGCGTCGACGGTCCCGGCCTCAAGCAGCCGGATCGCGTCTTCCGGGTTGTTCCGGATGATGACGGACTTGCCTTTGATTCCCCCCCGGGCCAGGAGCTGTTCCCCGATGTCGTCCCGGAGCGCAGCGATCTTCAGCGTCTTCAGGTCGTCGAAGGCATTGATCTTCCGTGCCCGGTCCCTCCGGGCGATCAGGACGATTTTTGTCGGGGAGATGGGACCGACCCACTGGAAGAGCGTTTCCCGCTCCGGCGTCCGGGTCGCGGAGAACAGGACCGTGTTTTTCTTTTTCAGGGCGGCCCGGTATCCCTCGGTCCAGTTCGTCAGCCGGATCCGGTCGCGGCGGAAATCGAGGTTCGCCCTCTTCATCATCTCTTCAAGGAGATAGACGGAGATGCCTTCCAGGCGCCCGTTTTCCCTGTAATTGAAGGGGGGGTACTGCTCCGTCAGGAAGGTCAGTGGTGGGTCGGCAAGCGGCCTTGCCATACTCTCCGCAGGTGGAAATGCAAACATCGTTGCCAGAAATAAAAATGCCAGAAGACATGCCCGTTTGACGTTGACTCCTTTTCCGATCATCCGTCCTTCCCTCCCGGGAGATTGAGTTGAGCAGGGCGGTTTTCACCGCTCCCGTCCTCGGCCGCTCCGCCGCCGCCGGGTTTCCCGCAGGCGTATCCGGCACTCCGGCCTTGCCCGCAGTCTCACACGAATCGTGAATTCCGTCAATTATTGCCTTCGGTGGGGGAGCCGGCCCGGCGGGATCTATTTCACGGAGAGGAGGTGCGACTGCAGATTGATCTTTTCCCCGGACAGGCTGAGCTTTTTCCGGATGTTGATCCGGTGCCGGTCCACCGTGAGCTTGCTTGTTCCGAGCATCTCCGCAATTTCCTTGCTCTTTTTCCCTTCCCGGATCATGTTTGCCACCTGGGCCTCCCGGGGCGTGAGTTTCCCCTGCATGGAGGAAAGGCCCGCCAGGAAAGGCGATGCGATTTCCCGCAGGTTCGCCTTCAGGAGGTCCAGGTAGTGCATGCCCCGGGCATTCAGGCCGCAGGATGCCAGCTCATCGAGGGCGGGCAGGACCAGCTGGTCGATGTTCAACTGCAGCTTCTCCTCAAGGATCTTCCGGTCCTCCTCGCGCTGTTTCAGGAGATACCGCAGCGCCGAATTCGCCTCGCTCAACTGCAGCGTCCGCTCCCGGACCGTGGCATCCAGGTTGTCGAGTATCTCCTTCAGGGCCTTTTCGGCCTCCTTGCGGTCGGTGATGTCCCGCAGGTAGGCCAGGATGCACCGCTCTCCTCCGAAGATCACCTCGACCGGCGATACCTCGAAATGGATGCATAGGCCGTCCGGCTTCAGCACCCGGGTTTCGATGTGTCTCTGTTTCGCCTGCCCCTGATTGAACCGGTCGACGGCGTCCATGAAGGCCGCCTGGTCGTCGGGATGGATGTAGGTGCCCATCACCGTTCCCAGCATCTCGTCCCGGGTCCGGCCGATCCGGTCCAGGAACGTCTGGTTGACGTAGACGTAGCGGCTGTCCCGGGCGATGACCACGCCGTCGTTGGAGCTCTCCAGGGCCGTCCGGTAGAGCGCTTCGCTCTCCTGGAGCGCCTGCGCCATCCGCTTGCGGTCGGTGACGTCCCGGGCGAACGAGACCGCCAGGCCCTTTCCCTCGCGGCTTATGATCCGGGCGCTGACCTCGATGGCGATCTCCGAGCCGTCCTTGCGGATATTCCTGCGCTCGAGGACGCCGGCGCCGTCTTCGACGAGGCGCTTCACATCACCCCGCAGCGGAAGAACCCACTCCGGGTCGATCCCGGCAATGCCGGCACCGATGAGATCCTCCCGGCTGTAGCCCAGCATCCGGCAGGTATTTTCGTTTACGTCGGATATGTTCCCCTCGAAATCGTTGATGAAGATGGCATCGTTCGTGTTCTCCACGATGACGCGATATCTTGCCTCGCTTGTCCTCAGGACCTCTTCGAGCCGCTTCTGTTCCGTGATGTCCTGCGCAACGCCCAGCAGATACTGCTCTCCGGCTCTCCTGATGAGCGTCGCCGATATGATCACGTGGGCCTCATGGCCGTTGCGGTTCCGGAGCCGCGTTGCGAAATCGACAAGACTCCCTTTTTCTGCCAGCTCCCGGAATATTTTTCGCCGATCGCCGCCATCGACGAACAGGTCGAGCGCCTCCGTCGTGCGGCCGACGGCGTCCTCCCGGGCCAGTCCCGTCGCCCTCTCCCATGCCCTGTTTACGTCCACGATCACGCCGTCCCTGACGCGCGTGACGGACATGGGCGCCGGGCTGGCCTGGAAGACGATCGAGAGGATCTCCTCCAGTTCCTCTTCGACCCCGGCCGGATTCCTGTACGGTCTGTTGCCTTCTTCCATCCCCTGTTTCACCGTTTCGTTCTTCACCCCACCTGGCCGCCGGCGGTAAAGCGGTCTCTACTTCAGTTCCCTGAACCGGGCCTCGATGGCCGTGATGTCCTCGATGCGGATCAGGGCATCATAGAAGTCCCGGCCGGAAAGCTTCTCCAGGTGGACCAGGTGCTCGCCCAGTGCCTTCACGGACCCCTGGAAGGTCTTTCCCGAGCGGAGATGGATCACGACCTCCTTGCCGCTGTAGACTTTCAGGTTGTCCCTGATCGAGTGGGCCGTCTCGAACGTCGCCCCTTCCACGGCAACCGCCTTCCTGGCCTGTGCCTCCACCGGGATGCCGGCCGACACGGCCGCCAGCAGGATCACAGCCAGCAGCACCGGCCATGCAATCCGATCCGTCCGTTTCATAGAGCCTCCTTTCGGGAAAAGAGAATGAGTCAGGTTTTTTCATATAGCATTTCCGGGGGAGAGAAAAGGGGTCTGAATCCTCTGCCGCGTCTCAACTCTTTTATACCGAAAGTTATAGATAAATATACTCGCCGCTATATGGTGTTCGCCCATTGGTGCATGTATAAGTCGGCCGTTCCTAGTGCGTACAGGTGCGACTTACGCCGTCCGTGACGGACCGGGCGCCGGCCGGACCGGCATGGAGCGGGGTTTGCAGCGGACCGGCGGTCCTGCCGGATGCGGACGATCAATCGATACAGTGAAGGAGACGGGAACTTTGAGGGACAAGAGGCGTTTTTCGGGAGTCGCAGTGGTGATCCTGGTCGTGTGCGGGCTTTTCCTCCTGGCGGGATGCGGCAGCAAGTCGAATATCCCCGTAACCGGCGAGTACCAGGCCGTGTTCATGGACACGGGACAGATCTTCTTCGGCAAGCTGGAGAACGCCGGGTCGGACTACCCGGTCCTGAAGAACGTCTTCTACATCCGCCAGCAGACCAACCCGGAAACGAAGGAAGTGAAGAGCGTCCTGATCCGCCGGGGCAATGAGTGGCACGGACCGGACCGGATGATCATCAACGCGAGGCACATCGGCGTCATCGAGCCGGTGGGAGCGGATTCGCAGGTGGCGAAGCTGATCAAGGAGGCGGAAGCCAAGCCGGCGGCAAAGTAGGAAGCATCCGCCTCCCGGATTCCAGATCCACCCTGTTCTCCCGGTGCATGGCCGGGGACAAAAGAGGAAGGCAACAACCGGCACAAGGAGGCCATCATGGGAAGAAGACTCTCTATCTGGAAGCGTTTCCTGGCGATCGCGGCCGCGGCGGCGGTGATGGCACTGCCGGGAACCTTGCGAGCCGATGAAAATTACTGGTATGGTACCACCGGTGACGGTTTGTGGAGCACCGCCGGGAACTGGGACCTCGGGAGCATCCCTTCCGAGGGGCAGTTGGTCTATGTGGACAGCACCAGTGCCGTCACATATGACGCAACCGTGGATCCGAAGCTGAACGAGTTGCACATCTATTCCACTGGAGCTTACAGCACGGTCTTCAATCACTCCACAGGTACGCTCTCGCTTCCGGGCGACACTTTCCTGTTGGTCAACGGAGAAGTCGCCGGCTCACAAGCAGTCTACAACCTTTCCGGCGACGCCGTTCTCATCAAGGACTCTTATGAAGTGAAGATCGGCACCAGCGGCACCGGAACTTTCAACCAGAGCGGCGATTCCATCTTCCAGATGGGCAGTGCCATGTACCTCGGAGACCAGATAGGAACAATCGGTGTCTACAATATGACCGGCGGTACACTGACGGGCTTTATCGGTGAGCGGCCTGTTGATTCAGAACTGCAGTATGGAACCTGGTACGGCGACATCGCCCTCGGCGAATGGGGCGGTAAGGGATATTTCAACCAGAGTGGTGGCAGCGTAACGGTCAATACCCTCACGCTTGCCCGCCAGATCGCAAACGGTGGAATCAGGAGCTACGGCCGCTACGAACTCAGTGGTGGCGAGTTGAAGACCAGCCAGACGAATATCGGCATGTCGGGCGACGGCGTATTTGTCCAGACCGGCGGAACGCACTCAATTACCGGTGACCTTAATCTGGGATCCCAGTCAACCGGTTCCGGCACCTATGAATTGAGCGGCGGCTCTCTTGTCGTGGGGGGATCCGAACGTGTCGGCTACTCCGGATCGGGCAGCTTTACGCAGACCGGCTCCTCTACGACGCATACGGTCGGTGCCAACCTTGTCATCGCCAATGAAGCAGGAAGCAGCGGTACTTTCAATCTCGAAGGTGGCACTCTCCGAGTCGGGTATTTCTACAACAACTCCACGTCTGAAGATATGTACACGGACGGAAGCACCTTTGTCGGAATGGGCGGCACGGGAACGTTCACCCAGAGCGATGGAGATCACATCATCAGCGGCGGTCTCACCCTGGGCCAGGAGTCCGGGAGCCAGGGCACATACACCTTGAGCGGCGGGACCCTCGCGGTAAGCACACATGAGCATGTCGGCGTATCGGGCAAGGGTGTCTTTGAGCAGCAAGGAGGATGGCATTACGTTGGAGGCGATCTCGTCCTGGGAAACAATGACGACGGCGAAGGCAAGTTCTACATGAAGGGCGGAACTCTCGATGTCACCGGGACGACGACCGTCGGCCTGAACGGCACAGGTGAATTCAACCAGACCGGCGGGACATTCAAGTCGAACGCCATCATCAACAACGGTACATTCACGTACACCGGCGGTATAATCCAAACGAGTACCTTCACAAACACCGGCACGTTCACCGGTGCGGGAGTGATCAATGCCCTGTCCAAGGGCGGCTCCGTAGCCTTCACCAACTCGGGCATCCTGGCCCCGGGCAACTCCCCCGGCACGCTGAGCATCGGCGGGAATTTCGAACAGACTGACTCCGGCACGCTGGCCATCGAGCTGGCGAGCCTCACCTCCTATGACATTCTGAGCGTAACCGGAACGGCGACCCTGGCGGGGATCCTTCAGGTGATCCTTTACGAAGGCTATCTCCCGGCTGTCGGCGACTACTACGATTTTCTGACGGCGGGCGGCCTCAGCGGGGCGTTTGCATCGATTCTGGGTCCGCAGGGCTATTCCTGGACCGTGGACTATCTGGATCTCACGAATGACGGAGTTATTGAGACGGCCAGGCTGACCGCCAACGCCGTGCCCATTCCCCCGGCGGTGTGGCTCCTCGGAACGGGGCTCATCGGGATTGTCGGGATCCGGAGACGGTGGGGGAAACCGTAGCAAGCGGTTCAGAAGAGGAAAAAATTCGATTTGAAATCCAACCCCGGACGGGCTCAAGCCTTTCCGGGGTTTTCTTTATTTATTCCAATCACTTTCCCTTGTCCGCCTTCTCCAGGACCATCCGGATCGCCTTCTCCAGGGCGCGGTTGAACTCCTCCGGGCGGTTCATCATCAGGAAATGATCCGCGTTCTTGAGGATGATGGCATCGAACGACAGCATGTGCCGCCGGTTCGCCTCGTAGTTGACGGGCCAGAGGTCCCCGTTCACGCTGACGACGGGAACGCGGACCTGATCGAAGGCCCTGGCCGCCTCCCCCGTGACGAACTGCATCAGCAATTCGTTGCTGGCGCTCAGGGCCACGGCCGGCGGCGCCGCCGACATGTCCGCAAGGATCCACTCGCGAAGCCGCTGATCGGTCCGGGGCGAGATCATCTGCCCGACGAACTGCCGGCTTCCGGCCCGGAAATCCTTCTCCATGGGAGCAAGCATTTTCTTCATCGCTTCGCGTGTTATTGGGTACTCGACGTTTTCGAGCGTGTCGACGCCGATCAGGCCGGCGACGCGGCCGGGCATCAGGCGGGCAGCCTCCGCGATCACCGAGCCGCCCATGGAGTGGCCGATCAGGATGACGCGGCGGCTGCCCGTGGCCTCGACCACGGCCCGCACGTCCTCCCCGAAGGCCACCATGGTGTACTTCGTCCGCCCCATTCCCGAGTGGCCGTGTCCCGCCAGGTCGAGAACCACCACGCGGTTCGTCCTGGAAAAGAACGGCACCTGTTCGCGCCAGTAACGGGCGTCACAGCTCCAGCCGTGGACGAACACCAGGGCCGGCTCCCCTGTGCCATAGACCTCGTAGGAAATCGGCGTGCCGTCCCCGGACAGGGCGACATGGGGCCAGTCTGCCGGGGCGGCAGACGCCGTCCCGATCGTCATGACCAGGAGCAAGAGGCAACCTGCCAGGCACAAGAAATGTTGTTTGCCGGATCGGCGTCTGCGGCGGCTTTCCGCCGTCACCGCAGTGTCATGTACGATCATTCTTCTGTTCCTCCCTCCGCTCGCGGGCGGCCGTGGTTGATTGTTTCCAGGAGCATCCGCCGGACCTTCGGCGACAGGACCTCTTTTTCCGGGAACGGCGGATCAGGACCCGGCCGCCCCGCCGAATTCGAAGACGAAGTCCCCCTCGCAGGTGTCCCCCGACCGCATCCGGCAGCCGGTGATCTCCGGAGTGGCCCTGTACTTCAGGCCCAGGGCGTCGAACCAGCAGGCCAGCCGGTAGATGACCCCGCACTCGTATCGATCGATCGCCCCGATCCGAACCATCCCCTTGTAGGCGAAGCAGTTCTTCGGCGCGAATTCCCAGTGCAGGGTGTTCTCGCGGTCCGTATCGAACCTCCCGTTCATGAACGGCGGGACGCAAAGCCTGGCAGCACCGGAGAAGAATTCCCGGAATTCCTCGAAGGTCTCCATTTTCTCCGCGGTAAAGCCCAGGGCCTTTTTCATCCTGGCCATCTCCAGGGGCGCCATGGACCGGATCGCCGCCTTGTTGACCCGGTTGGCCGTTTCGATGCCGCATTCCCGGAAGCAGTTGTAGAACCACATCCCGTCGTGGGTCATCCAGGAGCGGTTCAGAAACTCGATGATCTCGTCCTTCGTCATGCGATCGACGACACTGTTCATGACGGCACCTCCCCGATCGTCCGTTCGGTTCCAGGTCCTGTCCGGTCCCGGGAGGGAGACATTCCCTTCCCTTCTACTTCCTTTCCGCAAGGTGGCGGTCGATCATCTCGCCCACGATCCTCGCGGTTTCACCGGTGATCCGCAGGCACTCGCCGTATTTTTCACTGCTGTGGAAATTTCTCGCCTGTTCCCTGTCGCTCCAGTCCACCCCGATCAGGTCGCGACAGAGGATGCTTCCCCGGCCGATCTCCTCCTTGAAACACTGCAGAAATTGCTGCGAATACGCCCACATCAGGGGGCTCTCCCGCTCCTCCTCCCGGCTGCGGCTGAACATCAGGCCGAACGCGGCGAGGGCGCCGATCACGCTCCCGCATACCTCGCCCGTGGCCGCCAGGCCCGCCCCGAAGGGCCCCATGGCCCGGATCAGCCCCTCATCCACCTCCCGCCCCAGTTTTTCCTGCGCAACCGCAAGAACGGCCTGGCTTCAATGGAACCGCTTCAACATGATCTGGACGGCCTTGTCCCTCATTTCATCCGGCGTCATGGCACCCTCCGTTTTCCTTGCGGGAGAAAAAGGGTCAGCCTCCCCTTTCCGGCAACCCCTTTTCCCCCAGGGTCATCGTGACCGTGGGGATTCCTGCGGGATTCAGGCCCGCCGCGGCGGAATCCGCGAACCCAAACTGCAGGTACAGCCTCCTGGCGGGAACACCCCCCGGGATCGTTTCATCGAACGTGGTCACCGCAATCGGCCGGCTCCGATCCAGGCGTCCGATCGCCTCGGACAGCAGGGCCGCCCCGATCCCGTGTCCGCGGGTCGTTCGGGAAACGGCAAGCCAGAGGATCTCGTTCGCCTCTTTCGAAATGACAACACCTCCACGAAATACACACCGGCCGTCCTTGTCCGTCTCCGAGACGCAGAATGCCCGCTTCTCCTCAATCGCCCGCTTCAAGCCTTCGCGGAAGGCCGCATCGTCCACCATGGGGCCGAACAGCGGCTCGACCTCCCTGGCCAGATCGAGCCAGCCGATGAAGTCGTCCGGCGTCGCTTCGCGCACTCTTTCCCGGTTTTCCATGTCTGACAGGATCACACCGGCCCGCGACGGGCCGCTCAGCGGCGCACAGTCCGCTCGAAAAACCCCTTCTCGAAGGCGATGACTGTCATCAGCTCGCTGTTCACGTCGATCGTGACGATCACGGGGAGTCCGGTGTCGTCGTCCTTTCCAGACAGGCGGACGGCGGTCCCTCTCCCTCCCGACAGGGTGAAGCCATTCTCCTGCAACCGTCTCGCCGTCTCGATGGCGAGGTCCCCCTGGAAGATGAAGGCGATCCCGGCCAGCGTCTCCCCCTTCTCGTAAATGCAGCCCGCGCTCACCAGGGGGCTCGCGCCGGTGACCCGGTACAGCTCGATCTTCAGGGGACCCATGGACGCCACCTCGCCGGGCGCTCCCAGGATGGAGAGCACCCGGGCCTTGGGCATGAGGACGCTGACCCGGTCGAGGGCGGCGAGATCCACCGCCGAGGCTGTCGCCGCCGGGACAAGGATCAGGATGACCCACAGAATCGACCATGTTTTCTTGAACATTCACAATTCCCTTTCCCTGTGGCAGGGTGCGGATGTGCCCGTTGCCACAGGGTGCCCTACTTGAACAGCGTGTCGATGACGTCGACCAGCCCCGCGGGATCGATGCCGACGCCGACCGAAGTGCTCGATTTTTCCGTGACCCTCGTCCCGTCCGGCTTAACGTAAGTCCTGGACGAAGAAGAGGTCTCCACTCTCTTTTCGACGGGCTTCGTGTGGGTCAGCGCCGCGCCGGCTCCCGACCGGAAGACCTCGCGGGCAAATTTCCCGTCATCCATCCCCGGGGCTTTGCGGGAACCTGCCGGCTGTCGCTCCATTGCGGCACCGGCGGTCGAGCCGGACGGGAAGGAATGGCTCCTTCCGGCACCCCCCAAGGGCGTCAGGGTCATCGCGACCGCCGGCGGTGCCAGGACATAAGCCTCTCCCGTCTCCTCCTGCTCGGAGAGCGACATCATGCCGGCACCAATCCCCATGCCGGCATTCCCGAAAAAGAGGCCAGAATCGATGCCCGATTCAATCGCCTTCAGGTAGGACTTGTCTCTCTGGTACCGCCTCTCGACCACCACGTCCTCCTGGCGGTAATTCTCCTTGACCAGGGTCAGGATGTGGCTGCGGTTCCGGTCCAGCGCGACGCTGGCGGGCGTCTCCCCCACGAGCTGCCCGTCGGCGTAAATTTTCGCGCCCATCGGGTTGGTGGATACAGGAATGTCCTGCTTCAGGACCGGGCTGCTGCATCCGCCTGCCAGCAGGACGGCCGAGGCTGCCATGACAGCCAGTCGCATTGGAATTTTCATCGGTTCCTCAACTCCTTCGGATGCCTGTCCGCCTCTCCCCCGGAGGGAACGGACCGGGCAGGAGGCTGTATGCTTTACACGACGACCCCGTCCGCCCGGGTGCCGCTGATGACAATGGCCCGGTCGGTGTCCCGGACGGACTCCGCCGCCGGGCAGTTGAGCATCGGACGCCCCTCGCGGACGACCCCGATGACCGTGTGGCCGTTGGCAAGGCCCCACTTGACGAGCTCCCCGTACTCCCAGCGCTCCATTTTCCGGATGGGCACGAAGTAGATCTGGTGTCCCCCGAGGTCGCTGACCAGGTCCTTGATGACGTCGTGGATGCCGGGATCCTGAAGCTCCTGGATGATCAGGCCCGCGGCCAGCTCGGCGGCACAGACGACGCTGTCGGCTCCGGCCAGGCGCAGCTGCTCGATCTTCTCCGCGCTGACCGCCTCCACCACGGAAAAAATCCGGGGATTCAGGTTCTCGATGACGAGGGTGACGGCCAGGTTCCGGTCGTCGGAATGGACGTCCGCGGGGTCCTTCGACAGGACGATCACGTGGCTTGCCCCGGCGACATTCGCCCGCCGCAGGATCTCCTGCCGGGTCGGATCGCCCCGGAGGAACAGGACGCTCCGGGCGTGAAGCTCCGCCGGAAGCTCCTCCAGGGTGTCGTCGACGAGGCAGATGTCCCGGTCCCGCGTCAGCGGGTCCGCCTTCAGCTCCCGGACGAGTTTCAGCACCTTGTCGATCTGGTTGTAATTGACGATCAGGACATGGTTTTTCGCAGTGATGTCGATCATCCCTTTCAGCCTCCTGGAACGGGTTTCAATGATGGTCCCGGCGATCTCGGAGATCAGGTATCCCAGGAAACCGATGCCGAAGACCATCGCCGGCACGCCGACGAGATATCGCCCTCCCGGCGTCAAGGGGAATACGTCCCCGTAGCCGACGGTGGCCATGGTCACCAGGGACCACCAGAGGGCGTCCAGCCAGTTCAGATCGGGTTTTCCCGGAAGCTCGAAGTACAGGAACCCCGAGGAGGTGTACCAGAGGAGCAGGACGAAGAAAGCGGCGGCCTTGACCTTCATGTTCAGCGCAGCCAGGGTCCGGCCTCTTCTCCAGAATCGCAGGAGGATCTGATACACCGTCAGTCTCCTTTCGTCCGTTCCGCGTCCCAGAGGCTCTTCAACTGGCCGGAACGAAGGGCGAGCTGCCGGTCCGCCCAGAGCCCCTCCTTGTCCTGCATGGCCTTTTCCTGTGCCAGCAGATAGGGGCTCATCCTGGAGAAGGGATATTTCGTGTAGGCCAGGGACAGCCCGCGGGCGATCATCTCCATTCCGACATCGGCACTGTCCCTGTGCAGATAGGCGAGAAGCCGCTTCCGGGAGTCATACTTCAGCTCGTCGAAGACGATCTCGACATCCCGGTTGCGCAGGGCCCGGTCCAGGTGGAGAAAGGCCTGCCGGGCCGCAGGCCTGACTACGGGATCGTCGGCGGTCGTGTCGTAGGAGTAAATCCCGAGAAGCCGGACCCTCACGGACTCTTCCCCCGTCCGGACGGTCACCTCGTCGCCGTCGATGATGTTCGTGACAACCCCGGTCTGGCCGCTCCGCAGGCCTTGAGCGGCTGCGCCGGATCCCAGGCCTTTCTTGAAGGCGGTCACCTGGACCGTGAAGAAAAGAGAGGCTCCGAAGAGGACGATGACGATCGCGACGAAGAGGTTGTAAAGGTGGTTTCTCATGTTCACGGCCCGGATGACACGAGGGATTCCCCCGTGAACGGGGGCTTCCCGGCCATCGCTATTTCTTCTTCATTCCCGCCGCGATCTGCTTCGCCCTGTTGAACGCGGGGGTATTCGTGACGGCGTTCCGGTCGGGGCTCTTCGCGGCCAGCTCGTTCATCTGCCGCACCCTTTCCTCGCTGGGGGGGTGCGTGCTCAACGCGTCGGAGAGGCTTTTGGAGACGGCTCCCTCCCCCTGCTTGGACTTTTTTTCCATGACGAGGAGCTTTTCGTAGAATTTCCCGACCTGATCCTTGTCATACCCGGCGGCGACGGAGTACCGGAACCCGAGGCGGTCCGCCTCCATCTCGTCTTCCCGGGAGTTCACCAGGAAGGTGTATTTCTGCGCCAGCATGCCGCCCCCGGCGCCGACCACCCCGCCCACTGCAGCTGCCTTGGCGAGGCAGGCCGTGTCGCCTTTTTCGCAGATCAGGACACCCAGGCCGAGGCCGGCCGCTGCGCCCACCACGGCCCCACCCGTCGCATACAGCCACGTTTTCTTCTGGGCCTTCTCCATTGCGAACATCCGCTCCGCCGAGTGCCTGGCAACGACATGGCCGACCTCGTGGGAGATGACCCCGGCCAGTTCCGCCTCGCTGGACGCCATGGCGATCAGGGGCGCCGTCACGAAGATTGTTCCCGCCGGCATCGCGAAGGCATTGACGTCGACGACGTCGACGACGGTGAAGGTATAGTGGTAGGGATTGCCCTCCAGGTTGTTCGCCCGGACGATCTTCGCGCCCAGGCCGGACACATACCGCTGGAGCTCGTCGTTTTTCGCCGGCGGATAGTCTTTGACCATCTTGGGCAGGGCTTCCTGCGTCAGCCGCCGCTCGTCTTCCACAGTCAGGCTGGTTTCCTGCCCCACGTTGCTTCCCTCGCGGTAGCGCGAGCTGTTCGTGGGGGCACAGGCGACGGTCAGAACGACCAGCAGCACGACCAGCAGGGTGAGGTTCCTTTTCATGATACACACCTCCCGGCGCGGCAACGCGCCCGATTCCTGTCGGTGATTCGTCCTGTTACCCGATTCATGCGGCCTGTCACTGGTTATCCCCGACCGGGACCGTCCTGTCAAGGTTTCGATGCACTCCCGGGAGGCCGGGTCTCGGCCGATTCCCGCTACCTGGTCCCGCCCCCGGAGGACTTCTTCTTTCTTCCTTTTTTCCGGAGCCGCGCCTCGTGCTCCAGGATCATCGCCCGCAGATCGGTCTCCCGGCCGGAGAGGCCGGCGGGCCCGGCATAGTCGTCTCTGTCGACCCGGATCACCTCGATCTCCCGGTTCAGGAACTGCCGGATCTCGTCCAGGAGCGGCTTCTCCCCGGCGCTGCAGAGCGAGAAGGCCACTCCCTTCTTCACGCCCCGCCCGGTCCGTCCCACCCTGTGGACGTAGTTCTCCGCCCGCTCCGGCAGATCGTAGTTGATGACGAAATCGACGCCGGGGACGTCGATCCCCCGCGCGCTGACATCCGTGGCGACAAGGATGCCGCATTCCCCGTCCCGGAAACGCTTCATGACGGCGGTTCGCTCGTCCTGGTCCTTGGCGCCGTGAATGGAGAGCGCGGGAATCCCGGCCCTCTCCAGGACCTTCACAACCCGCTCCGCGCGGACGCGGGTCCGGACAAAAACAATGAGCCTGTTGTCGGGGTGCTCCCGGACGAACCGCTCCAGGAAAAACCGCTTGTCGTCCATCTCCACGAACACGACCGCGTGGGAGACGTTTTTCGAAACGGGATCGTCAGGAGAAAACTGGATTCGGATGGCGTTGCTTTTCACCTGTGAAAACGCAAGCTTCTTGATCTCCGGGTTGATGGTGGCCGAGAAGAACAGGGTCTGGTGCGGCCGGGTGAGTTTTTTCTTCACCGACTGGATATCCCGGATGAACCCCAGGTCCAGCATGCGGTCGGCCTCGTCGAGGACGAGCGTGTCGATGCCGTCCAGGCGGAGGTGTCCCTGATGGATGAGGTCGAACATCCGGCCCGGGGTCGCCACGAGGACATCGATGCCGCCCTGGAGCCGCCGGACCTGTGAATCCTGCTCCACGCCGCCGTGGAGCGCAAACGCCTTCACGCCGGTGTGCCGGGCAAGGCTGGTGAATACCTCCCCGATCTGCAGGGCCAGCTCGCGGGTCGGCACCATGACAAGGCACCGGATGCCGCCGGAGCGCCGGCTGCTCCTGGTGCGCTGGATCCGGTCCACAATGGGGATGGCGAAGGCCGCGGTTTTTCCCGTTCCCGTCTGGGCGACGGCCAGGACGTCCTCCCCGTTCAGGATGGAGGGAATGGCCCGGAACTGGATGTCCGTCGGTTTCCGGAAGCCCAGACGGGCCAGGTTTTCCTTGATCTCCTCGGAGATGCGGTACGTCTCGAATTTCATGGTCCCTCCCGGACCGGGCGCCGCCAATGGATCAAAGCGAACCGCCGTTTTATCATGTGTGGAGTCCGTCTCACGGAAGGCCGCCTCCACCGACGGATGCCACAGCGCCGGCGATGGCGGATCCGATTCCCGATCCGTCCCTCGTGAGGACGAGCCGGACTGCCGCCGCCCGGCTGCCGAGGAGGTCGTCCAGGGTCTTCGAGATTCCGGCCCGGTATCCCGGGTTGTGCTCGAACAGCGCCCCGTCGATCGCCACGGCGTGGCCGGCTTTCATGTCCGGATCCATCCAGGTAAGGACGGCGGTGATGGCCGAGCCGGCAAGCCGCGCGGACCGGCCGGTGACGAGCCGTCCGATCTCGCGGATCGCCGTCCGGTCGTCTTCCCCGGCATCGCCGAGGCCGGGGGCTGTACCATCCGCCTGTGCGCCTCCGCCGGGAAGCAGCTGCTCCGTCGTCAGGCCGTACGGCACGGAGAACGCCGTTCCAGCCCCCCCCGGAAACAGGAGGCCCCTCTCCATCATCTCGCGAATGGCCAGCCGCGCGAGCTCCCCCAGGTACATCCCGGACACCATCTTCTCGAGCCGCTGCCGGCCGGGATTCGGTGAGGCTTCGTCCAGGAGGTCGTCGAAGCGGTTGGCCGTGAGCCGATGGAAATTGCCCCACTCGAGGTTGACGATCATCTCGCCGGCCGCTCCCGTCCACGGGAGCTTCCGGATCCGGTCGGCCCTTTCGGGGTAGCAGGCGTTCGTCCCCGTTCCCAGGATCACTCCCATGTCGCAGGAAGGATCGGCATAGCTCCCGGCCAGGAGTGTCCCCACGGTGTCGTTCGTCAGGGCCGCGATCCGGATGGATTCAAGCCCCCTGCTTCTCATCGCCGCGGCGAGAAGCGCCGCAACGTCCTCGCCCTCCACGCCCGGGGCCGTGAAGGCCTTCGTCCAGCCGATGAGGGTGCCCGAGACGGCGGAGCGCTGCTCCACGGGGAAGGAGAACGTGAAGGCCAGGACCGGCTCCCGCCGCCGTTCCGGGGGATGCTCCCGGAGAAAGGAGTCAACGCACCCGGCGAGGAAATCGAAGAGCTTCCGGCCGGGTCCGCACAGGCACTCCCGCGGAATCACGAACCGGCCCGCCGCCGCAACGGAAGCCCCGCCCCGCCCGTCGAGCACCACCTCCAGGACGCGGCAGTTCGTCCCGCCCAGGTCGAGGGCGAGGTAGCGGCCCCTTTCCCGGCCTGTCGGCCGGCCCATAAAGGAGGGAATCATCCGCAGGGAGCTTGGTTCTCCCACCAGGCCGCGGGCCATCTCCCCGTGGAATGCCTCGACGATGCCCCGGGCGTCGGAAACGGAGACGTCAAAGAGTTCCCCGAGACGGGCCAGATAACGCGCTCTCTCTTTTTCCAGGCTGCTGTCCACGTTTCCGCCGTTCTGCCTCTCCCGCCCGGGCGGGAGCGAAGGGAAAAGGCTCACCCTGTCAGGTCATGGAAAGAAGATGCGAGCGGAGATTGACCTTCTCCCCCGTCAGTCCGAGCTTGGTCCGGATGCTGATCCGGTGCGAATCCACCGTAACCGTGCTGACCCCCAGCAGCTCCGCGATCTCCTTGGTCCGCTTCCCTTCCCGGATCATGCCGGCCACCTGGATTTCCCTGGGAGTGAGGTTCCTGTAAGAGGACGTCAGCCTGGACAGAAACGGGGACGTGATGTCCCGCAGGTTCGACTGCAGCAGGTCCAGGAAAAGAAGCCCCTTTCTGTTCAGGCCGCAGGACCTGAGCCCGTCCAGCGTCGGGATGAGCAGCTCGTTGAGGTTCCGCTGGAGCCGCTCCTCGAGGATCTTCCGGTCTTCCTTGCTCCGGTCCAGGAGAACCCGGAGGGCCGTGTTGGCCTCCTTCAGCTCGGCCGTGCGCTCCTGGACGAGGTCCTCCAGGTTGTTGAGCGTGTTCCGCAGTTCCTCCTCCGCGTTTTTCTGCACCGTGACGTCCCGGGCCACCGAGAAGATCTCCATCCGTCCCGTCACGTCATTCCGGAAAACCCTGCCCCGGCTCTCCACCCAGCGGTATCGGCCGTCCTTCGTGCGCAGCCGGCATTCCAGGCCTCCCTGTTTCTCTTCCTTCAGTACGCCCAGGAACACGTTCCCGGCGGCGGTCCGGTCGTCCGGGTGGACCAGGTCCAGGAAGGACCCGCCGACGATTTCCTTCGGAAGGTAGCCGAGAACCGACTCGACGGCCTCGGAGACAAACAGGATGGTCCCGTCCAGGTGAAAGCGGGCGACGTAATCCATCGTGTTCTCCACCAGCAGGCGATACTGCTTTTCGCTCCGGAGCAGCTTTGCCTCGGCGGCTTTGCGGTCCGTGATGTCCCTCACGAACCCCATGATGAGCCCTCTTCCCTTCCAGTCGACGACCTTCACACTGACCTCGACGGGAATCTCGGTGCCGTCCTTCCGGACGTTCCAGCGCTCGAAGGAATGCCGCTCCTGCTTCAGGAGAGAGTCGAGCTCCGGGTTCTCCGGCTGGTTCCACTTCCCATCGATCATCCCCAGATTGGACCCGATCAATTCCTCCCGCTCATATCCGAGCATCCGGCAGGCTATCTCGTTCACGTCGATGATAATCCCATCGAAATCGTGAAGGTAGATCGCGTCGTTCGCATTCTCCACGATCAGCCGGTATCTCCGGTCCCGTTCCCGGAACTTCTCTTCGACCCGGATGCGCTCCGTGATATCACGGGCGGAGACGATGATTCCCTGGAAGTTGTCCTCCTTCCAGACCGATCGTGCGACCGTCTCCAGCCAGAGGAAGCGGCCGTCGGCGTGGCGGAAGCGGAACCTCTCCGTTTCCCGGTCGGTCTTCAGGGTTTTCCGGAAGGTCAGATGAACCCTTTCCAGGTCTTCCGGAAAGACGTAATCGAAGCTGACCGTCCCGACTATGCGGGCCGGCTCGTAGCCGAGGGTCCACCGCGCGGAGGGGCTGACGGCCCGAAAGACGCCGTCTCCGTCGAGGATCACGACGACGTCGATCATGTTCTCCAGGATGACCCGGATCTCCATTTCGCTGGCTGTCATATCGGCACCCGTCGGTTTGTCGTTTGGCGGTTCACAGCGGTCCGGCGTTCCGGACGGGGAACGTTCCGCAGCCGGTGCAATACGACAGCGGTCCATGAAAATCAATCTGGTATTGCCGCCACCGGACGTGTACCATGACGCCTGTCAAAACCAATCCTCCGGAGGGAAAGAACGGGTATGGGACTGTTGAACCTGCTCATCCGGGATCCGCTGGCATTTGTGCTCCTGGCGATCCCGCTGTTGTATTCCATCATCATCCACGAACTGGCACACGGCTGGGTCGCATGGAAAATGGGGGATCCCACCGCAAAAGCCATGGGCCGGCTGACGCTGAATCCCATCAGCCACCTCGACCCGATCGGGACGCTGATGCTGTTTCTCTTCGGTTTCGGCTGGGCAAAGCCGGTGCCCTTCAACCTCTCCTATATCCGGGACACCCGCAGGGGCCTCATCCTGGTTTCCTCGGCGGGGATCGTCGCCAACATGATCCTGGCCTTCCTCGCTTTTCTCCTGTACCGGATCCTCGATCCGCAGCCGGCCGGGACGGTCGCCACGCTTCTCTATTACATGGCGAAAATCAACATCATCCTGGCCGCCTTCAACCTGATCCCCATTCCGCCGCTCGACGGGTCGAAAATCCTCATGGGCTTTACATCCGTGAGGTTTCAGTATGCCCTGGCCCGGATCGAGCCCTTCGGATTCTTCATCATCATCGGCCTTCTCCTGCTCGGCGTCCTGGACCCGGTCATCCGCTTCTTCCAGGCGGTGATCCTGGCCCTGATCGGTTTCCTGCTTCCCTGAAGACGACGCCGGAGGGCGAACCGGCCCGAACTAGGATGTGAATCATGGGACCAACAGAAGTCGAGAAAGCCCTGAACGTCATGGAGGCGATGGGGGATCTCGAACGAGCGGTGGCCGATTTCTACCGCGCCTGCAGTGCGAAATGGCCGGAAGATCGTCCGTTCTGGTCGAACCTCGTAGACGAGGAAATCCGTCACGCCGAATTCATAGGGACCATGTCCGCCCGCCTCCGGGCGAACCCGAGGCTCTTCGAGACGGGCCGGCCGTTCAGCCTTTCCGCCATCCGGACCGTCATCGATGGAATCAAGGGGAACCGGCTCAAAGTGGAAAGGGGGGAAGTCAGCCGGAAACAGGTTCTTTTCCTGTCCCTGGATATGGAAAAATCGATCCTGGAGTCGAAATACCAGGATATTCTGAAAACCACGGATCATGAATACCTGCAAATGATCCGGGAGATCACGCTCCAGACGAACAGCCATCACCGGCAGATTGCGAACCGGGTTGAAAGGCTGCAGGATTGAATAACGGCCGGCTGGAGCGCCCCCTCCCTCCTCATCCGCTCTTTTTCCATTCGTACATCTCGTAGCCGTCGACGACCTTTCCGGAGGGGGCGAACCCGCTCCGGCCGGAAAGCGTTTCCATGACGGGCTTCGGGATGCCGACGGTGTTCCGGTCCGCGTATTTCTGCATGTGGCCCGCGATGTCGATGGCGGGATCGCTGATCGCATCGAGGGGCACGTTCTCGTCGTAGATGACGAACCCCGAGTTCACGCCGCAGCGGACAGCAAACTCGCGCCGCAGCTTCCTGACCTCCCGGTTGAATGCATCCAGATCGGTAACAACCCTCTGGGCGGCGCGCAAGGCATTGTCCACCGCCGGGAAGCAGGCCATGACCCCGTCGGGTGTCCAGGTCGACTTCAGGCATCCGTGCTCGTCCAGGATCCCGCTTACGAACTGGCGGTAGCGGGTAAAATCGTTCTGCACGACGGCCTTGTCCTCGTCCAGTTTTATGCCCGTGGAGTCAATGATATCGATCGACAGAAAGGCAAGGTCGCGCCCCTTCTCGTTGAGCCCCTTCTCCGTCTCGGCAATATTCCTGAGGATCCGGTCACGGTCTTTTTTCTTCGCTGTTTTCAGGAGGTCCAGTTGCCGGCCCAGCGCCGAGGCGCTCATCGCGTGATCGGAGATATGAAGCCGGCGCCTCATGTCGTCCACCTTCTTCCGATAGCGGTAATACTGCCCCTCGTAGAAGTAGCGGTAGCTCAGGGTGTTGAACCAGAAGGTGAACACGAACGACAGGACCAGGACGATCCACGGCGTCATGTCGTTGCCGCCGATCCGGATGGGAAACACGGCGCGGACGGGCCTGGTGACGGTCTGCTCGAGCGCGAAGGCCGCCTTGGCGTACCGATGCTCCTTTCCCAGCGATATGTTGTAGGGGGCGAGGCGCGGGACGACGATGGAATACGCGGTGGCGATCAGGATGACGGCCATTCCCAGGCTGAAGATCTGGGCGGTGAGAGACAGGCCGTAATGAAGGATGGCAGCCGGGAAATGTCTCAGGCTCACGGGGAAGTCCTTTCCTGTTTCGAGCCTCGGTGGAAAGCCCCGGCCGCGGGATGGGGTGAGCCGTTACCCGACGCGCCACGGACACGGGGAGCGCCCTCCGAAAGCTCGCGAAGAGCAGGCTTGATCTTCGCTATCGATTGCGGTGCAGGATAAGAAACGATTCCTTCCCTGTCAACTGAAATGCGTTTCCCGCGGACGGGTCTCCCCCGTTGCCTCATGCCTACAGAAACAGGGTAGAGAAGGCGATCAGGAACTGGCCCGCATAGTAGAGGGGCAGGCCGATCAGCCGGTTCAGGAATTCCGGCTTCACGAAGCGCTGGCGGGCCACGAACACGTCCGACAGGTAGAAAAGAACGGCACCGGTCAGGGCAAGGACCCGGCCGTCCACGGGCAGTTCGCTTTCTCCGGCAAGCGTGCTTGCGCCGGCGACCATGACCGAGATGACCGCGATGTAGGCCGCCACCGGGAGCGCCATTTTCCCCAGGCGGGGCCGTAGCCACAGGAAGAAGGCGCCACCGGACGGGAGGCACACCGCGGCCGCGATGACCGTCGCGAGGCCCGGAGCGGCCATGGTGAAAAACGCGGCGCTGTACAGGACGTGCCCGGTGAGGAAGGCGAGCAGGCCCGCCAGGAAAAGCCTTCTCGATGCGGAGACCAGGAAGACGTCGCCGGCCATGCAGAACAGCAGGCCGGCGAGGACAAGGGCAAAGTATCGCGGGTTCCCGTGCGGACCGGACAGGGCAGCCAGGACAAAGAGTGCCGACAGGGCGGATTTGGTCAGGAGGACCCCCCGCAGCGATTCCCGCTTCCGGAAATGCAGAAGGGACACCAGGAGAACGGTGGCCGGCAGCAGGAGGACGGCGATGGGCATCCCTTCACCTCCGTGGGAGCGGCTCCGGTACCGGGGCAACGGATGGACCCCGCATTTCCGGACGCCCGGTTCGCTGGACCGGTTGCCTCTTTCCCGCCGCAGGACCGGACGGCAGGCCCTCTCCGGACGGACCGGTTACCTGTACGGGCTGAAATCCACCCCCCGGCGGCGTCCCCGCTCGTCGAACCACGTGTCTTCGGCAAGGGGCGGGACATCGATCTCCTCACGCTCCTTGCGGACCAGCCGGATGGCCTCCGCCGGGCACGCGGTAACACAGAGCCCGCAGCCGATGCACCGCTCCCGGATAACCGCATAGGTTTCCCCCTCGTCCGAGACGGCCCCGACCTGGCAGCGGCTGTCCGCGCAAATCCCGCATCCCGTGCAGAGATCGGCGTCGATCACGGCATAATGGTGGGAGTTGACCGCCCGGGCTGCAGGCACCCCGAATTCGTTGATCGACCGGAGCACCCCGCAGCAGCACTTGCAGCAGTTGCAGATGTAGTAGTGCCCCGTCTGCACGTTGCCGGTGAGGTGCACGAGGCCGGCGTCTTCCGTCATTTTCAGGAGGGCAAAAGCCTCCTCCTTCGTCAGGATGCGGGCCGAAGGCGTCTTTTCGAAGACCCCGGGCTCCAGGGAGATGCCCAGGCAGACATGCACGGGCCGGTCGCAGGGCTTCCCCAGCAGTCCCTGTTCCTTCTTGCAGATGCATTCGTTGACCATGAACGACCGCCCCTTTTCGACGATCGCCGATACTTTCTCATAGGGCAGTGCTTCCTGGTGCGAAGGAACGGTCTCCTCCACGGCAAGGGTCTGCATCAGCTGCGGCGTGTCGGAAAAGAACTGTTTCGAAAGGTACGGCCAGTATTCCTCGTTCAACTCCGCAAACTCCCTGTCCATGCTGTCGAGCTGGAACTCGTAGATCCCGAAGACCCAGGGCAGCATCCGGAAGCGCCGGATTCCCCCGGGCTTGATCGTGAAGACCTGTCCCCTCACGGCCATGCCCATGAGGGCGCCTTTCAGGCCTTCCACCGGCATGCCGTTCCGGGCGGCGATCTCATCCACCGTCTCGAACGTCAGCCGAAGCCGGCAGAACAGCTCCGCCTGGGCGGGAGTAAATATTTTTTTGAGGAGCCGGATCTCCACTCCGCTGTCGGTCCTTGGAAATCCGTTGGGCAGCGTATCCAGCACTTCTGCAAGCTTTTCGTAGCACTCGTCCGACAAAACAGCCTCCCTTGATCGTTTATTGGTTCCGCAGCGCGGCGTCCGTTCCGCCGCATCGCCGCGGTGCACCCTCATCCCTCGGCAAAGCGCCTCCGCCAGGGTGCAAAAAGCGGAACATGGAAGATGCCCGCCGGGGCGGCGCAGACTTCCGGAATGGCGTTGATGACCGACCCCGCCACGCCGTACTGTTCGGAGCGCGTCCGGACCGTGGCATCCTCCGGCTCCACGAGGTTCATGACGATGTCGATTCCCGGTTTCCCGCGAACGGAGATCCTCCAGTGGTCGAAATTCTCGAACCCGGGCACAGAGTTTCCCATCACCCAGTTCACTTCCAGCGTGATGAACCGCCGTCCGCCGACGATCCCGTGCCAGCGGTAGTTCGTCGCCGCCACCGTCCCCGCCTCCACGGTGCCGGCCCGGGCCGTGATGTCCCCCGTTGCCACCGTCACCCGGTGGTCCGGCTCCACGCGCTCCAGCACCAGGCCCAGGCGGTGGGCCAGAAGCGCGATCACCTCGGCATACATTGCCGTGATCAGTTGCGCGACGGGTCCGGACCCGGCAGGGTCGAACCGCCCCGGATCGGAGCCCATCCCGCAGACGGTGAACACGTACTCATGATCCGGGGCGCCGCTGACATCGAAGGTCTCCCGGACGGAGATGGATTCGATGTCCGTGCAGATCCCCGTGGCCGCGGCGACGATCTTCTCCACGACGAAGCCCGGGTTCAGGCCCGTGCTGAAGAATGTCGAATTCCCCCGCCGGCAGGCCTCCTCGAACTCCGCCGCATACGCGGCACCGTGCCAGGCCGGAAAGCCGTGTCCGTTGATGGTGATCAGATTCTTGCCCGAGGCCAGGATCCGGCAGATGTCCCGGTTGTGGTGGCTGTAGGGGAACTGGATGCGGGGTGCATGGATGACCACGTCGGCGTCGAGCGCCAGGATCTCGTCGATGCTCCGGGTGGCGATCACCCCTGTCTCGCCGCGACGCGCGATCTCGCCGGCGTCAAGGCCGGCCTTCCGCTCGCTGTAGACATAAAGGCCCGCCAGTTCCAGGTCCGGGTGATCGATGACGGCCCGCAGGCAGGTTTTCCCCATGGAGCCGGTGGCCCACTGAATGACACGGTATTTCATGCGCTCCCCCCGGGAAAAGGTTTCCCCTGATATCCTTTCCGGGGAGATCGGGCAAGACAAACTTGTCCCGTCGGCCGTTTTGGTTCTTCGACGGGAAATCCAGGAACGGTCCGGGTAATGGGGAGGCCGGCCGGTTCCCGCACAGGGGGAAGGAGGGCCCGGCCGGCCGGCTTCAGGGGGTCAGGGAGTCAGGAGGTCGGGCCGTCATTCCCGGTGAACGGTCAGCCCGAGAACGGCAAAAACAAGCAGGATGAAGCAAACGCCCGAGATCAGCAGCGTCTGTCCGCTCAGCCACGAGGCCGAATCGGAGAAGATGGTGATGTCCCACAGTCTCCCCCAGTACACGAGAAAGCCGAACTGGACGATCAGGGCCAGCTTCAGGCGGCCGAAGATCACGCCGGCTGTGCTGATCAGTACGGCGGCGAGGATGCTGGAAAAGGGAACGACGACGTCCATCGACCAGATCGATTCCATGTTCCACCTCCGAATGTGCGAAAGGAGGCCGGCCCAGGAGGACAACCCGCGGGCCGGCGGGAGAATGCGGGAAGGAGATTGCCAGAAGCGGAGGGGAAAAAATGTGACGAACGTCACACAAAATCGACTTTGTGAAAATTCGGCGTGATCAGGATCCTTCGTTTCTCCAGCACGGAGATCTCCCCGGCCAGCTCCAGCCGCTTGAGGATGCGGCTGACGGTCTCCCGGGAAAGGGACGCGTAGTCCGCCAGCTCGCTGTGGGTCATCCGGAGACGGATCGCCGTGCCCCGCGCGTCCCTTGATCCGAAGCGGGACGCCATGTGGCCGAGAACCGCCCGGACCCGGTCTTCCGCCCGCTGCAGGTTCAGGACCTTGAGCATGAACCAGGAATCCCGCAGGCGCTCGCAGAGGAGGGAGATGATCTGCCGGACGGCGATGGGATTCTTCAGGAAGCGCATCTCGAAATCCGCCCGGCCGAGGAACCCGACCCGCGTATCCTCCAGGGCGATCACCCTCGCCGGGGAGGTCTTTCCATCCAGGAGGGCCATTTCACCAAAGAAATCGCCTCGCTTGTGGACGGCCAGGATCTGTTCCCGCCCCTCCTCATCGATCTGCGCGACCTTGACCCGTCCTTCGTAGATCACGTAGAGGCAGCGCGGCGTGTCCTCCTCGAACAGGATCACATCGTTCCGGCGGTAGTTCCGCTCTCCCATGACCATCCGCAGCTCCGCCACGTCCCCTCCGGGCAGGCCCTGGAAAATGGGAATTTCCTGGAGGAAAACGCTGGGGCGAATGCTCACGGCCGGCTGTTTCATCGTTGCCATTGCTGGAAAACCTCACGAACGCCTTTTGGTTGATTTCCGGGAGTTCCAATTGTGCCGCCGGTGATCCATTTCCAGGCTCTCGATCTGCCCGGCCGTCAGGATCCCTTTCCGGACGAAGAAATCGCCGAACCGGGGCTGCAGCAGTTTCTGCCAGGCCGTCAGGCGGCGCAGCTGCCCGGCGTCCATGTACCCGAGGCGGACGGCACACTCGCCGAAGCGCTCGCCGGACCGGCGTCGCTTCAGGATGACAAGAATATCTCCGCGTTCCAGCCAGCCCCACCCGCAGGCGATCATGCCGACCGGAGGCCTCTGCCTCTGCTGCCAGACCACCGCGTCGACCAGGATCCGGTGGGTAATCATGCCGGTGTAGTAGAGATAACGGCCGAAGAGGAGCCTCCCCCCGGGAATCGGCCCCGTGTGGACGTAATCCTGCACCGGGTCGCGCTTCCTTGACGCTCTCTTCCGGAACGGGGGCTCCTCACCGGGTGCGGGGGACGCCGTACGGCGCGGATTTCCTTCGATCAGGCGGAACCGGGAGGGATTCTCCAGGTAGAGGCGGAGCCGTTCAAAGGCGGACTGGACCTCCTTGAACTGCTCCTCGAGAATGCGGGATTCGACGGCCAGCGAGAGGGCGCGATCCGGGTGGGTCTCCCGCGCCCGTTTCCGATAGGCCGCTTTCAAACCGGACATCTGCAGGGAATGGTTCAGAAACTGGACGGAGACGTCGGTCTGTTTTCCAAAAAGGACATGACAGGCCTCGAACAGGTCGGTGGCGTGGATTTCGCTCTTTTGCAAGCCGGTTCCTCTTTTGCCTCTGCACAGATGGAAAAACGGGTCGGCTTCCCGGGGCAGCGTTCGCGGAAGGCCTGTTTCCCATGCCATTAAAAGAAAGCCCGTTTCCTTGTCAACGCAAAAAGCAGTCCCGCGGCCGGGATCGCAGGACCTGCCTGGTTCAGGACCGATTGGGAAAGGAAGCCGCCGTTTGCGGCAGGGAGGGGATTTGAGGGAGGGGGAGCCGCGAATCCCTCGCGGCCTGGAATGGGGAGGCCTACTTGATGCAGACCCTCCGGACCTGCCGGAAGTCGGTGATGCCCTGCAGGGCTTTCTGAATGCCGTCCTGGAGGAGCGTGGTCATCCCCTCGGACATGGCCTTGTCCCGCAGCGTCTCGACGGTCTCGCTCTTCTGGATGAGCCGTTTCACGGGGTCGCTGGCGATGAGGAGCTCGTGGATGCCCACGCGCCCCTTGTACCCGGACCGGTCGCAGAGGTCGCAGCCCCGGGGCCGGTACAGCGTCAGGTCGCTTGTGAAGGGAATGGCCAGCTCTTCAAACCGTTCCCTTCCGTAACTCTCCGCCATTTCATCGTATTCTTTCCGGTCGGGATGATAGGGCTCCCGGCATTTTTTACACAGCGTCCGGACCAGCCTCTGGGCGAGGACGCCGAGAAGGGCGTCGGCGAAGTTCAGGGGGTCGATGCCCATGTCGAGCAGCCGGATGATGGTCTCGGGGGCGCTGTTCGTGTGCAGGGTGCTGAAGACGAGATGGCCCGTCAGGGAGGCCTCCACCCCGGTCTTGGCCGTTTCGAAATCGCGCATCTCCCCCACCATGATCACGTCCGGATCGGCCCGGAGAAAGGCCCGCATCGCCGTGGCGAAGTCGAAGCCGATCTTGGGCTGCACCTGGACCTGCCTGAGTCCGTACTGGGTGATTTCCACGGGATCCTCGGCCGTCCAGATCTTCTTCTCCGGCGTGTTGATATGCCGCAGGGCCGCATGGAGGGTCGTCGTCTTTCCCGAGCCCGTGGGCCCGACCACCAGGATCATGCCGTAGGGCTTCTCGCAGATCTTGAGGAGTTCCGCATAGTTCCTCTCCAGCATTCCCATGGCCTCCAGGGGCAGCGTTTCTCCCTTGGCGAGAAGCCGCATCACGACATCCTCGACCCCTCCCTGGGTGGGCAGCGTCGCCACACGGAGCTCAATCTCGTCTCCCGGGGAGCGGCGGAACTTGATCTTGCCGTCCTGGGGTATCCGCTTCACCGTGATGTCCAGGTTGGACATGATTTTGACGCGCGACACGAGAGCGGCCCGATAGTTGAAAGGAACGGTCTGGTACACCGAGCAGTCGCCGTCGACGCGGAAGCGGACCTCCACGTTCTTCCGGCCGATGTTGGGTTCGATGTGGATGTCCGACGCCCGCCGGCTGACGGCGTCATTGATGATCTTGTTTACGAGCAGCATGATCGCGCTGTCCGACTCCGTGACGGCTTCTTCCCCGTCCTCACCATCCTCCTCATCCGCACCGTCCAGTCGGCCGATGATATCCGAAATCGACGTTTCATCCCCGTGGACCTGGTAGAAATAGTTGATGAACCGGGAGATATCCTCCGGAAGGGCCACATCATAGCGGATGTCCTTTGTCCTCAGGAGGTTTTCGATCATGTCCCGCTTGATGATGTTGTCCGGGTCGCTCACCAGGATGTGGACGGTTCCGTCGGTCTTCTCGATGGGCACCCAGAGTTCCCGGAGCAGGTATTCCTTGTTGAGCCTGCTCAGGAGGTCCGCGGGGATGGGGAACCGGTCGCTGAACTGGACAAAGCTGCATCGGAAATGCTCCTCCAGCGACGTTCCGAGTTCCTCCTTCGGGATGCCGTGTTTGCGCATCAGGAGGCTTTCCACGGTCTCCTTCTGCTCCCGGGCTTCCTCCCAGGCATGATCGAGCTCTTCTTCCTTCAGAAATCCTTTCCGGATGAGGGAGTCGAAACGCGTTTTTCTCCGGCGGGCATAGCGTGCGTGGTTGGAGAGCGCGATGGCGAGGACTTCGGAAATCTCCTGGAGCAGCACGGGCTCCTCGTCGATGAACCGGCCGTCCCGCCCGGGCTTGTTGATCACCTCGATGACGCCGATGACCTCGCCCTCGTGAACGATCGGCGCGGCCATGACCTGCTTCAGGCGGACGTTCGACCGGGCGTCCCGGTCAACCGCAAGCTCCAGCCCCTTGCAGCGGCTCTTCATCTCGGCCTGGTCATGCACGTCGGCGATGTTGATCAGGAAGCCCGTTTCGGCCACGTACCCGGGAATCGTCCGGTTGTTGACGGCCATCCTCTGTTCCCGGAACAGGCGCCCGGCTTTGGTGGTCGTGTAGATTTCCCTTCGCTGCCGGTCTACGGCATAGATGTTCACCGCTTCGACGCGGAAAAGATCCACAATCCGCCTGCTGCAGTCGGTGAATATCTGCGCCACGCTCTGGGAGGCGTAGATTTCGTTCGTGATGTCCTGCAGCTCGTTCTGGAGGCGGAGGATCTCTTCCAGTTCGTTGATTTCATTGAAGGGGACGTCCTTGCCGACGGGATGGGATCCCTGGGACGGCAGCGGATGGATGGACTCCGCAACAACGGACGACGTCATGGAAGCCGGGCCTTATCGATACGGACAGGCTCCACCATGGCCCGGACGACTCCCGGCGGCTCCTGGATGAACACGATCATGAACGGTGTCTCGCCTCCCGGGGGGACCTCGCCGTTCGCCTGCGGACCGGACTGGGCGGCCGAGATAGCCAGATGGAGATCCGCTTCTCCAAGGGTCTCCAGCTGATCGGCGGTCAACCCGCTCCCGCAGGAAACCATCCGCGCCGTCACGAGCATGCCCCGGGCATCATAAAGCTCGCCGCGGATCCGGATTCCCGAGATGCCTGCATGCCCTCTGTTGAACGCCGTTCCCTCGACAACCCTGATTTCCCGGCCGAGAGCCGCATTTCGGACGAACCGGTGCCGCAGGTTGACAACCCCCACCTGCTCCGCCACGGGATTCCGGACCGGACTTCCAACCTCCAGGTATTGGCCTGCGAAGGGGACGTTCACAGACAGCCAGCGGACCAGTGCCTGCCCGTCGGCGGGCCTGACCAGGAAATAGCCGAGAGCGGAGAGGGCCAGAGCAAGGCACAGGAGCAGGCCGATCAGAACCGGTCTCGGCCGGGACGTTCCACGGCCGGCAGACGGGGCCGAACCGCTCTCCGGCTTCGTCTTCTCCTCCCCGATGTCCGCCGCCGTCTGCAGGGACAGTCCGTTCTCGGCGGCCGCCTCTTCGATGGTTTTCCTGTCGATCCGCAGGGTCCGGTCCATTTCCGGTATGTCCCTGCGCTCTTCCGGCTCCTCAGGCAGCCGGCCGGCCGGCTGGAATTCCACGAATGCCGGCGGGGCCTGCTTCACCGCGAGTTCCGGCGGCTCTTCCCGTTCGCTTTCCACAGCGGCCTCTGCTGGATCCGGAACCGGCTCCTGCAATGCCTCCGCCTCGGGCATGACAGGCGCCATTGTGGTCTCCATTTCCAGTTTCGGGACCGGCGGCTCCTCCTGTCTACCTTCCACGGCGGCCTCTGCCGCATCCGGGACGGGCTCGTACAACGCCTCTTCCTGCAAAAGGGATAAGGGTTCCGAAGCGTCCGTTTCCGGTTTCTGCAGGGGCACCCCCTTATTCTTGACCGGAACGGTGATGTCGAATTTCCCGAAAATTGCCGGATACGGCGTCACGGGCGTAACGGGATCGACGGGATCGGGCGGCTTTATGTCCTCCATCAGCAGCGAAGGGCCTGCGGCTGAGAATGTGGATAAAAACGCCTCCAGTTCCTGCTTTTCACGGACCAGATCGAATGTCTCGTTCGGGATGTTCATCTCTGCCTTTCCACTCCATGGAATCCGGTGTACCGCCGGCCCCGGGCCCATCGGAACGAATCCGGCGCCCGGCCCGCCGTTCAGGCCTTCATAGCCTTGATACCCTGCACGGCCGCATCCGGAACGGTGATCCGGATGACGTCGCTGCATTTCCTGCAGACCCGGATGATGACGGATTCCCTGATCTCGTCGGGTTCGATAACGATTCTTTCCCCGCACTCCTCACAGAAGACAATCACGTCTCGACCACTCTCTTCATCAGCATTTCAAGGTTCGCCTGCCGGCGCGACCGGCCCCTTTCTTTCCAGACCCTGCTTCCCCGTCAAAGGACCGTGCCTTCTTTCGGGTGCGATGATCCTTTGCCCCCCAGCCCCAGTTCCGCCCTCAGCACTTCGAACTCGCTCAGGATCATCTTCCGGACCTCTCTCCGGATCTCCTCCAGTGCGCATGCGAAGGCATCGTGCGGGTCCATGGCCTTCACGGCCTCGCAGAAATCCGGACCGGCATCTTCTTCCCTCTCGGGGTGTTGCTCCGATTCGCATTCTTCGGTCGTCAGCAGCGCGGCAACGGAAACCGGGAGGCCGGCCGCCGCGGGCCCGACATCCTCTTGTCCGGGCACCGGAACCACCTCGGCCACAGGCTCCCGGCTGTCTCCGGCGACAGGGACCCGTTCCTCCCCGGCGGCCGCCCCCGCGCAGGAGGAAAGGTCAATCTTCTCCACCCAGTTCCTGTACTTCCCGATATCGGCCACCAGGACGGCCCGCTTTGACTCCTCCGCCATGGCCTTCGAGAGGACGACCCGTTCCAGGTCGTCATATACGGAGAACAGCAGCTTCACCGACTCCGTGTGGGAGTCCCCCTGTTTAACCTGGATGTAGCGCTCCAGGAAACGAAGGATCCGGAGGAAGCCGAGAACGGTGCGCTCGTGGCGGTACAGCTCCTGCAGTCCGTTCAGCTCCCTGTCCAGCTTGCCCAGAATGGCATCGCTGATTTCCCATTCCAGCGACAGAATGATGCTTTTCAGCGTCTTGACCGGCGAGAACAGGGCCGGTGTAACCGCCTCGATATCGCCGAAAATCTGCTCGAAACGCCTGTCTCCGTCTTCGGTCGCGTCGGAGTCCGTCGATCCGGGAGCCGGTTCGATTTCCTCGAGACAGGGATGGGCGGCACCGGATTCCGCAGTCGGATCCGGCGTTTCCACCTCGAGAAGGATGTGATAGCGCCTGTCCCGATCCGTCTCCGGGGATTCGGCATCGCCGCTCAGACGCTCGTCCATCATGTCCGGAACCGCCGCCGAATCCCCGTCCCCTGCGGCCTCCAGTGGAGTCTCCGCGCTGATTCCATCCAGAATGGCCCTGGGATCGACGGGATCCGGTCCCGCATTCCGGCCGCGGTCCACGGAATCAAGGCCGATTCCGAACAGGACGTCGAGGCGGTTTTCCACTTCCCGAACGAATGAAGATTCTTTCATCACCAATCCCCGTTCTCCAGCTCCTTTTCCAGGGAGGCCATGGTCAGCGAGATGATCTTTTTCAGGGTCACAACGACGTTGTCTCCCTCCACGGCACTGGCTTCGAATGACGGCGCTTTCAATACGCCGTTGAGATCCCGGTCCAGGGTCTCGACATCCAGCACGTCGATTCCCTGCTTTGCCAGGTCCCGCTTGTTGTACTGGATGACCAGCGGCATCTCGAAAATGTTCTTGTTGTAGAGGGCGAGGTTCTCCTGGAGATTCATCAGGGACGCCACGTTCTTGTTTCTTCGCTCCGCTTCGGAATCGGCGACGAACACGACGCCGTCCACCCCCTTCAGGACGAGCCGCCTCGTCGAGTTGTATTTCACCTGGCCCGGCACGGTGTACAACTGGATTTTCACGTCGTACCCGGCGATCTTGCCGATGTCGAAAGGAAAGAAATCAAAGAAGAGGGTTCGGTCGCCCTGCGTCTTGACCGTCACCATTTCGGAATTGATCTGCTCGCGGCACCGGCTGTAGATGTATTCCAGGTTCGTCGTCTTGCCGCATCTTCCGGGACCGTAATAGACAATCTTGGCCTGGATGACCCGATCCTTCAGGTTGATGAATGCCAACGTCCGCTTCCTCCCTGCCCGACACCTTCCGCGCTTTGCCTGCCCAGCCTGGTCCGGCCGGGTGATCCTGTTTCCTAATCCAGAACCCGGGACAATTCCTGGATGACCTGGGCCATCTTCAGCCTCAGAAATCCAAGGGTTACCTCGTTGTCAAAGATGTTGACCAGCAGGAACTCTTCGTTCACCCTGCTGAAATAGATGCTCTCTTTCTGCCCCTTGTGAAAGAGGAGCGAGAATTCTTCCTCCCCGACGATCCTGGCCATGCTGCACATCGCGCCGAAATTGGCCGCAGCGAGCGCGGCCAGCGAATACATGTCCCGCGTCGCCTGCCCGTTGTCGACCGTCACGATGATGTTGCCGGCCATATCGATCAGCATGGTGTTCTGGACACCCGACCCGATCAGGTTCTTCTGCAGGGTATCCTGGATCCTGTCGAGGTGCTGACTGCCGAGGATCAGGCTCATGGCGACATCTTTCCCGGGCGGTGGCCGCCCGCGTGCATGCGTTTCTCCATCATCCTCTCAACTCTCGTTGATGCGCGGCCGTTCCGTCGGCGCCCTCCGCCGCGGCGTCGGCCGTGTGCGGTACGATCCGCGGGCGGAGCGTTCCACCCAGGGGCATCCGTGCCGCGGCCTGCCGCGGAAAGGCGCGCATCAGTGGCTGATGGTGTTCAGGTTGCTCCGATCGAGGATCAGGTTGGCGGTTTCCTTCAGTTTTTTCACCATCTCCTCGGTATCTTTCATCTGGGCCGCCATGGACTGGGAAATCCCCGTCCTGGTCGCCAGCTCCATACGTCCCTTGAGACCCGCCTGCTCCATGACGATCTCAAAGATCCGGACCATTTTTTCTCCCATCGCCCCTTCCTTTCGACTCTCTAGGAAACGACCGCATCTTCGAATGCGTTGATGATGCTGGGCAGAACGATATTCAGAAGCAGCCCCAGCTTGACCTGTTTCTTGTTGACGACGATCGCCCACTGGTAGTCGCCGAAGGGGATGGCCAGGATGCCCATGTTCCCGGCGACGTCGATATAATAGTACTGGCCCAGCTCCACCGGGTAGGTCTTGAGGCCCTCCCGGATGGACACGGTGATTTCATTGAGCAGCGTGGCCCCGGCCGTATTGGACCGCTCCGTCGCCACCAGCACCTGCCCGTCCTCCGTTGAGACGATGCTCGACGCAAGCAGACCGTCCCCCAGGTCTTTCTTCAAGCCTTCCAGACAACCATTCAATTTCTGTATGTTCATTACGCCTCCCCTTTAGAATGTTGGATTCTCCTGCTGTACAATTCCCCGATTCCCGTCGATTCGGGAATGCCGTCCCGTCCCCCGCTCACGGATCCTTCATCCGGACGGATCGCCCCGGGGCGGGACCGCTCAATCACCGCCTGCTTCAAACGTCCTGGCAGCCTTGGGAACGATGGCGTTCAGGACCAGCCCCAGAGAGCATTTTGCGCTGTCGAACAGCATGCCCAGTTGATGCCCGTCGAAAAGAAGGACCATGAGCGTCAGCCCGTCCCTGAGGTTCATAATATAATGGCCGCCGAGCCCCCTCTGTTCCGGATCCCGTCCGAAAGCGCTCCGGAGGGATTCCGTCAGCTGGATGAACAGCTGGGCCGTTCCCAGGGTTTTTCGGTCATGATGGGAAGCCAGGACCGTCCCGCCGTCAAGGTCCGCGATGCTTGCCGACAGGAGCGCATCTCCCATGTCCTCGCGAACGACCCGAAGGCACTGCTTGAAACGGTCTTCCCCCATCCCGGGGGCTTCCGCGTCGGTGTCGGCGTCTGCTTCCGCATCCTCCGCCTCCGCACCCCGCCCGCCGGCCGCCTCGTCGCACCGCCGCGAAGACTCCATCAGGATCGACATGAGGCTCTTCTCGATCTTCCTGGTAAAACCGCCGGCATCGACAATCCTCCGGATGTTGAGCCGGACGTTCTCCCAGGAGACCATCTCCATGGCGGCATCTTCAGCCTCCAGGCCGTCGCAGGCGGCATCGTAGAGGGCTCCCTGAACGAAACAGAAGCGTCCCTGCCGGTCGGCGTCCCGGTAGACTTCCAGGATGCAGGTCTGCTGGTCCATGGCGATGACCTGGAGAAAACTCGCCACCGGAAGGCCGCAGATCGGCCAGCGCTGCAATTCCTCTTTTGAGCCCTGTTTTTCCACGTGCGGCTGGGTCTCCGAAGAACCGTCATTGTGCACGATCAACCTGAGTTCTCTCCTGGCGGCGCCTTCCACTGGCCTCATCTCCTGACCGAATCGTTACGGCGCGGTCTTGCCGCAAAGCGTATCGTAGATGTCGCTTGCCGCATGCTTGAACCGGTGAACGAGTTCCTCCGTATCTTCCACGTCGACTGCCTGACTCAAAGATATCCCCGTTCTCACGGCAAGTTCGAGCCGTCCCTTCAGCCCGGTTTTTTCGGTAACGAGTTCATAGATGCGCACCAGCTTTTCCCCCACCGTCTCCTCCGCATCCGGCCCGGGGCATTCCGCTTCCCGAATTCCCCGGCCATTCTGGTTGGTGGATCCGGATTGTACGGATATTCGTGATTTTGTCTGTGACGAAAATCACATTCGTATATCATTTCTATCGTCGTCATACCGATGCCTTCGCGGAGGCCATGGCAGGGGCATGGGAATGGACGGGCGAGAGGGAGATAAAGGCGCAGCGGGTCGGAGAGAGGAATGGGAAAAAACGGGAATCGGATGGAATCTCCTGGGAGAGACAGGAACAGGCTGGGAAAACCGGATCGCGATGGTCCGTCAGGGCGTCAGGAAGGCCTTCGGCGGTTTCTCCGTGCGGACTGTGACATGGGTGTGTGCGGCGCGTGACGCACCGGCTGCGGCCGGTCCGTCGCCTCGTACGGACCGGGTAGCGGCCGCATCGCGTATGCATTCATGCGGCTTCGTTCAGTAGAAGCGCAGGTTGTCGATCCAGAGGGATCCCTTTTTATCCGCGCGTTCGTCGAGGTCCGAGGGACATACGCCAATCCGGATCGCCTCCACCCGCCCCAGGTCGAGGACCTGCCGGCCGTGCCGGTAACCGGTGGCCTCGATGCCCTTGACCACGATGATGCTCAGCTGATCGAAGGGGACCCGGACGGTCCGCCACTGCTCCCCCACGGGGTAGCGGGCGGACCACCGGTCCCGCATTCTCGGATTTTCGCGGTCCGAGATGTCGATGTTCGCGTAGGCGCGGGAAGGCTGGGAGGACCGGACCATGAACTCGATCCCTTTGAAGAGGGACAGGTCCCGCTTCCGGACGTTCGACAGGGAGGGGCATCCGGGTCCCTCGTACGGGTGCGTGAAATTGTAGTCCAGGCGAAGCGCTTTTTTCGACCCCCCGGCCCCGCCGGTTGTGTCGAGGACGGCTTTGCCCACCCCTTTGCGCCACGCTCCCATGTGCCACGAATAGTCGACGGATCCCGGTGAATACGATTCAAAGTCCTCCTCCAGGGCCTTCGCCTCGCGTCCTCCCTCGGCCTGGAAGAGCGGGACCATCCCCTGGACGGCGACAACCGCCTGGCCCGTGGCCACGTTGATGGCCCTCAGGTGGACCTCCCAGGCATCGCGCATCTCCGTCATCGTCCCCGTTACGATGAGGTCGGCCACCAGGAGCCTCGACCGGGCGTGGGCCGGGATCTCCGTGAGCCCGGAGGCGGCCAGCTTCATCTCTTCCATGACGGCCTGGATTTTCTGCCTCTCCACGACGACGAAGGACCCCGCCTCGACAAAGGCCGTGCCCAGCTTTTCCGCCAGGATCGAACCCGCCTCCCGGATGTTACCCCTCAGGACCTCGATCTCGGCGACGGCGACTTTTTTCTTCGGAACGTCGATGACAAGGCCTGCCCCCGTTTTCAGGACGGCTGCTTTTTCAAGGACAACCACAACTGTGTTTCCCGCAACCCTCCGGATCGTACCTTTCTCTCCCCCGATCACAATGGGCATGCCCTCCAGGAGGAGGGTCTTCCGGGCGATATCCTGGACGATGCGCTCGACTGGATCTGCGGAGGGTTTCCATTCCGGAGCCCGGCAGGCGAGGGTCACTTCCTTCCCGGCCACCGACCGCACGGTTGCCGGGAGGGTCTGCACGGCCCCGAAGGCCTGTGCCTGTCCGGAGGCGCTGCATTCTGACACAGACATCATGAGGAAAAAAGCAGCGGCAAGGCACGGAAGTACGGCCTTCAGCATGGTTCCGGTTCGGTTCATGATGCCTCCTGTGCGAAGGGTGGAGAATCGGCGGAGGACAAGATCCCGCCTGCCGGGGAAGTGTAAGAGAGCCGCCCGCGGGTGTCAATGCTGATTATGGCCGCGGTAGCAACTCCGATCCACCGTATGTGCACGGACAGCCGGATGGCACCTGGATATCGCGTCCATGCATGTCATCAGGGATTGAAGCCCGGCCCGGATTCAGGTATGGAATCCATACCGGCCGGGAAGACCCGCCGGCCGCACGGATGAACCTCTTCCCGGGCCGCTGTCAGGCCCGTCACGGCCTGTTCGAAAGGAGAAGGAATGTATCGGCACCTGTTCACCCCCGGACGCATCGGAAACCTGGAAATCAAAAACCGCATCGTCATGCTCCCCATGACGATGGGCTACTCGGAGCCTGACGGATCCGTCGGGGACCGCTTCATCGCCTATTTCGCCGAGCGGGCGAAGGGCGGCACCGGCATGATCATCATTCCCTTCACCCCCATGTACGCCGGATCGCACATGGCACCGGGCGTCTTCGACGACCGCTTTCTGCCGGGAATCCGGCGTCTCACGGAGGCCATCCGGGCCCACGGGGCGAAGGCCGCCTGCCAGCTCATCACCTCCTACCACATGGTCTTCCGGGACGACGTGCCCGAGCTGATCGGCCCCTCGACGGTCCCGAACCAGATGATGCGCGGAACTCCGCGGGCCCTCACGGTCGAGGAGATCCACCGGCTGGTCGACGACTACGGGAAGGCGGCCGGGCGTGCTCGCGCAGGGGGCTTCGACGCCGTGGAGTTCATCGTCGGCGCGGGCTACCTGCTGAACCGCTTCCTGTCGCCCATCACGAACCAGCGCGAGGACGAGTACGGGGGAAGCCTGGAAAACCGGATGCGCATCGTCCTGGAGATCGTCGCCCGCATCCGCCGGGAGGTCGGCCATGACTTCCCGCTGGGGATTCGCCTGAACCTGGAGGAACAGATGCCGGGGGGACACACCATCGAGGAGTCGAAAATCGTGGCCCGGGAACTGGAGCAGGCGGGCGTCGATTTTCTCAACACCTATACGGGCTGGCACGAATCACGCATTCCCACCGTGGCGTCTTTCGTGCCGAAGGGGGCCTTCGCCCCCCTGGCCGGGCAGATCCGGGGCGTCGTCGGCATTCCCGTCATCGCCTCCAACCGGATCAACGACCCGGAAACGGCCGAGCGGATCCTGGCGGACGGCCTCGCCGACTTCGTCGGGATGGGGCGGGCCCTGATCGCCGATCCGCACTTTGCCAACAAGGCAAAAGAAGGGCGCGCCGGAGAGATCGTCCCCTGCCTCGCCTGCGGAACCTGCCTGTCCGACATCATGGTCGTCTACAAGGACCCGCACTGCGGGGCCTCCGCCGGGTGCACCGTCAATCCGAGCACGGGGAAGGAACTGCTGCACGCGGCGACGCCCGCCGTTCGCGCAAAAAAGGTCTTCGTGGCCGGCGGCGGACCCGCGGGCCTCGAGGCGGCCATGGCGGCCGCCGGGCGGGGGCACCGGGTCACCCTCTTCGAGAAGGAGCCGGAACCGGGCGGATGGATGCGGATCGGCTGCCTGCCGCCCCACAAGGAAGAGATCGCCAACCTCACCCGGAGCATGGCACTGCGGGCCGCCGGGGCAGGCGTCGAGTTCCGGCTGGGATGCGCCCTGGATCCCGGGACCGTGAAAAACGAACAGCCCGACGTCCTGGTCCTGGCCGTGGGCGCCGTCCCCATCGTCCCGAACATTCCGGGAGTGGATGCGGCCCACGTCGTGGCCGCCGAGGACGTCCTGACCGGGAAGAAGACCGTCCGGGGCCGCGTCGTCATCGTCGGCGGCGGCCTGGTGGGGTGCGAGACGGCGGAGTTCCTCGTGTCGAAGAAGCAGGGCGTCGAGAGCGTCACCGTCCTGGAAATGCTGGAGCGCCTGGCACCGACGGTCGCTACAAGCTACCGGCCGTTTTTCCTGGGTATGCTGAAGATGCTGGGCATCCGTCTGGAGACCCGGACGACTGTCGAGGAAATCACCGCACAGGGCGTGAAGGTGAACAAGAACGGGGAATCCGAATTCATCGAGGCGGACGCCGTGGTCATCGCGGCAGGGCTCCGCCTCGACCCGGCGGTCATCGAGGCCTTCCGGGGAACGGCCCCGGAGGTCTACACCATCGGAGATTGCGTCCGGCCCCGGATGATCCGGGAAGCCGTGGAGGAAGGCCTGGCTGTCGGCCTGAAGATCTAAAGATCTGAAGATCTGGACCTTCCCGGACGGCAGCGCGGAAACCATGCTGAAAAAACTCCTTACGAAAGCCCGGGACGCCCGCTGGATGTGGGACATCCTCGGCCCCGTCTACAACCACCACATCTGCGGGGCGAACGCCGAGCTGTTTGAGGACATCGCCAGGCGGGCGCCTGCCGGCTGCCGGGATTCCTGCCTGGAAGTCGGAACCGGCAGGGGGTACGTCGCCCTGAACCTGGCGGCGGCCTGTCCGGAATCGACGGTCACCGGCGTCGATTACTCCATCACGCAGGTCCGCTCCGCCGAGCGCCTCCGCCGGAAGAAGGGGATCGCCAACTGTAGCTTCCGGCAGGCCGACGCCATGCGTCTCCCGTTTGCAGACGCGTCCTTTGACGGCGCCCTCACCGTCGGGTCCATCAAGCACTGGCCGGAGCCGCGGCGGGGACTGGCCGAAATCCATCGCGTTCTGCGTCCAGGGGGATGGATGATTCTGTCCGAGACGGACCGGGAGGCGACGGACGGAGAGATCCGGGCCTACATGAAGCGGCTGAGCCCCTACCGCCCCCTGGATCCCCTGCTGTTCTGGGGTCTCCGGAACATCATCTTCGGCGGGAGCTTCTCCGGCCGGGATCTTGCCGCCATGGCGGCCGGCACAGGATTCGGAGCCATCGTCCTCACCACCTCCGCGACCTGTCCCTACGCCATCGTCGAGGCCAGGAAGAAAAAGGAGCCCGCATGCACCTGAAAAGCGTCACCCTCAACCCGGACCGCTACCCGGTGCGGGACACCTACCCGTTTCATCTCCCCGCTTTTCAGCAGACGCCGGGCCTGCGCTTCGAGACCCCCGTTACGCTCTTCACCGGGGAAAACGGGACGGGCAAATCCACCCTGCTGGAGGCCATCGCCCGGCGCTCGGGCATCCACATCTGGCAGGCCGTCGAGGGAAGGCGGATCCGGCGGAACCCTTACGAAAAGAAGTTCTGCGAGTACATCTCGGTGGAATGGACGGATGGACGCGTGCCCGGCTCGTTTTTCGGAGCGGCGGTCTTCCGCGATTTCGCAAGGATCATCGAGGAGTGGGCGGCGGCGGACCCGGGCCAGCTGGATTACCTGGGGGGCCGCTCGTTTCTGACCCAGTCCCACGGTCAGTCTGTCATGTCCTTTTTCCGCGCACGCTATGCCATTCGCGGCCTGTACCTGATGGACGAGCCGGAGACGGCCCTCTCGCCCCGCTCCCAGATCGAGCTCCTGGAGGTCCTTGCCGCCGCGGGCAGGGCCGGAAACGTCCAGTTCATCATGGCGACCCACTCACCGATCCTGCTGGCCTGCCCCGGGGCCGTCATTTACAGCTTCGACCGCATCCCCATCGCACCGGTGAATTACGAGGACACGGAGAACTACCGGCTGTACCGGAGCTTCATGGACAACAGAGAGAAGTATCTGGATCGGGGATAAATGCCGCCGGCGGCTCGGGTCAGGAGGCTTCGCGGGTCCGTGCTGCGGCCTGTTTCGTCTCGCCGGGAACGGAGACGGCCCGTCCGAACACGGGCACGATGAACGAGGCGGGGGCGAGATCCCGCTCCTTAAGCGCCGCAGCGACCCCGTTCGGAGCCTCGTCGAAGCCGTCCCATCCCAGTTGAAAAACCCGGAAATGAGCAGCAATGCTCACCCGGGATCCCAGGTCCAGGTGCGCCTGGACCGCCTCGTCGGGTCCCATGTGTACACTCGCGAAACGCACGCGGGACGTCTCTTTCGACGCCTGCGGGTTGAACGGCGCAATCGGCAGGAGCGCCATCCGGATGGGGCCGAAGCGGCGGGCGATTTCATGGAAATGGGGTCCGTACCCGGTATCCCCGGCGAAGTAGACGTTGCCCGACGGACCGGACACGACAAAGCCTCCCCATAGCGTCCGGTTGCGGTCCCAGAGGGTCCGGGAAGAGAAGTGCCGGGCGGGAACCATCGTCACGGTGACCTCCGGGGAGAGGCGGACCATATCCCACCAGTCGATCTCCTCTACGGCGGGGATGCCCGTCTCCCGGATGCGCTCTCGGTTTCCGAGGCTCGTCACCGCCCGCGGCACGCCCTTGCCGGCCAGGCGCCTCAGCGTGGGCAGGTCGAGATGGTCGTAATGGTTGTGGGACACGAGGACGACATCGACTGCCGGCAGATCCTCGAACCGGATGCCCGGCGGCTGGTAGCGGCGCGGCCCCGCCCAGGAGACGGGGCTGCACCGCTCCGACCAGATCGGGTCGGTGAGAATGTTGAGGCCGTCCATCTGGATGAGAAAGGTCGCATGGCCGACGGGGGTGACGACAACATCCCCCCGCGAAACGCGGGTTGCCGGGGGAGGGCCCGCGGGAACCGCGGCCATTTCCGGCCAGCGGGGCCAGTCGTCGCTGAAAATCCAGCGCCATACCCAGCGGGAGAAGCCCCGCCTCTGTTCCGCTCCCTGGAGGGGGGGCACCTCACCCGGCGCGGCCGGATTGAAAAAGACCTCGCCGTTGAAATGGTCGGAGATCTTCCGATCCCCCGCTGCCGTGACACCCGGTTCGACCCGGACCGCCTCGAAAAGGACGATGCCTGCCAGGACGGCCAGGACAACGAACAAAACCCGCTTTTTCATCACGATCTTCATACTGCATCCGAAACAGAAATTTTGAGAATGAAAAATAGGTCAACGTACTTCGTATGTCAAATGTGTTTGAATCCGCTCCGAAAGATGCGGAATAACGGCCATTCACGGGTGATCGGTCCGTCGGCCACCCGGCTCCCGGAGAGACCGCACCATCGGACCGGCGGAGGCCACTCGGCCGAGAGGGGATGGCCGCCGGTCAAGTTTCGTGCTAATTGTGCCGAAATAGTGAAATAGAGACCGTTCCCGACCCTATCGGCTCCGAATCTCTCCTGAGAAAGGAACGCTCCATGGTATCCGACCAGGCTTTCGAGTTGATCGATAAAGTTGAGAAGTCCCTCACCGGCACAATCCATGACCGGTTCCTCCAGCCGGAGATTTTCCAGACCCTCGACAACCCCGACGCCTCCCGGAACGAGATCGAGGCCCTGCGGGGCAAGATCGGCGATGAAATCTCCCTCGCCCTCTTCAGCATCGCCAACTCGGTCTATCTCGGGACACTTCGCCGGGGAGACGCCAAGACGTTCTTCGAAGTCGTCAATCGGCTTGGCCTCCACCACGTCAAGGCCCTGATTCTTACTCTTGCCGTTCTTCACCACGGCCGGGGCGACGAGGAACTGGAGCTCCTCTTCGCCCGCTCCTACGCCACGTCCGTCATGGCACAGATCCTGGCGGTCCAGATGGGATTCCGGGAGGAGGCGGTGCGAAAGGCGGAGCTGGGTGGGATGCTCCTGGAGATGGGCCGGAAGGGTCTTCTGGTCTACCGGAAAACCGTGGGAGACGAGGGGGGGGTTCTGGACAAGGACTTCATGGACGCCTACCACCCCTACCTCGGGGAGCGGCTTGCCGCATATTACGGGCTGCCGGCCTACGTCCGGTTCATGATCCGTACCCGCGCCCTGGTCCTCGACGAGCGGGACCTGACGCTTTCCTCCGCGGTCCGCATGGCCCACGAGGCGGTCCAGGCCAGCTTCTACCGGTACGGCGGTCGTCTCGTCCTGATGTGCACGATCCCCCGGCCGGCGACGGACACGAGCCGCACCCTCGAGGCGATCGTCGCCGACAAGTTCCGGGCCGTCGGCCTGGAGGACCGCCTCAATATCATCCGGATCCCATCCTCCTCCGATCATTGACAGACAGGATGGAGGAATAGGCCGGTGAACCGTTCCCCGTCCGGCCGGGCGGGTGCACGGTTAAGGGAAGACCTCCATCTCAAATCGGCGCAGGGCCATGTCCAGGGCCGCCCTGGCCCAGTTGAGCGGCGTGATCGGGGAGGGAAGCCAGTGGGACCGCCTTCCCAGGATCACCGTGTTGATGCTTTCCGGGGGAAGCAGCGAATCCAGGACCTTCCCGTCGGCCGCCAGGACGGGCCCGCCGTCGAAAGACCCTGTCAGCTGGCCGAGGGCCCGCTTCAGGTGCACCGCAGCCAGGAAGCGGTCCTGCTCCCTCCGCCTCCCCTCCGGAGCTGTCGAGGCAAGCTGCAGCCGGGCCAGCGCCAGGAGGCTGTCGAAGAACCACTGGGCTTCGGTTCCCGGGATCAGGTTTTGCCCTCGCCGGACGAAGGCCTCCCGGGAAGAGGCATCCTCCGTGCCACCTTCCCGCCGTATTTCCTTTTTCTTCTCCGGACGCCGGATCCAGTAATTTCCCGACTGGTAGCTGTCGTTCCGGTAACGCAAAATTCCGGCGGGTCTCCGCAGGGTCTCCACGATGGCGACGGCCTGCCTGAGCTCCCTCTCCCGCAGCCCCTCCAGCGGCGACGGAACCAGGAGAAACAGGAGTGCCGCATCGGCCCTCCGGAAGCGGACGTCGTATGGATCGTAGTCCGGTGACTCCCCTCCCAGCGCAAGCTGGCGCCGGACGGTCCTCATCCCTCGGGTGATCAGCCGGTCCAGGGACTCCGCCTGCCATGCCTCCTTCCACGGATGGCCGGAGGCATCGAAAAGCCGCCGGAAACCGGTACGGAAGGCCTCGCCACGGTTTCCATCCCGGGCATACAGCAACCGTCTCCACAACTCCATGGCACGCGTGACCAGCCCGATGCTCGAGGTGTTCCGCCGCTCCAGCTCTTCCCAGGCCCCCGCGTCCTCGCAGGAAGCAAAGCGGATCCGCGCAAAGAAGGCGGGGAAGCGGAGCAGGACGCCTCCCCGGCCTTCGTTCAGGTCCTCGGCAACGATCAGGCCCTGACGGACCGCGTCCGCCAGGGCGATCAGGAACAGGCCGTGGGCGTCGTTCTGCCGGTGGTTCCAGACCTGGGGCCGCCCTTCGTCATCCAGGACGTCGTCCGGACCATGGGGGTGGACGTCGAAGCGGATGCGGGGCACCCGCATGATATCGGAAGCCAGGCGTGGATGGGCGATGACGTCGTCGAACCGCCGGACCTGGGTCGGCGAGGCATAGTAGTCCCACAGGGCCAGGAGAAGACGCCTGGCGTCCCTTCGCGTTTCGGGACGTTCCCGGAGACTGAAAAAGACCCACACGGCGTCGCGGACCCAGACGGTGTCGTAGTGCGTCTCGTCCCGCGTCCCCCCTGTCTTCCGGTCGGCAGCCCGGGCAAACCCCTCCGCCGTCAGGGGGATTTCCAGGGACGGGGCCAGTTCCCGCCGGATCCCGCAGAGGGCCTCTTTCGTCAGGCGTCGCGAAACCCACGCCTCCACCCGCGGGTTGAAGACGACGATGAGCTCGCCCTCCGGCGCGGGCACCAGCCGGTGTACCGGCCCGCGGGCCAGGCGTGCCGTCAGCACCGCGGTCGACGTTTTCATGACGGCCCCGCTTTTTTCCACTCGGAGATCGCCCGGTCGACCAGGTCGATGAAATGGAAAATGTTGAGCCGGGCCTCCTCGTACTCGCCGCCGGCCACGCAGTCCGGATGATCGAAGAAGAACCGGTCCACCAGCTCCTTGTGGGCCTGGCTCGCCTCGACGGACATCTGGATGCAGCCGCACATCAGGCCGTTGCAGACGTACTCGGCGGCCTCCCGGATTCTTATCAATTCCTCGACACTTGGCATGGCCCGTCCCGGAAGAAGAGTCGGTCCCGGAATGGAATCCCGAAACCGCGCGTCACGATACCGCGCCTCCGGCGGTCCGTCAACCGGAGGAAGGCGGCGTTCTCTCCCGGGGGAGGAGTATGGGGAGACTCAGCGGGTGGGAACCGCTCTTTGCGTCTTCTTTTTGAGCCTCCATTGGAGAAACCGAACCCAGGGGCTCCAGTCCGGCAGCTTCGCCTCGCCGTTGGCCAGCCTGCGGTCCGCACCGGCCAGGGCGTCCTCGAGCAGGGCGTCATGGAGCGGACCGATGAGAAACTGCCATCTCAGCCAGCTTTTGAAGTCACACTCGGCATCCACCACATGGCGGAGCACCACATGGCCCTTCCGGGGAATGACCTCGAAGAAGTGGCGACCGTCCAGGCCCGCCACTGCTCCCACCCCGCTGAAGCGGAACTCGACCCGCCTCCCCGGGATGTATTCCGAGACGGAGTACCGGATCGGGCCATGCCCGCCTGAAGCGCCCACGGCCAGGGGACCGTCAAACTTCATGGCCGGCCAGCGGTGGCGGGGCCACAGGAAGTCTTCCCGTCCGGCCAGGCTGTCAATGGCGCCCCCGGCCTCCGCGGGCTCCACCTTCATGCTCCGTTCGTGGATGTTCAGGACCTTCATGGTTTCCTCCTCATGATGGATTCACAGGTTTCCCGGATCAGGGCATGAACCGCCGGCGCGGGCAGGCGGCCCTCTTCCAGGGGACGGCGCACCGCCGCCAGGGGGACGTCGATGAGCGCGAAAACGGTTCGCCGGATGCAGGCCTTCTCCGGCGATCCGAAGAAGCGGAGGGAGAAGGCCGCCAGGGCCGACCGGAGATCCCCCTCCAGCTTTTCGGCCCGGCGCCGGATCTCCTGGGGCCAGGGTCCCGCCACCATCTCCTCCCTCCGGTACAGGAGCAGCACCCTCGCCTCCCGTGGATGACGCCGGACCCAGCGGGGGGTGAAGAGCGCCGCGTTCACGGCGTCGTCCTTGTCCAGGAGGGCGATGAAGCCTTCCTGGAAGGATTCGGCCAGGTGCAGCCATGCCTCCGCCAGGATGCGCTCCCGGGACTGAAACCGGTGGTACACGGAGCCCACGGGCGCCCCGATCCGCGCCGCTATGGCGGCGATGGTCACGGCCTTCGGTCCCCCCTCGGCGATCAGTGCGAGGGCGGCATCGACAAACTGGTCGTTTGTAAAGTGTGCCTTGCGTCCCATGGGCGTTTATTAGAATATGTATTCTATAATGTCAAACGTTATTTTATGCACTTATAGAAATCGACAATGGTGTTTATGGCCATCCTGTTTCCCATAAAAAAACAGGTCCGTTTTTCATGCTGCTTGAGAAAAACGGACCTGTTTCTATCTTCCGGGGGGACGGGCCTGAAACCCGTCCCCTTTTCTCATCCCAGGATCAGCGCGACTCCCGCTGCTGCTTTTCCATGGCCTTGCGCATCTCCTCCATGGCCTTCTGCATTTCTTTGGCCTGCTCCGCGGTCATCCCGGGCTGGGGTCCCGGCTGGCCTCCCGGCTGCGGCTCGCGGGCGGATTGCTCGGCGGCCTGCTGGGCGGCCCGGGCCGCCTCTTCCGCCTGCTTCTGCAGTTTTTCTGCCTGCTCCATATACTTCTTCTGCATGACCTCCGCTTCCTTCTGCAGCCGCTCCGCCTCGACGAGCGCCTTCCTGGCGGCGTACTGGCCGGAGAGGCTCATCACGGCCAGGACGATGGCGATGATGCCGAACACCATCCAGGCCTTTCGGGCGGGAATCCCGTGTGTCTCCACGCTGGCGATGACGTAGTAGTAGCAGGCGATCCCCAGGGAGAGGACGGATCCGGCATAGGGAATCAGGTTCAGGATCGTCATGATGGGAGAGAGGGCCGAGACATATGCCACGCAGCGGTACGACGTCTCGTAGGACTCCTCGGACCCCATGAGTTTCCAGATGGCAAACATGATGGCTGCGGCGACGAAACCCATGACGGCGATCGCGATGGGAAAAATCACAATGGAACTGAGCGCCATGCCGATGCTCGCCTTGAACTGCAGTCCCAGGAAACTGAAAACGGCATGCAGAAGCCCGCTTATGACGCCCATGGCAACCATGAAAATCAGGGGTTCGACATACCCTCCCGTTTTGGGCATCTCCCGGAAAAAGGCCGCGGGAGACATGACGACCTTCAGGGCCGTCTGGGGGATCTCCGCTACGTTGATGTTCTGGTCTGCCATTCCATCCTCCTTTTCAATGATGTCAAGACTGCTCTGTCCGGACCGTCCGACCCTTCGTTTCAACTCATCTTCCGGATCCGAACCTCGATATCCTTTTCATTTTTCAGCAGATCCTTCAGCTTGCCCGTTGTCGTGCCTCCGAAATGGTAGGGATACAGGACGCGCGGCCGGAACGCCTTTGCGGCATCCGCCACCATCACCGGCGTCATCGTGTAGGGCAGGTTCATCGGCAGAAAGGCGATGTCGATGCCCTTGAGCGCCTTCATTTCGGGTGTGTTTTCCGTATCGCCGGCGATGTAGATCCGCTTGCCGCCGCAGGTGACGACGTACCCGTTTCCGACGCCCTTCGGGTGATACGGGACACCGGGACTGCGCATGTGAACCAGATTGTACGCCGGGACCGCCTCGATCCTGAATCCCACGGCGTCCCGGACGTCGCCGTTTTTCATTTCGATGCTTCCCTTGAGCTGCCGGCCGGCCGCCCCGTTGGCCACGACAACCGTCCCGGCCTTGCTGATAAGGCCGACAGCCTTGAGGTCCAGGTGGTCGGAGTGCTCATGGGTGACGAGGATCACGTCCGCCTTCGGCAGCTTGCCGTAGTCGGCATACTGGCCAACCGGGTCCACGTGGATCACCTTGCCGCCGACGGACATCATCAGGGTTCCGTGGCCGATGAAGGTGATGGTCAGGTTGCCTTCCGCGGTGGGGAAGACATCGGTTTCAAAGGCCTGGCCCGCACCGGCGGCCATGGCCATGGAAATCAGCATGCCCGCACAGAAGATGGATACTTTTCCCATAACGACCTCCTTGTCCGGACGGGACCGAGGCGGATGCCCGTCTACGGTCCGTCCCGATGCGCTCGGGAATGGAAACAGCCGAATCGTCTATATGTCCTCAGCGCCCCTTGAAATCAGCGGGCCGCTTCTCGAAGAAGGCCGTGACGGCTTCGAGCAGGTCTTCCGACGGGATAACGGCGGCGTTCTTCTGGGCCACGTACCGGAGTCCCGGGTAAATACCCTGATCGCGGCTGTAGAGGATCACGTCCTTGGTGCCCTGCACGGCCAGGGGGGCACAGCCGGCGATCTCGGCGGCCAGTTTGCCCGCTTCCCGGTATAGGGCGTCCTTGTCTTCGCAGACCCGGGTGAGGAATCCCATCTTCAGGGCCTCCTCGGCGCCGAAATCCCGGCCCGACAGCGCCAGTTCCCGGAACCAGCCGTGCCCGACGATATGGGGCATGCGCTGCAGCGTGCCCACGTCGGCGATGAAGGCGACCCGGGTCTCCCGGATGCTGAAGACGGCGTCCCGGGTTCCGTAACGCACGTCGGCGGCACAGACGAAATCCACCCCGCCGCCGATGCAGTGCCCGTGGATGGCGGCAATGACCGGCTTCCTGCACAGCTCGACGGCGTTGATGCCCTCCTGCGCCTCGAGAATCATCCCGCGGAATTTTTCCCGGGTGGCGGTGCTTGGATCGGCGCAGGCGCCGCCCAGTTCGGCCAGATCGGTCCCGGCGGTGAAGCTCTTTCCCTCGGCACGGATCACGACGACCCGCACGTTCGGATCCTGGTCGAAACGGGTGAACAGTTCCTTCAGGCCGAGGTAAAATGCAAACCCCATGGCGTTGCGCTTCTCCGGACGATTCAGCACCAGCCAGGCGATGTGGCCGTCCATTTCCACCTTGAAAATATCGTCAACAGACATACATCCTCCTTCCTGGAAAAGGCTGCAGCCCCGACTCCGGGGCCTGCCTTTGATTGACTGCCGGGAGCACCGCCGCGGACCGGCCGGTGCTCCTTTCCATGGCGCGCATCATATGCCAATCCCAAGAGCCGCTCAATCATCTTTTTGCAAGACCTGCAAAGGGCGTTCGCCAGCGGTTGCAGTGTATACTTTGTGCACATCCGCGGGACCTGGGTTGTGTATTTTTTACCCTGTTGATCCCCCTTGCTCCGCGTCGCCGCTTCTCGTTCAATCGATAAAATACAAGTGATCTCTACCGATTGCATGGCGGCGATGCGGCCCTGGCATACGGATTGCTTTTTTCATGAAACAGGTTCAATCTTTACGGCAGGAATGCGCCCGAATAGAGAGGGTCCCGCCGCCGAATCATCCCGATCGGGGCGGCGGGGTCATTCCGGAAGGAGCAAGAAAATGAAGCCAGATCGTTCGGCAGCGACTGTCAGGAGGGGATGGAGGCGGCGGTTTTCCAGGACCGGTTTCGTGCTGGCGGCCCTTCTTTTGGTTCTCGCCCTGTCCGCCTGCTACCACCAGGCGCCATACCGCGAGGCATCACCGGCTGCTCCGGAAAGTACGGCCGCGGCCCAGAAGACGCCCCCCCTCACCCAGGTCTATTTCTATCCGAAAGAGGGCCAGACGGAGGAGCAGCAATCCCGCGACCACTACGAATGCTACAACTGGGCGGTGAAGCAGACTGCGTTCGACCCGGGACGCTCGTCCATTCCCATTGAACAGCGCATCCAGGTGGTCCCGCTGCCCCCGCCGGGATTCGAGACCATCCGCATGGCCATTGCCGGGGCGGTTCTGGGTGCCCTGATCGGCGGCCACCGGCACGCCGGCGGAGGGGCCCTGATCGGCGCGGCGGGTGGTGCCTTTGCCGGGGCGATGTCCGAAGCGGCCCGGCAGGAGCAGCTCCGGCAGATCGAGGAGGCCCATGCCCGCGATCGCCAGGCGCAAAACGCGCAGATCAGGGAACAGGAGCTCCGCTTCCGGCGCGCCATGTCCGCCTGTCTGGAAGGACGGGGCTATACGGTCCAATAGGGGCCGTCGCTCAAGCCGGCCCCCTCGATTTTTTTATCCGGAAGCGGAGAAACGGATGGGCAGTCCGTGCCCCTGCTTCCGTTTGACCCGCTGCGGGCTGGAGGGAATCGCCATGTCGATGAATTTCATGAAACATAGAAGCATTTTGTCCGGGCTGGCGGCGGCCCTCCTTACGTCCGTCCTGTTCCTGGCGACCGTGGAGACGGCACCGGCGCAGCCGCCACGCCCCGGCCCTCGCGGTCAATGGGAGTACCGGGACATGCGCTATCACCACAACCGGGCCTATCCGTACCGGGGCCGGCATATCCGGGTCCTGCCGCCGCGTCACCGTGTCGTCGTCTATGGCGGCCTGAGCTACTACTTCTCAGACGGCGCCTGGTATCTGCCGTCAGGGCCCAACTTCGTGGTCGTCGCGCCGCCGGTGGGGCTGATCGTTCCCTTCCTGCCGCCCTACCATACGACGGTCTGGGTGGGGAGAACTCCCTACTACTATGCCAACGAGGTGTATTACGTGAACCGCGGGAACGGCTACGTCGTCGTGGCACCGCCGAAGGAAGAGGCCAGCCAGGCGCCGCCGGCGGCAGATGAGCTGTTCGTCTATCCCCGCCAGGGCCAGAGTGAGCAGCAGCAGGCCGACGACCGCTATGCCTGCCATCGCTGGGCCGTCGACCAGACAGGGTTCGATCCGACACAGCCCCCGGGCGCGTCAACCGCGAACAAGGTGCGGAAGGATCGGGCCGATTACCAGCGGGCGATGGCCGCCTGCCTCGACGGCCGCGGCTATACCGTGAAATAGGAAACGGGGCGGATTTCAATTCCGCCCCGCTTCCTCAGAATCGAGAGGGGGACAGAGTTGAAATCCGTCCCCCTCTCGTCAAGTTTGAGCCAAGCCCGCCGCCTTACATTTTTTCGATTGCCACCGCGCAGGCCTTGTATTCGGCGGTCTGCGTAATCGGATCGAAGGCCGGATTCGTGATCCAGTTGGCGCAGGCTTCCCGGAAATGAAAGGCCATCCAGACCATTCCGGAAGGCACCTGCCCCGTTACGTTCGCCCGGACCTTCACATCCCCGCGCCTGGACCGGACACGGATCATCTCCCCGTGGCCGATACCCAGATTCCGCGCGTCCTGCGGGCTGATGTCGGCGGTCTCCTCCCCGAGCAGGTCGTTCAGGCCGGCGCAGCGCCCCGTCTGGGTGCGCGTATGGTAATGGTAGAGGCGCCTGCCCGTGCTGAGAACGAAGGGATACTCGCCGTCGGGCTGCTCCGCCGGGGGCGTCCAGTCGACCGGTGAAAAAACGCCGAGCCCGCAGGTGAAGCATCCGTCATGATGAAGGAATGTCGTCCCGCAGCTCTCCTCGCTCGGGACGGGCCACTGGAGGCCGTCTTCCTCCAGGCGCGCATACTTGATGCCGGCCATGGACGGGGCCAGCGCGGAGAGCTCGTTGTCCCAGATCTCCCGGGCACTGTCCGATTCCCAGGAATGGCCGAACCGCTTGGCCAGCTCCCGGAAGATCCACCAGTTGGGCATGGCGGACCCTGGTGCAGGGCGGACGGTGCGGACGCGGTTCACCCGGCGCTCGCTGCTCGTGAACGTTCCATCGTTCTCGCTCCAGGCCGCCGCCGGCAGGATCACGTGGGCGAACCGGGTCGTCTCAGTGGGAAAGATGTCCTGGCAGACCAGGAACTCCGCCGATTCCAGGCAGTGCTCCACGTGCCGGATGTCCGGCTCCGTATTGGCGAGGTTCTCGCCGAAGATGTAAAAGGCCTTCACGTTTCCGTCCACCAGGCCGTCCATCATCCGGGGAATCATCAGGCCCGGCTTCGCGGGCAGGTCCTCCACGCCCCAGGCTTTTGCGAACTTCGCCCGCGCCTCGGGATTGTCCACCCTCTGGTACCCGGGGAAGACGTTGGGCAGGGCGCCCATGTCGCAGGCCCCCTGGACGTTGTTCTGGCCCCGCAGCGGATTCACGCCGCCGCACTCGAAGCCGACGTTGCCGAGGAGCATCTGGAGGTTCGCGCAGGACAGGACGTTGTTGACCCCGCAGGTGTGCTCTGTGATGCCGAGCGTGTACATGAGCATGGCCGGCTTGACGGAGGCCAGGGTTCGGGCGATCTCGCGGATCCGGTCGGCGGGGATCCCGCTGATCTCCGCGGCACGCTCCGGCGGATACTCCATCACCTTCTCCTTCAGCTCGTCGAAGCCGGTGGTGCAGGAGTTCACGTACTCCTTGTCATAGAGATCCTCCTGGATGAGGACGTGCATCAGGCCGTTGAGGAAGGCCACGTCCGAGCCGACCCGGATCGGAGCGTGGATCTTCGCGAAATCGCACAGCGGCGTTCTTCTCGGGTCGACGACGATGAGCTGGGCGCCGCCCGTGACGGCCTCCTTGACGAAGGTCGCCGCGACGGGATGGGCCTCCGTCATGTTCGACCCGATGATGAACATCATCTTCGCCTTGGCGAAGTGGGAAAAGGAGTTCGTCATGGCACCGGAACCGAATGCAGTCGCCAGACCGGCGACGGTGGGGGCGTGTCAGGTTCGGGCGCAGTGGTCTATGTTGTTCGTCTTGAACACCGCCCGGAAGAGCTTCTGCATCTGGTAGGAGTCCTCGTTGAGGCTGCGGGCGCAGCTCACCCCGGCAACGCTGTCCGGTCCGTGCTTGGCGATGATCTCTTTCAGGCGGTCGGCGACGAGATCGAGCGCCTCGTCCCAGGAGGCCTCTCGGAAGCCCTCTCCCTCGCGAATCAGGGGCGTCGTGAGCCGCTCCTTCGAGTAGATGAAGTCGTACCCGAAGCGACCCTTGACGCAGAGGCGACCGTGATTCGGCTCCGCCTCCTCCACGCCGGTCGCCTTGACGATCCGGCCGTCCCTGACATGAAGGTGAATCTGGCAGCCTACGCCGCAGTAGGGGCAGGTCGTGCGGATTTTCTCCGTTTCCCAGGGTCGGCCCAGCCCCGTGGCCTTCTTCTCCGTCAGCGCCCCGACCGGGCAGACCTGCACGCACTGGCCGCACATCACGCACTCGCTCTCGTGATAGGGCATGTCCCCGCCGGTGACGATCTTGCTCCTGGCGCCGCGATAGCCGAGGCTGATCGCCCGGTTGACGACGACCTCGTTGCAGGCCTGGACGCAGCGTCCGCAGAGGATACACCTGCTGAAATCACGCACGATGAAGGGATTCTCATCCTCCACGGGGTACCGCTCCTCGGATCGGGGGAATTTCAGTTCCCGGATCCCGTAGCGATAGGCAAGATCCTGGAGCCGGCAGTTTCCGTTGGCCTCGCAGACCAGGCAGTCATGATGACCGCTGGCCAGGAGGAGCTCCACGACCAGCTTTCTGGCGCCGTGAACACGCTCGGTGTCCGTCTGGACCTCCATGCCCCGCGTCACCGGTGTCGAGCAGGACGCCATGAGGGTGCGGGCTCCGGCCACCTCCACGAGACATACCCGACAGGCCCCCGTGGGGGCATTTTGCTTGAGAAAGCAGAGAGTTGGGATTTCGACACCGTTATCCCGGGCTGCATCCAGGATGGACTGGCCCGGAGTAAACGTCGCCTCTCTCCCGTTTAGCGTGAATGAATTCATACAGGACCTCCCTTACGGACATCTATGCTATTTTTAACCTAACTATGCCATATTCTTTGCGTTTTATTACAAGGTGGCGGGAGGAATGTCAAGGAAGGGAACAGGAGGGAACGGGGTCGATCCCGCTCTCGTTTGCGAAGGCAGGGCTATGCACCGGATCATTCCGCCAAGGAGCGGAGCGTCCTCTCAACAGAACCGGTAATCCACCGCACGGATGCCCGCGGGAGACCGGCCGATGATGTCAGCGGATGAAGGTGGTCCTGTCCGCGGCCGCCTTTCGCGGTGTCTGAAGCGTTTCCCCGGACGGAAGCCCCAGGCAGATCAGTGCCAGGGGAAGCCTGGACGGCCCGATCCCCAGGATCTCCGCCAGGACCGCCCGGTCGAAGAGGGTGAACCAGAGGCTTCCCAGGCCAAGGGCGTGCGCCGCCAGCAGCATGTTCTGGATCGCCGCGGCGCAGGCATGCTGGTAGACCGTTTCCGTCCCCTCGTGAAACTTGTGGGCTCCCGTCTTTTCCGGGTCGCCGATGACCGCGACGAGGACCGGCGCCTGGAGCAGAAAATCGGCCCTGTACCGGTCGATCCAGGACCAGCCGCTTTTTTCGTACAGCGCCTTTTTCACGGCCAGTGATTCATCGTGGATCCTTCTCTTGACGTCCGGACTGGTGATCACGACGAATTCCCACGGCTGGTTGTTGGCCGGCGACGGCGCCCGAACCGCCGCATCCAGAATCTGCATGATCTTGTCCTCGGGGATGGGATCCGGCAGAAACTGGCGGCAGCTTCTGCGTCCCCGGATGGCCTCAAATACGTCCATACCGCACCTCCCGGAAAGTATTCATGGTATCTGCGATCCTTCAACCCGCCTCCGCCCCCGTGGCTCCCGTCACTGGGAATTGCCCGTCAACTGAAACGACGCCCAGTAGAACGGATGGGGGTGCCTCTTCATGGCGTTCCGTTGGGCCTGCCTCAGGGCCTCTCCCTTGTCCGTCTTGAGGATCCGGCCGTAAAAATCCAGCATCAGGTCCTTCGTCGCCCGGTCGTCCACCTTCCAGAGCGTGGAGACAATGGAGCCGGCCCCGGCATAGAGAAAGCCCCGGGTGAAACCGACGACATCATCGCCCTTCGTGATCTTCCCCAGGGCCGTCTCGCAGGCGCTGAGCGTCACCAGGTCCGCATTCAGGTTGAGGTTGTACAGATCCCGCGCCCGGAGCCAGCCGCTCCCTGCATCGTCCCCGGCCAGGAGCAGCGCCGAGCCGAGCGGATCGTCCGGATCGAAGACGCCGTGGGCGGCGAAATGGATCATGTCGAACTGCCCGGCGCGGCCGGTGAGGACGGATGCCTTTGCCCGTTCGCGCAGAAGGAGGGTGGCGCCGGGCATGAGCCGGGCGATGGCCCTGGCCTCCTCCTGGGCATACTTCAGATCGTACTTGGGGTCCCCCAGATCGGGATTGCCCATGACAAGAACCACCGGCCGCGCCGCCCGGGGCCTGCTGCGAATGAACCGGAGAATGCCGGCGGTCTGCAGGATCCGGATGCCCGCCCGGTCGACGAGGTATTCCCGGCCTGAGTGCAGTGCGCTGAAGGGCAGGTAGTGCAGCGGCCCGTGGGGAACGACGGTCAGCCGCGACCCCTCCAGCAGGCCGGACACCGGCTGGATCAGCTTCCGGTAGAGATTCTGCGAGCGGGCCAGGTAATCGCGGGAGGCCGGGTTGGTCAGCGCCGATCGGAAGTCCCGGACGTCCTTTTCCAGGTCGGGCTTGCCCAGTCCTTTGACGGCGATGCCGTCCCGCTTCAGGACAAAGACGAACCACTCCCCGCCGGCCTCGTAATATTCGACTAGCGCTTCGTCCCGCGCAAGCCGGTCCCGGATCTCGCCAAGCGGGGTCCCCGTAACGGCCACGAGAGAAGTGAATTCCGGGGCCTGGGAGGCCAGGTCCTTCTTCAGGGAGACGGCGATCCCACGGGTTCGTGCCGTGTCGTTTCCACCCGCGGGATCCGCCACGACACCGAGATCCCGCTCGGCCCGGGCAAGCTCCCGGTAGGAGGTGCCGACCTGCTCCGCGCTCCCGGTGCGGGGCCGGATGTCCTGGGAGGCCAGGAGGTCCACCAGTGCCCTGCCCTTGGCGCGCTCCACGTATTCAAACGCCTCGGCGGGACGATTCCCGGCCACGAGGAGCGTGACCAGCTCCTGGTAAACGGCCTGCTTGTCGCCGACGTACCCGATCCGCCCGGCCTCCGACCGGATGGATGACCGCTGCTTCTCGATCACCTCGACGGCCTCCCGGAGCATCGCCTCGGCCTCCCGGTCCTGTCCACCGGCGCGGGCGATCTTTGCGCGGTCCAGGAGGACCGGCCAGTACAGCCCCCCGACCTGCTTGATCTGGGGATGCCTCAGAAGCTGGTCGTATCCCTCCCCGGCCTCCCGGATCCGTCCCGTTTCATAGAGGCACTTGGTCAGGATGAAAAACTTCGGGAGTTCCTGGAAGGTCTGGTCGTAGAAAACCGTGGCCGGACCGAACGCTTTGGCCGCCGGGTCCTGGATCGCCGCCAGGGCCTCCCGGTACTGCCGCTTCGCCATGTAGACCCGGGCGATGGCGATGTGCTGCTCCGGCCCCAGGATGCCCTGCCCCATTTCCTTGCGCTTGAGGACATCGAGGCAGCGATCCGCTTCGGCGAAGCGGTTCAGGTTGGCCTGCGCGACGCCGAGGATGCCGTTTATGTCGATGAGCTGGGAGGTGTAAAAGCCGTTGGACCGCGAGCCGATCCGCTCCAGGACGGCATGGGCCTCCGAGGCCGCCTTCACCGCCTTCTCGAAGTCGCCCTGATCCAGGTATGCGAAGCCGCGCATGATCCCCGGATACGGGGCGAGATTTGCGCCGTAGATCTCGGCGTCGCCGCCGGCGATCCTGCGCTCCATCAGGTCCACCGTCGTGAGCAGGCGTTCGTAGTCCCGGACTTCATAGTAGGCCGCGCTCAGTAGATAGAGGCGGAACGAGGACACCTCCATCTTCGCATCCAGCTCCCCCTGGAGCATCCGGATTGCCTCGTGATGCTTCTTCTTCTGCATGAGGGAGCTGACCTCGATGTCCCGGCCAAGGGCGCCGCAGCCGCAGAGCATCACAACAACGAGGAGCCAGAGTACTCCGGTGGCGATTTTTCTCATCGTTCCTCCTTCGGCGGTCAAGAGTCTGCATCCGATGTCCCGTACGGCCCGGTTTCCTGCTCCCGGCACGGGGAAACCTTGCGATCCATTCCTTTTCCGGTACGGGACGGTCACAGAAGCTCCGCCCAGACAAAGGAGAACACGGAAGGAACCGTCCCCGCCAGGGCACGATCGGGCAGGTTCAGGTATCTCGCCTCCATATCCTCCGACGTGAGGTTCTCCAGGATCCTGTAGCCCCTCTTCTCCAGGAAAGATTCGATCTCCCCGTCCCGCAAGGCGAAACAGGCCGGTTCTTCGGGATAGCTCGATTTCATGTTATCCTTCAATTTCTGCACCCGGTCGCTCCCCTGTTTTTCGGGAGAGCGGGACGCATAGTCGAAACAGACGGTGCTCCCCGGGTACGAATGATCCCTGATCGCCTTGAGCGTGTTGTTGATGGCCTTCCCGGGAAGGTAATACGTGACCCCCTCCCAGACGAAGAGCGCTTCCAGGCCCGGATCGAATCCCGCCTTGCTGAGTTTTCCTCCAATGCCGCCGGTCCGGAAGTCGACGGGAACGAACGTGAGCTGCTCCGGGATGGGAATGCGCGCCCGCTCCAGCAGTTTCCGCTTGTGCTCCTGGATCTTCGGCATGTCCATTTCGAAAATCCGCGTTTCCCCGATCAGGTCCCGGAAACGGTAGGGCCGGCTGTCATACCCCGCCCCCAGGAAGACGATCTGCGGAACCCTTGCGGCCAGGGCCAGTTTCACGATGCCGTCGAAGTAAGCCGTCCGCGCGATCAGGAACTCGTACATCCCTGGAGAAACGGAGTTCCGGATGACCCATCCCCTGAGCGCCGGATCCTGGAGAATGATCCTGCGGTCATCGGGCAGGAAGTGCTGCGCCAGGTCATCGGGGCCCCGGATGCCGCTTCTCCTGTCCACCGCCGCCATGGCCCGCAGGAAAACCGTCCCCATCGCGGTCTGTGAAGGCTGATGCTCAACGGCATTCCCGGTTGGATTCGCTTCCGCACGCCTGTTCATAATTCTCCTTTTTTTTCGCTGTCATTCTATTTCGGAACGATAATGATTGCGAAATGCATCTTACAGGGAAACCGGCAGACAGACAACCACTGCATTGCAGCGGGACGGGTTCCCATGGAAGCGGTGAAGCCGGCGGCCCGTTTCGCTTGAAAAGGCTCTGCAAAGCCTTTATAGAAAGACCACGCCGGACGCCGGGAGAACAGGTGTGTGCACGCCTGCCGGCGCCAATTCTGGCGGGGAGGTCGGTTGTGAAACCAAACAAGTGGATGATCATTGGAGTGGCCGCGGTCCTGGTGCTGGGGGGGGCGGCCTGGTTCCTCCTGACCGTGGGCGAGTTCCAGAAGCCCCGGATCGACCTGGACCAGGATGTCAGCCTCGTGGGGAGGCAGAAGGTCCTGGGCATCACCTTCCGCGACTCCGGCAGCGGCCTGAAAAAGGCCGTCGTGACGCTCTCCCAGGGAACCCGGACCCAGGTCATCGCGGCGGAGGATTTCCCCCAGCGGGGAGTCCGCGAGAAAATCCTCTCCCTGCCCCTTGATCCGTGGCACTGGAAGCTTCAGGAGGGCTCGGCGACCCTGACCATCACCGCCACCGACCATTCCCTCTGGGCGAACACGGCCGTCGTCACGAAGCCCGTCAAGGTCGACATCACCCCGCCTCAGATCCTTCTCACCGGCGCCATGAACCACATCAACCCCGGCGGAACCTGCCTCGTGACATACCGGCTGTCCAAGCCGGTCATCATGAGCGGGGTCATGGTGGACCGGCGTTTCTTCCCTGCCTTCACAGCGGATGCCGGAGGCAAGCCGCTGGAGGTCGTCTACTTCGCCCTACCCGTCGGTGCGGCGACCGCCAGGCCCCGCATCCAGGTCGTGGCCCGGGATGCAGCGGGCAACGAGGGTGCGGTCACCCTGCCGGCCCTCATCCTGGAAAAGAAGTTCCGGAGCGACGAGATGTCCCTGGGCGACGCCTTCTTCCAACAGAAGATGCCGGAGTTCCAGGCGGCCATCCCGGAGCTGCGCGGGAAGACCCCGGTCGAGACGTTTGTCTACGTCAATTCCAAGCTGCGCGAGGAAAACGCGAAAACGATCTTCTCCATCTGCCAGCGGTCCGTACCGAAACAGCTGTGGGAAGGCCCTTTCCTCCGCATGAAGGACGCGGCACCGATGGCCCAGTTCGGCGACCACCGCTATTACCGGTACAACGGCCAGTCTTTGGGCGAAAGCACCCACATGGGCGTGGACCTGGCGTCCACCGCCCAGGCCCCGATCGAGGCAGCCAACAGCGGCCTGGTGGTCTTCGCAGGCCCCCTCGGGATTTACGGGAATGCGGTGATCCTCGACCACGGACAGGGGCTGTTCAGCCTCTACGCCCACCTGACAGGCATCCAGGTGAAGAACGGCCAGGAAGTGAAAAAGGGAGGGGTCCTCGGAACGAGCGGCCTGACGGGCCTTGCCGGGGGAGACCATCTCCACTTCTCCATCCTCGTGGCGGGAGAGTTCGTGAACCCGACGGAGTGGTGGGATCCCCACTGGATCAAGGACAACGTGACGGCAAAGTTGGCGGCGACACCGTAGGGAAGGATCAGCCGCTCTTGTTGATGTCCCGGTGGGTCGTGCTGACCAGGTAGCCCTGGTCGGCGAAATGGGCCGCCAGCTCGTTGGCCATGACGACGGAGCGGTGGCGGCCTCCCGTGCATCCCATGGCGACGTTGATGCGGGGCTTCCCCTCCTTCTCGTAGAGGGGGAGGAGGAAGGTGAGGAGCGACAGGAGCTGTTCGAGAAACGCCCGGCTCTCCTCGGATGCCAGCACGTACTCCCGAACCGCCGATACATGGCCGTCCAGGCGCTTGAGGGTCTCCACGAAGTAGGGATTCTGCAGGAACCGCACGTCCAGGACGATATCGGCATCCGCCGGCAGGCCGTAGCGGTACCCGAAAGACTGGACGTGCAGGATGATCCGGCGGGTCGTTGTCGGTGGCAGAAAGGCCCGCTGAACGGCGTCCTTGAGCTGGTGCACGTTCAGGAACGTCGTATCGATCACCGTGTCGGCCATGTCCTTGAGCGCAGTCATTTTCCTGCGCTCCTCCTGGATCCCCTCCATGACGGACCCCTTCATCGCCAGGGGATGCATGCGCCTTGTCTCGCTGAACCGGTGCAGGAGGGCCTCGTTGCCGGCGTCGAGAAACAGCACTTCGATCCGGTATCCCTTTTCCTTCAGGAGTTCGAAAATCTCCGGATACCGCTCCAGGAAACCGGCTTCCCGCAGGTCCATGACCAGGGCCACCTGGGTGATTTCCTTTTCCTCAACAGCCTGAATCTCCAGGAAATCCGGAAGCAGAACCACCGGCAGGTTGTCCACGCAGAAAAAACCGATGTCCTCCAGTGCCCTCAAGGCCGTGCTTTTTCCCGAGCCGGACAGGCCGGTCACGATGACCACACGGGGCCTTTTCATGGTTTCATCCCTCCCGAATCGAGTGAGGCCGCCCAGCCGGCGATCCGGCGGTGCGCCGGCTCCCCTTCCTGTACGGCCAGTTCGCAAAACGGTCGTTCAAGTCCCAGAATCCGGTACGCCTCGCACCGCTCCCCCGTCCCGGACCATTCTCCATCCCGCTCCCCGTCCCGTCGGACCAGGCGGACCACCCCGCCGACGGGAGCCTCTTCCCGGATCCGTACCCCGGGAATAAGGCGGGAGACACGGACAATGCCCCGCCCCGGAACCGCCGCGAGACCGCGGATGCGTCCGGGAGCGCGGCCATAGACGGCCTCCCCGCGACGGGAAAGATCCACGGCGTCATCGGCGACCCATGCTCCACCTTCCCATTCCGCCAGCCGGAGGACCGTCGTCGTCTTTCCCGTTCCATGCTCACCTGTGATCAGGATGCCGATCCCGGACACAACCACCAGGCAGCCGTGGACCCTTCTGATCCCGTCACAATGCTCGCGGACCAGGCCCTTGAAACGGCTTTCCAGGTGGGCTCCCTCCAGGGAGGAAGCCAGCACAGGCATACGAAACCGCCGGGAAAGGCGTATCAGGAAGGGGGGGATTGAAAAAGCGGAAGACAAGAGAAGGCACGGCGCCCCCCCTCGGACAAGAGACCGGAACAGGGATCCCTTGAGCGATTCGGAAAGGCCGGACAACTGAACCAGCCCTTCGGGCTGGAGGATGGGAATGGTCCCCGGGTGGAGCGGCTCACCCCGGGACAGGGGATCGAGCACCCGCAACCGGCCGGTCCGGATTTGCCGGCTTGGGCATTCGATTCCACCGGCATCCTCGATCCCCAGGAGGTTATGGAATGGTTCCGCGAGATCCCGTATGGTCAATGCCGCCATGACCGTCCAGTATTGATGAAGCGGCTTGCTACGGTGCTTCGTCCTTTTCAGCGATGGCCGCCCGCAGTTCCTGCTCGGAACGGGCATCCAGCAGCCGTTTCCGGAACGCCCCGTCTTTGAGCATCCGGGATATTCTGGCGAGCGCCTTCAAATGCAGGCCCGCCGAATTTTCCGGGGCCATCAGGAGAAAAAACAGGTGGACGGACTTGCCGTCCATGGCATTGAAATCAATACCTTTCCGGCTCCGTCCGAAGGCAACGACGAGTTCCTTCATGGAGCCCATCTTTCCATGCGGGATTGCGATGCCGTCCCCGATGCCGGTGCTTCCCAGCTTTTCCCGCTCCAGGAGAATCGACACCATTTCTTCCGGATCACACGACAGGTCACGCAGAAAAACCGACGACAGTTCGGTAAGGACATCGCGCTTCGTCTTTGCCTGAAGCTCTTCGATGACATACCCGGTTTTGATCATATCGAGAATTTTCATGCCACCATCCCCGTGCGCTAACCGTTCGTCTCGATCAGGATGTAATTATCGTCCTCCCTCCGGTAGAGGAGCCTGACGTTTTCCGTGGCGATGTCACGGTAGATCAGGAAGCGGTTTTTCACGGAATCCATCTCCAGGACCGCATCGTCCAGGGACATGGGGCTGAGCACGACCTTCCGGGTTTCCACAACCCGGGAACCGCGGGCCTCGTCCTCGTCGACCGGCTCGACCACCAGCACTCTTTCTTCACTGCGGCCCGCACCGGTCTTGTGGGTTCGGATCTTTTCCTTGTGCCTCTTGAGTTGGCGCTCCACCTTCTCGACGGCGTTGTCGATCGCCGTGTTCATGTCCTTCGCTTCTTCCTTGGCGATTACATTCGCCCCGTCAGCCGAGAGGCTGATCTCCGCGACATGCCGGAATTTCTCGACGGACAACACAACATGGGCCTCTGCCGGGTGATCCAGGTATTTCTGGAGCTTGCCCAGCCGTTCGTCGACGACCTGCTTGAACCAGTCCTCCCCGCCCGTGTTCCTGAAGGTAAGCGTTATCTTCATCGTTCCATCCTCCTACAATCCTTCTCAGGGAGTCCGCCGCCGAGAGGCATCACCCCCCCGACGGCAAAGATGCGCTTTATAGAAATGGGGTTCTGAAATGTCAATCTGTTTTTTGTGTCTTGATGAGCCTTTTTCGCCTGGAAGACGGAAGGATGCCCATCATCTCGCGGTATTTGGCCACGGTCCGTCGGGCGATGGCGATTCCCCCGGCCTCCAGGCGCTGGACGATTTCCTGGTCGCTCAACGGTTTGCGGGGATCCTCCGCCTGGATGAGCTTCCGGATTTCCTCCTTCACGCTCTTGGAGGCGATGTTCTCGCCGGAGGTCCGATGGATGCCGCTGGAAAAGAAATACTTGAGGAGATAGATCCCCCGTGGGGTATGGACGTACTTGTTGGATACGACCCGGCTGATGGTGGACTCGTGCATTCCCACGTCATCGGCCACGTCCCGGAGAACGAGCGGCTTCAGGAAGGACACTCCCTGCTCGAAGAAATCCAGCTGAAACCGGAGGATGCTCTCGGTCACCTTGTAGATGGTGTTCTGCCGCTGCTGGATGCTCTTGATCAGCCACGTGGCGGACTGGATCTTCTCCCGGATGTAGCGGCGGCTCCCCTCGGAGTTTGTGCTGCCGCTGAGGCCCGCCATGACCTCCCGGTAGAAATTGGAGATCCGGAGCCGTGGCAGGCCGTCGTCGTTCAGGACGATCTTGTATTCATCCCCCGCCTTGAAGACGAACACGTCCGGGATGACGGGCTGGGCCTTTTCCTCATTGTAGAGGGCGCCCGGCTTGGGATTCATGTTCATGATAACCAGGATCGCCGCCTCCACGTCCTCGGCGGAGGCCTTCAGTTTCCGGCAGATCTGGTTGTAATTCTTGATTTCCAGTTCCTTCAGGTGATCCCGGATGATCGACTGCACCAGGGGTCCGGCCCGGAGAACCCTGGCCTGGATAAGAAGACACTCCTTCAGGTCGCGGGCTGCAACGCCGGGAGGATCGAAGTCATGAACCTTGCGGAGAACGCCCTCGACAAAGGGCGGCTGCGTCCCCGACTGGGCGGCGATTTCCTCCACCGTCGCGACCAGGTAGCCGTTCATATCGAGGTTCCCCACGATCTGCTCCGCCACGGCCATCTCGCTTTCGTTCATCCGCGAAAGCTTGACCTGCCACATGAGGTGATCCGTCAGCGACGTCTGCGCGGTCAGGAAATTGTCCCAGGCTGGCCCTTCCTCACCGGAGCGGTCGTAGGTGACCCCGACGGATCCGTAGTCCTCAAGATAATTGTCCCAGTCAAACTCGGTCTTGCCGTCTCCCTCGCCGGTCAACTCCTCCGTGTGGTCCGCCAGCTTGATCTCTTCCCCTTCAACCGTCTTGAGATCATCCGATTCGGCCGGGGTTTCCGTCACGCTGTACTCTTCTCCGGTCAGCTCTTCCAGGAGGGGATTTTCCTGCATTTCCTGGTTGATCGCATCCACAAGCTCCAGGCGCGACACCTGCAGCAGCTTGATGGCCTGCTGAAGCTGGGGCGTCATGACCAGTTGCTGGGTCAACTTCAGGTTTTGTTTCAGTTCCAGAGCCATATCGATTGCCTGCGGCCCGCGGTACGGAGGAAAATCCCGTTCCTCCCCACAAACCGCCTGTTACAGGCTGAATCCTTCCCCGAGGTATATCTTCCGGGCGATCTCGCAGGAGGCGATGGTGTCGGGGTCCCCTTCCACCAGAACCATCCCTTCATTGACAATGTAAGCCCGATCGCAGACGGAAAGCGTCTCCCGGACATTGTGATCGGAAATGACCACCCCGATCCCTTTTGCTTTCAACTGGCCGATGATCTTCTGGATATCCGCAACGGCGAGGGGATCGATTCCCGCGAAGGGCTCGTCCAGAAGGATATATTTCGGGGATGTAACCAGGGCCCTCGTGATCTCAACCCGCCGCCGCTCGCCTCCGGAGAGGGAATAGGCCCGGTTGGACCGAAGCGGCGTCAGATCCAGCTCGTCCAGAAGATCCCGGAGTCGCTCCTCCCGTTCCCCCTGCTCCATCTCCAGGGTCTCCAGGATGGCCAGGATGTTCTCCTCCACCGTCAGTTTCCGGAAGACCGACGGCTCCTGGGGCAGATAGCTGATCCCCTTTCGGGCCCGGACATACATGGGCTGGCCCGTCAGTTCCTCCCCGTTGAGGAGAATCCGTCCTCCGTCGGGTCGGATGAGCCCGACGACCATGTAAAACGTCGTGGTCTTCCCCGCTCCGTTCGGTCCCAGCAGCCCGACGACCTCTCCGGGTTGAATCTCCAGGTGAATGCCGTCGACGACTCGCCGGCCGCTGTAGACCTTGACGAGTCCCTCCGCCGTCAGCCGCTCCATGTCACGGCTTCTTCTTTCCCGGCTGGGATTTTTCGGAGGGATAAATCGTCGCCATGACCCGCTTGGACTCCCCGGCTTCCACGAAGCCCCGCCCCTCGTCCAGAAGCACGATGACCCTGTCGCCGCGGATCGTGCTGCGGCCTTCTTTCAGGACCGCGTTCCCGGTCATCTCGATCTTCTGGGCATCCTGGAAATAGACGGCGAAGTCCCCCGTGACCGTCTTCGGCCCCTGTGTGATGATGACGTGTCCCTTCGCCTCCACCCGGTCCAGGTCTCCTCCGCCCATGTCGGGTCCCTTGGAGGCCTTCGGTCCGGCCTGATGGCCTTCCTTTTTATAGAAAAGCGATATGCTGTCGGCCCGGATGGCCTTGTCGCCCTGAACGGCCACGGCATGCCCGGAGAAAACCACCAGCTTCTTTTCATCGTAGGCATCCAGGCGGTCGGAGACGATCTGGATCGGCTCGCTGCGGCTCACCGGAACCTTTGCCTGTCCCCAGGCGACGCCGGCGGCCAGGCAGACCGCAACGAGGATCGTCGCGGCCATCCGAATCACGGAACTGTCAGCGTTTTTTGTCATGATTTCCCCCCGCCGCCCCCGCCGGCTTTGTTTCCGCCTCGACCCGGGAAGAGAGCTTCAGGTCCCGGCTGTCCAGCCGAAGGGTCAGGCCCACGCCCCGGATTTTCATCCGGTCGTTCTCCATGGTGACCGGAGACTGGGTGTAGATTTTCTTCTCCCCATGGACATACTGGAGACGGTCCGTCGTGAACCGGTCCCCCCGGTCGGAAAGGATCACCACGTTGCCCGTGATGTCCATGTCCTTCAGGTCCGTCTTGAGGCGGCCCTGGTCTCCCGTCAGGTTGAACGTCTGGCCGTCGGCCAGGATCAGCCGGATCTTCACCCTGTCAAAGAGGGCGATCTTCTCGTCGCGCATGTACCGGGCGCTGTCCGCCTTCACCTCCCATTTTTCTCCGGAGCTTCCCACGTCGGTGTACGTGACGTTCTGGACCTGGAGGTCCACGTTCTCCGCCATGATCTGCAAGGCCTGCTTCGGAACCGTCTCGCGGTTCTTGATGAGCCACCAGGCCCCGGCGGCGGCGAGAACCAGGAAAGCTCCCGAAAAAAGGAGCATCCTCTTCTTCCATTTTGACGTGAACAGTCCCTTCAGCATCCTACACGGTCGGTTCAAAACCCGAACAGAAGGTGGATATGGGGCGGCAATACCTGGGAAATTTTATATCACCGAAAGGCAGGCCCTGTAAAGCCGAAACAAATACCATCACATATCAACCAGTTGAGTAAATTCATATCGCCGGGCGATCTCATCCCAGAACCCGCGCCCACGGAGGATCAACTCGCACACCTCCCGCACGGCCCCCCGGCCTCCCGGCCGTCCGGACACGAAATCGACGGAGCGACGGACCACATCCTCCGCACTTGCCGGGGCGGCGGAGAATCCAACACGCCTCTGCAGGGGGATGTCGACCACGTCGTCCCCCATGAAGGCCACCTGGTCGGCCTGGAGGGCCCGCCGCTCGAGAATTCCCTCGAACGCGGCGACCTTGTCCCAGATCTGCTGGTGCACTTCCTCCACGCCCAGGTCCCGGGCCCGGTGCTCCACGACGGCCGATCGGCGCCCCGTCAGGAAGACGACGTCAATGCCGTACCGCTGGAGGAGCTTGATGCCGTGTCCGTCCCGGACGTCGAAATGCTTGATCTCCCGGCCGTTGTCATCCATGATGATCCGGCCGTCCGTCAGCACGCCATCGACGTCCAGGATCAGGAGTTTCACCTTCTCCAGCTTTTCCTTCCAGGGCATATCCTGAAGCTTATCCATTTGCGGTATCCATGCTCCTTTTCACGATACGATCGATCTCCCTGAGAACCGTAAGCAGGGATCGCAGGTCTTTCAGCGCCAGCGAATTCGGCCCGTCGCACAATGCACGGTCGGGATCGGGATGGACCTCCATGAAGATGCCGTCCAGGCCGGCTCCGGCGGCGGCACGGGCCAGGAAGGGAACCATCTCCCGCTGCCCCCCCGAGGCGGTTCCCAGCCCTCCCGGCAGCTGGACGCTGTGGGTGGCGTCAAAAATCACGGGATATCCCAGGGAGCGGATCACCGGCAGGGAGCGAAAATCCGCCACCAGGTTGTTGTACCCGAAACTGGCGCCCCGCTCCGTTACGAGAATCCTCCCGTTTCCCGCCGCCTTTAGCTTCTCCACGATATTGGACACGTCCCACGGCGCCAGGAACTGCCCTTTCTTGATGTTCACCACCCGCGCCTTCCTGGCGATTTCCATGACGAAATCCGTCTGCCGGCAGAGAAAGGCCGGGATCTGCACCACGTCCAGCACGGCCGCCGCCGCGTCGATCTCCTCGAACCGGTGGACGTCTGACAGGACGGGACAGCCGACGTCCCTCCGGACTTCCTCCAGAATGCGGAGGCCTTCCGACAGACCCGGTCCGCGGAAGGAATCACGGGCGCTCCGGTTCGCCTTGTCATAAGAGGCCTTGAAGATGAACGGGATGCCCAGCTCACCCGCCAGATCCCGGAGGAATCGGGCGATGTCCCTGGTCCTCCCTTCTTCTTCGATGACGCAGGGACCGGCAATCAGGACGAAAGGCGCCCCGCCGCCGAACCGGATTCCACTCACGTCCACAGGCTTCATGCCGTTATCTCTCCTTTATGCATCCGGGAGCGGCCCCGGATGAAGCTCCCTGTTCGAGGGACCTGCTATCCCTGCTTTTTTTCCAGCAGGCGGATGCGGATCTCCCGGGCCTTTCGGGCCGCCTGACTGAGATCCGGGTTGAGTTCCCAGGCCCTCTGGTAGGCCTTCAGGGCCTCTTCGAGGTTCCCTTTCCGTTCATGAACCGCTCCCAGGCCCATCCAGGCCCCGATTTCCCGGGGATCCTGCCGGACGGCTTTCCGATACGCATCGGCGGCGCCGTCCATGTCTCCCTTCAGGTACAGGGCATCGCCGAGGCCGGCATGGGACCGGCCCTTCCCGGGAAACCGGCGGATCATTTCCCGGTAGATTTTGGCCGCCTGATCGTAGCGCTTTTCCCGGAGATGTACGGCGGCCACCCTTGCCAGGACATCCCTGGAAGCTCCGGAGGCGGCCGCCTTGCCGTATGCAGCCTCGGCTTCCTTGTTTTTTCCCAGCTGCTGATAGGCCGTGGCCATTGCCAGATGCATTTCGGGATCCTTGACTCCGTTGCGGATGGCCTTTTCGTAATGCTCGACGGCCTTGCCGTACTGTTTCATCTCCGCGTACGCGGTCGCCGCGGAGGTATGCAGCGGCCCCTTCCGGGTGCTTTCCTTCAGGGCCGTCTCAAAATAGGATGCAGCCTCCCGGTACCGCTTTTCGCGGAGGGCCAGCTCTCCGAGCCTGGAGGCCGCACCGGAGTCCCCCGGACGGACTTTCAGGACCTTTTTCCAGGTATCGGTGGCCTCCCGGACCTGATTCGCCTTCTCGTAAGCAAGGGCCATGTTGGAGAGAACAACGGCGTTTTTCGGATCCAGGGCGAGGGCTTTCCGGTAGCTTTCGATCTCCTCCTTCCCCCGCCCCTTGCCGCCATAAGCCAGGCCCAGGTTCGCCCAGGCGGCTGCGCTCTTCGGATTCTGCTTCAGGTAGGCCTTGTACCAGTAGATTGCTTCATCGTGGTCTCCCGCCTTCAGCTTGGTCAAGGCCAGCGCCAGAATGGCATCCCGGTCCGCGGGCGCCCCGGTCAGAACCCGGCGGTACTGCTCCCCCGCCTTCCCCGACTTCTTCATCCGGTCATAGACTTCCCCCAGGCGAAACCGGACGGATGTGTTGTTCGGATCCAGCTGCAGCGCTGATTCATAATGCTTCGCCGCTTCATCGAATTTTTCCTGCATCTGGAGGGCAAGGGCAAGGGCCGCATGGGCGGGGGCGCTTTTCGGGTTCGTTGCAACGGCTCGTGTGCAAAGGCTCACGACCCGGTCGTAGGCGCTGCGGGACAGGTAGATCTTAACCAGGGCCGTCAGGGCCGCTTCATCGGCGGGCTTTGCCTTCAGGATCTCCTCGTAGGCCGCCGCGGCTTCATCGACCCGGCCGGCCTTCTCCTGCTCCGAGGCCAGCTCGTGCCGCACCTCCGTATCGGACGGAGTCAGGGCCAGGGCCTGTTGCAGGAAATGGATCTTCTCCTTCCTGTCTTCGGCCGCCCGGGCATACCGCAGGAAATCCTGCGCCGTCAGGGAGGCCCGGATATAGAATACGGCCGCTTCCCGCCCGTTGTACAGCACGGAAACCCGCGCCGGTTCGCCTGATCCGGCCTTCCCCGGCTCGGCCCGCTCCCCCGTCCGCCGGTCCACAAAGGAAAGGCCCTTGAACAGGACGCCCAGGGCCGTCTTTTCCTCGAATCCTTCGATCCGGACGTCAATGCCGCTTCCTGCCAGGGAATCGCTGGCGACCCCCCGGAGGATAAACTCGTCCCGATAGGTAACCTCCAGGGCATCACCGGGACGGATCGTGAAGAAAGACCCGTTCTTTTCTCCCTCCAGGCCATACACCCGGGGCGGCTGTCCCAGCAGGTAGAAGGAAAAAACACCCCCGAGCCGTTCGAGGGGCGATGCCGCACCGGTGCGGGAGAAAGCCAGGGAAAGTCCTCCGGCGGCCAGGATGCCCAGAACCAGAATTCCCGCCGTGATCAGGGCAATCCGCCGCCCCGAGAGGGGGGATCGGCTCCCTTGCTCTCTGCCCTGCCTTTTCATCGGTCATTTCCCCCGTGGGTGAAACCGGCTGTGCACATCCTTGAGACGTTCCCGGGTGACGTGCGTGTATATCTGCGTCGTCGATATGTCCGCATGCCCCAACATGAGCTGTACGGAACGGAGATCCGCCCCTCCCTCCAGGAGGTGGGTGGCGAAGGAATGGCGGAACGTGTGTGGATAAACCTTTTTCCGGATCCCCGCCCGTTCGGCGTACCGCCTGACCAGCTTCCACAATCCCTGGCGGGAAAGCCCCCTCCCCTGGCGGTTCAGGAAAAGCACGTCCGTATCCCCGCCCTTCAGCAGGCCCGGACGGACCTCTTCCACATAACGCCTCAGGACGGAGAGGGCGACGCGCCCGACCGGCACGACCCGTTCCTTCCCTCCCTTTCCGAATGTAACCAGGTATCCTACCTGCCAGTTGATGCTGCCCAGCGTCAGGGACGCCAGTTCGGAAACCCGGAGCCCCGAGGCGTAAAACATCTCCAGCATGGCGGTGTCCCGGACGGCCTCCGGCCTGTCCAGGCCCGGCTGGCGGAGAAGATTCTCCATCTCCTGCCGGGACACCGTATCGGGGAGGTGCATCCATACCTTCCCGTGGTGGATGTCCGCCAGGGGGTTTTCCTCCCGCACCCCTTCCCGCAGAAGAAAGCGGTAGAAGCCCCGGAGCGCAGCCAGGGCCCGGTTGGCGGAACGGGCCTTCAATCCCTCCTCCCGCAGACGGGTGAGAAAGGAGAGCATGTCGTCCGTCGTAACATCCGCCCACCCTTTCCTCCCCAGGGACCGCAGGAATGCGACATGGCGGTTCAGGTCGCGGCTGTACGCATCGAGGGTGTGAAGGGAAGCCCCCTTCTCGACCGACAGGAAGGTCATGTATCGGTCCACCCAGTTTTCCATGGCCCCCCTTCTAACGGAATTGCCCGGGGGACGCAAAAGCTTTTTTGGGCCAAAACGCCTCATTTCTGAATGCCTTAAACAGGTTGACAGCAACGGGAGGCCTATGGTAATCAGCCATGTCTCATCAGTTTGGACCCTATTTCCGCAGGTTTTCGGATCCCTGTCCGCGGAAACGGAAAAACACTCCCAAGGAGAACACTGTGACCCTGCGTGAGGTTAAAGAAATCCTGGATGCCGAAGTGCTTGTGGGACAGGAACAGTTGGACAAGGAAGTCAGGACGGCCTTCGGAGCGGACCTGATGAGCGACGTCCTGGCCTTTGCCAAGGCCGGGAGCCTCCTCCTGACGGGCCTGACGAATCCACAGGTGGTCAGGACTTCCGACGTGCTGGACATCGCCGCCATCATCCTCGTTCGAGGGAAAAAGCCATCGCCGGAGACCCTGACGCTGGCCGAGGAACTGAAAATTCCCATCCTGACGACCCAATTCATTCTCTTTGAAACGGCTGGCCGCCTGTATCAGAGGGGAATCGTCGGATGCATGGAAAGGGTTGACGAAGAACGTGTTCGCCCATGATGCAAGTCTGTACGAAAACAGGTTTCCCGTTGAGGGAGGCAATTTCGACAAGGCCGGACAGGTATCGAGCCAGATCAAAGCCATCCTGAAGAGGATGAAGCTCTCCAGCGAGATCATCCGCCGGGTGGCGCTGGTGTCCTACGAATCGGAAATCAATATCGTTTCATACGCACGGAAAGGACATATCCACATCCAGGTAAAGCCGGATTATGTGCTGATCGAAGCCATCGATGAGGGGGATGGGATCCCGGACATCGAGCTCGCCATGCAGCAGGGATGGTCGACGGCCAGCCAGCGGATCCGGGAGATGGGATTCGGCGCCGGCATGGGCCTCTGCAACATCAAGAACTTCTCCGACTTCTTCAGAATCTCCTCCGATGTGGGGAAAGGCACCCATCTGAAGATGGTGATCAAGATCGACAAGGTCTTCGACGGAATTTAAAGAAGGGCGGGATATCGTGGACTTGGCAACCATCGTAAAGGCGTTGGGCCTGAAGATCCGACATGGAGCCGATCTGCTGGACAGGAACGTGACGGGAGGATTCACGGGGGATTTGCTGAGCGACGTCATGGCCCACAGCAGTGAAGGAGATCTCTGGATCACCCGCCAGATCCACCAGAACATCATCGCTGTCGCCAGCCTCAAGGATCATGCCGGCATCGTTCTGGTACAGGGAAACGAACCGGCCGCAGACACCCTGGAGAAGGCCGCAAAGGAGAATGTGCCGATTCTCGTATCGGATCTGTCGGGCTTTGAAACGGCCGGCAAGATTTATGAAATCCTGAATGTACGGGGAGGATGATCCCCACCCCGACCATGGATCTCTCCATGGTCTTTTTTTTGCCGGAAGGTCGGGGATCCGGTCATGCTGAAGGTTTTCCGCTGCGACCTGCACGTTCACACCTGCCTGTCACCGTGCGCGGAGCTGGACATGTACCCCCGAAAGCTGGTCGAGCGCTGCCTGGCCGTCGGGCTGGACGCGGTGGCCATCTGCGATCACAACGCCTCGGAAAACATCGCCTGGGTCCGGCGGTGCGCCGAGGGCACCCCGCTCGCCGTGCTGGCGGGCATGGAGATCGCAAGCCGGGAGGAAGTGCACCTCCTGGCCCTCTTTGATATCGTGGAGGAGCTTCTCCCCCTCCAGGAATGGATCAGCCGCCACCTGCCCGGCCGGAACGACGAGCGGCGCTTCGGATGCCAGGCCATCGTCAACGACCGGGACGAGGTGGAAGGGTTTTGTGATCGCCTGCTCATCGGGGCCACGGAGCTTCCGCTCCAGGCCATCGTAGAGCGAATCCACGACCTGGGTGGACTGGCCGTGGCCTCCCACATCGACCGGGAAAGCTTCAGCATCCTGAGCCAACTCGGATTCATCGTGCCGGGTCCCCCCTTCGATGCACTGGAACTGTCGCCGGAAACGGGGATCCGGGGAGGGCGCATCCGATATCCGGAACTGGAGCAATTCTCCTTCATCACCTCCTCGGATGCCCATCATATCCGGGACATCGGGAGGGCCTGGACGGACGTGAGGATGCATGCCGTGACGGTGAAGGAACTGTCGATGGCCTTCCGGAAACGGCAAGGACGGACCATCGAGGAGTAGCCCGGATGCTGGAGCTCTCCCTGCACGTACTGGACATTGCGGAAAATTCCACCCGGGCGGAGGCAAAGCACATATTCATCACCATCCGGGAGAACCCTGAGCGGGACCGCCTGACGCTGGAGATCCGGGATGACGGGGTCGGAATGACGGAAGAGACCCTCGCAAAGGTGCTGGATCCGTTTTATACGACCAAGAAAGTCCGCCGTGTCGGCCTGGGGCTTCCCATGCTGGCGGAGGCCGCGGGAAAGACCGGAGGCGGACTGACAGTGGAATCGAGACCCGGCGAGGGCACGAACGTCCGGGTGACATTCGGGCTCGCGCACATTGACCGCCAACCCCTGGGCGACATTGCCGGAACCCTGGTGACCATTCTCACGGGTCACCCCGATATCGAACTGGTGTACCGCCATGAGCGGAACGGCAGGAGTTTTGTCCTGGATACCCGGGACATCCGGGAGGAAGTCGGGGATATCCCCCTCAACCATCCGGAGATCCTGGCCTGGATTCGCAGCCAGGTGGACGAAGGCTTAACGGAAATCAAAGCAGGGGCCTGACCCTGTTGACGGGAAGGAGGACAACACATTCATGAAACTCGGTAGCACAGAACTATTGAAGGAGTTTTCCGAGGAACAGATCGCAAAACTTGACGCGATCATCGAAAAGTACAAGGGCAAACCAGGGGGATTGATCCCCGTCCTGGAAGAGGCCCAGATGGTCCTGGAGTACCTGCCCATCGGCATCCAGAAACGGATCGCCGAAGGTATCAACCTGCCACTCAGCCGTGTGTACGGCGTCGTGACGTTCTACTCCTTCTTCACCATGACCCCCAAGGGCCGGCACACCGTTCGGGTATGCCTCGGCACCGCCTGCTATGTCCGCGGAGGGAAAGCCATCGCGGAAAACATTGAAAAGGTCCTGGGGGTGAAGGAGGGTGAGACGACCGCCGACCGGCGGTTCACCTACGAGTCCGTCCGCTGCCTCGGCGCCTGCGGTCTCGGACCGGTGGTCGTGGTGGACGATGAGGTCCACGGGCGCGTGAAGCCAGCCAAGGTGAAGGAACTGCTCAACCAGTATCAATAAACAAGACTCTTGCGAATGCGAGGTACGGCACAATGGCAAAGCTGAATATCGAAGATCTGAAGAAGATCAAGGAGCGCGTCCACGCCGAAACGGCCCTCCGGGACGGTGAACGCCGGGCGAAGATCACCGTGCACATGGGAACCTGCGGCATCGCCTCGGGAGCCCGGGACGTCATGGACGCCCTGATCAAATCCATCGAGGAAGCGGGGGTTACCGACGTGATCGTGACCACCTCCGGCTGCATGGGTCTCTGCAGCCGCGAACCCCTGGTGACGGTGGAGCTGATCGGCCAGGAACCCATCAAATACGAATACATGAACGCCAACAAGATGCGGCAGGTGTTCAAGAAGCACGTCCTGGAGGGAGAGATCCAGACGCCTTTCGTCCTCGCACGGGGCGCGGAAATCGTGAAGTAGCGGGACGGAATCTCTGACGTGATGAAGGAGGATGGAAACCCAATGAAAGTATTTCGTTCACATCTGTTGCTCTGCGGGGGAACGGGGTGTCACGCCTCGGGAAGCCTGATGGTCAAAAAGGCCCTGGTGGCCGAGCTGATGAAGCGCAATCTCGCCGACGAGATCAAGCTCGTTGAGACGGGCTGCAACGGATTCTGCGCCCAGGGCCCCATCATGGTGGTCTACCCCGAGGGTGTTATCTATATGATGATCAAGCCGGAGGACGTGCCGGAGCTGGTGGAAGAACACCTGGTGAAGGGGCGTATCCTGGAGCGCCTGCTGTACCGGGAACCGACCACGGAAGCGGTCATCCCGACCATGCAGGAAATTCCCTTCTTCGCCCTGCAGGAGCTGCGGGTTCTCCGCAACCGGGGCCTCATCGACCCGGAACGGATCGAGGAGTACATCGCCCGGGACGGTTACGCCGGCATGGCAAAGGCCCTGACCGAGATGTCCTCCGCGGACATCGTCCAGACGATGCTGGACTCGGGCCTCCGCGGCCGCGGCGGCGCCGGATTCCCCACGGGCCTGAAGTGGAAATTCTGCTCCACCTCCCCCGGCGACATCAAATACGTCCTCTGTAACGCCGACGAGGGCGATCCGGGGGCCTTCATGGACCGCAGCGTCCTGGAGGCGGACCCCCACGCGGTTCTCGAGGGCATGGTCATCGCGGCCAAGGCCATCGGAGCCCACCACGGATACATCTACTGCCGGGCCGAGTATCCCCTGGCCATCCACCGCCTGAACATCGCCATCAACCAGGCCCAGGACATGGGCCTCCTGGGAAAGGACATCCTGGGAACGGGCTTCGACTTCGACCTGGAGATCTACCAGGGCGCCGGCGCGTTCGTCTGCGGCGAAGAGACGGCGCTCATGACCTCCATCGAGGGCAAGCGGGGCATGCCCCGCCCGCGGCCGCCCTTCCCCGCCGTAGCGGGCCTCTGGCAGCGGCCGTCGGTCCTGAACAACGTGGAGACCTTCGCGAATGTCGCCCAGATCATCCTGAAGGGCGCCGCGTGGCACGCCGGCGTCGGCTCCGAGAAGAGCAAGGGGACCAAGGTCTTCGCGCTGACGGGCGACGTGAACAACGTGGGCCTCGTGGAAGTCCCCATGGGAACCCCACTGGGAACGATCGTCTACGACATCGGCGGCGGCATCCCCAAGAACAAGAAATTCAAGGCCGCACAGTTGGGCGGCCCCTCCGGCGGCTGCATCCCCGTCCAGCACCTGAACGCCCCGGTGGATTATGAAAAAGTGGCCGAACTGGGCGCCATCATGGGCTCCGGCGGCCTCATCGTCATGAACGAGGACAACTGCGCCGTCGACATGGCCCGGTTTTTCATGGATTTCTGCCAGGACGAATCCTGCGGAAAGTGCACCCCCTGCCGCGAGGGAACCAAGCGGATGCTGGAGATCCTCACGAACATCGCCCATGGCAAGGGCAAGGAGGGCGACATCGAGCTTCTGGAGGAGATGGCCGGTATCATCAAGGACGCCTCCCTCTGCGGCCTCGGCCAGACGGCGCCCAATCCGGTGCTCAGCACCATCCGCTACTTCCGCAATGAGTACGAGGAGCACATCCGGGACAAGCACTGCCGGGCCGCCGTCTGCTCGTCCCTTTTCAAGTCACCCTGCCAGAACACCTGCCCCATCGGGATGGACGTTCCGGCCTACATCGGCCTGATCCGGGCGGAGCGGTTCGAGGACGCCTACAAGGTGCTCCTGAAGACGAACCCCTTCCCATCTGTCTGCGGCCGGGTGTGCGACCACAAATGCCAGTCCAAGTGCCGCCGGGGAAAGATGGACGAGCCCATCGCCATCAAGTTCCTCAAGCGGTTCATCACCGACAGCGCCCCGCGGCCCGAGGTCAGCCCCGTTCCGGTCATCCGGAAGGAGAAGATCGCCGTGGTCGGCGCCGGTCCGGCGGGCCTCACGGCCGCCCGGGACCTGGCACTCCGGGGCTACGCCGTGACGGTCTTCGAGGAGCTTCCCGATCCGGGCGGCATGCTGCGCTGGGCCATTCCGTCCTACCGGCTGCCCCGGAACATCCTGGCCGGCGAGATCGACGACATCCGCCGGCTCGGCGTAGAGATCCGGTGCAATGTCCGGGTCGGAAAGGATCTCCCCTTCGACAAGCTGGGCAAGGACTTCGACTACGTCTACCTGGCCACGGGCGCCCACAAGAGCACGAAAATGGACGTCCCGGGGGAGGATCTCCAGGGCGTCTGGGGCGGCGTGGAATTCCTGCGGGCCTTCAACCTCGATGAAAACGCCTGGATGAAGGGCACCAGGACCCTCGGATCGAAGGTGGCCGTCATCGGCGGCGGCAACTCCGCCATCGACGCCGCCCGCTGCGCGAAGCGGATGGGTGCCGACGTGACCATCCTCTACCGGCGTGAGCGGAAGGAAATGCCCGCCGCGGAGGAGGAAGTCACAGCGGCCCTGGACGAGGACATCAAGATCGAGTTCCTCGCGGCGCCCCTGCGCGTAGAGGGGAAAGACGGCAAGGTCAGCGGCATCACCTGCGAGCGCATGAAGCTCGGTGACTTCGACCGGAGTGGCCGCAGGCGGCCCATCCCCATCCCCGGCTCCGAGTTCACCCTCTCCGTGGACGCCGTTGTGGCGGCCATCGGCCAGGTGCCCGACATGGCCTTCGTTCCCAAGGACAGCGGCATCGTCATCAACAAGTGGACCTGTTACGACCTGGCCAAGGGGAGCAAATCCCGGACGACGAGCCCGAAGTTCTACGCCGGGGGCGACGCGGTCACGGGTCCCGACACGGTGATCGGCGCCATCGCCGCAGGCCATCAGGCGGCGGCCGACATCGACGCCGACATCCGGACCGCAGCGGGCGAGCCAGCCTGGGAAGCGCCGGCGGAGGAGAAGATCGACGTTCCCCTCATCATCGACGAGGAGACCCAGGAGGCACCCCAGACGAAAATGCCGGAGCTCCACGGAGCCGGGCGGAACACGTCTTTCGCAGAGGTCGAACTCGGATTCACCCGGGAGCTGGCCATCGCGGAGGCCTGCCGCTGCCTGCGCTGCGACGCGGAAGTATAAGACTTCCGTCACCGGAGCCTATCGATAGAACATCACGGAGGACATGCATGTCACAAGTAACCCTGACCATAGACAACCAGAAAGTCAGCGTGGAGACGGGGACGACGATCCTGAACGCCGCGAAGCAGGCGGGCATCCGGATCCCCACCCTCTGCGCCTGGCAGGAAATCGGACACACCCCCGGCGCCTGCCGGGTCTGCATGGTGGAGGTGGAGGGCCAGCGGGGCCTCATCGCCTCCTGCGTATTCCCCGTCAGCGAGGGGATGGTCGTCCGGACGACGACCGACCGGGTCCGGACCGCCCGGCGCCTTGTCGTGGAACTGCTCCTGTCCAATCACCCCCAGGAATGCAATTTCTGCGTCCGCAACGGCAACTGCGAGCTCCAGAGGGTCGCCGAAATGGTGGGCGTCCGCTCGATGCGGTTCGACGTCCCAGAGTCCTTCCCGGAGAGCATGATCGACCGGTCCAGCCCGTCCATCGTCCGGGACAACCGCAAGTGCATCAACTGCCACCGCTGCATCACCGTCTGCGAATCCGTCCAGTCGGTGAGCGTCCTGACGCCGTCCTACAGGGGCAGCGACGTCCGGGTCACCCCGGCTTTCAACCTGCCCCTGATCGAGTCCACCTGTGTCGCCTGCGGCCAGTGCATCCTCGCCTGCCCCGTGGGAGCCCTTTATGAGAAGGACGACGTGGACGCCGTCTGGAAGGCCCTCCAGGATCCCGCGAAACACGTGATCGTCCAGGAGGCACCGGCCATCCGGGCCGCCCTCGGCGAGGAATTCAGCCTGCCCCCGGGATCCCTCGTGACGGGCAAAATGATCGCCGCGCTCCGGCGACTGGGCTTTGACAAGGTCTTCGATACGAATTTCACCGCCGACCTGACGATCATCGAGGAAGGAAACGAGCTCCTGAAACGGGTCAAGGAGGGCGGCACGCTGCCCATGATCACCTCCTGCAGCCCCGGGTGGATCAAGTTCTGTGAGCACTTCTACCCGGACCTGCTGGACCACTTGTCCACCTGCAAGTCGCCCCAGCAGATGTTCGGGGCCCTGGCAAAGACGTACTACGCCGAGCAGGCCGGCATCGACCCGAAGGATATCGTCGTCGTCTCCATCATGCCCTGCACGGCCAAGAAGTTCGAGGCCTCCCGGCCGGAGATGAACTCCAGCGGCTTCCGGGACGTGGACTACGTCCTCACGACCCGGGAGCTGGGACGGATGATCAAGGAGTCGGGCATCGACTTCCTCAACCTGCCGGACGAGGACTACGATGCCCCCATGGGCGAGTACACCGGTGCGGGAACGATCTTCGGCGCCACCGGCGGCGTCATGGAGGCGGCCCTCCGGACAGTCTATGCGGTGGTGACCGGCGGAAACCTGCCGAGCCTCGACATCACCCCGGTCCGCGGTCTGGATGGGGTCAAGGAGGCGGCCCTCACGGTCGGCCCCCTGGGCGAGGTGAAGGTGGCCGTCGCCCACGGCCTCAGCAATGCCCGGAAGCTGATGGACCTGATCCGGGAGGGAAAGGCGGACTACGCCTTCATCGAGATCATGTGCTGCCCCGGCGGCTGCATCGCCGGCGGCGGAGAGCCGATCCCGACGAACAACGAGATCCGCATCCTCCGCTCCTCGGCCCTCTACCGGGACGACAAGGACGTCCAGAAGCTCCGCCAATCCCATGAGAACCCGTCGATCACGAAGATCTACGAGGTCTTCCTGAAGGAGCCCCTGGGCCACAAGTCCCATGAGCTTCTGCACACGCACTACACGCAGCGGGGGACCGACGTGCCCCACCGGGCCTACGAAGGGTCGTGGGAGGATCCCCACCACCCGGCGGAAAACTGACCGGCCGGATTGTGGAAACAGCTTCCAGAAGGGGGACGGACTGCGGTCCGTCCCCTTTTCTTATGGTGCTTCGGTGTGACGCGGCGGGCCCTCTTTCCGCACACGGAAAAAGGAGAGCCCCAGGAGGAGCGCGCAGGCAGCCATGGCCCCCAGGGCGATCGGGCGGGTGAAGAAGATGGAGAAGTCACCGCCGGAGATGAGCAGCGACCGGCGCAGGTTGACCTCCAGCATGGGTCCCAGGACGAACGCAAGGATCAGCGGAGCCGCCTCGTAGCCTCCCCTTTTCAGGAAGAAGCCGGCAACGCCGAAGACCACCATGACGCCGATGTCGAAGACGCTGTTGTTGATGGAATAGGCGCCGACGACGCACAGCAGGAGGATCAGCGGATACAGGATCCGGTCGGGGATCCGGAGGACCTGAACCCACAGGGGGATGAGGGGCAGGTTCAGGACGAGCAGCATGGCATTACCGATGTACATGCTGCCCACGACGCCCCAGAAGATGTCCGGATGATCCCGGATCAGCAGGGGCCCCGGCTGGATGCCGTGAACCAGGAAGGCCCCGAACAGGACGGCCAGGACGACGTTCGGCGGGATGCCCAGGGTGAAGAGCGGGATGAAGGACGTGGAGGCGGCGGCATTGTTCGCTGCCTCGGGGGCCGCTACCCCCTCGATGGCACCCCGGCCGAACCGCTCCGGCTCCTTCGCGATCCGCCTTTCCATGCCGTAGGATACGAATGTGGAGAGAACGGGCCCCCCGCCGGGCAGAAGGCCCAGGAAGAACCCCGTCAGCGTTCCCCGGACAATGGCCCACCGGGCCTGCAGCCAGTCCTTCCGGCCCGGGAAAAGGCTCCGGATTTTCACCGTCAGGATCCTGCCGAAGGACGCCTGCTCCAGTCGCTTCAGGACCTCCGCGACGCCGAAGAGCCCCATGGCGAGCGGGGCCACCCCGATCCCCTCGAACAGGTTGATCACCCCGAAGGTCATCCGCTGCTCCGCCGTGATCGGATCCAGTCCGACACCGCTCAGGATGAGGCCGAGAACAGCCATGATCCCCGCCTTGAGCGGCGATCCCGGGGCCAGGTACGTGACGAACGTGAACCCCATGAGGATGATGGCGAAATATTCCGGCGGCCCGAACTTGAGCGCCACGGAAGACAGGGGCCCGGCGATCAGATGCAGGCCGACGATGCCAACGGTGCCGGCGATGAAGGACCCGAAGGCGGCGATTCCCAGGGCGGGACCCGCCCGGCCCTGGCGGGCCATCTGGTAGCCGTCCAGGCACGTCACGACGGAGGCCGTCTCACCGGGAACGTTCACCAGAATCGAGGTGGTCGAGCCGCCGTACATCACCCCGTAGTAGATCCCCGCGAGCATGATGATCGCCCCGGCCGGCGGCAGTTGGAAGGTCAGGGGCAGGAGGATGGAAATCGCCGCCACCGGTCCGAGACCGGGCAGTACGCCGACCAGCGTCCCCAGGAGGCAGCCGGCAAAGACCAGGACGAGGTGGTCGGGCTGGGTGGCGATGGAAAAGCCATAAAGGAGACCGTTCAGGATATCCAACGACGCAACCCCGCGGCTCCGCGATCAAAAGGAAAGAATTCCCCGGGGAAGGGGAACCTTCAGAACGTGGAGAAAAAGAATGTAACTCAGGATGACCGCCATCAGGGAGCCGAGGACGACGTTGCGGATCCTCATGCGCCCGAGGCCGAACAGGACGAGCATCAATCCCGTCGTCGCGGCCAGATAGCCCAGCCCCGGCAGCAGCCAGCAATACAGGGCCAGGGAGACAACGACCAGGACACCGGATCGTCGCGGAAGCCGCAGGGGCCCTTCCTCCGCCGACGCCCGGCCCCCCAGGCTCAGGAGCAGGAGAACGACGGCCAGCAGGCCCAGGCCGAGGCCCGACCAGAAGAGAAGAAAGCCCGGGCCGGGGTCGTCATACGTCCCGATTCCGAGCCTTGTTCCCGATACCGTGACGAAAACGGCCGCCGCCAGCCAGAGAGCGCCGCTGATCCGATCCCGGGTGATCCTGTTCACGCTGTCCAAACCGCCTCCCTGGTCCGGTCCGCCGGGTTTCTACTCCGGAGGCGTGGCCGCCTGCCGGATGAGGCCCGCCGCCCTCAGGTGCCGGTTGATGATCTTCCACTGAACCCGCAGGAACTGCTGGAACGCCGTCGAATCGTAATACACCGGAACCAGGTCGATCCGGTCGAGGGCCTGCAGGAAGTCCCTGTCCCGGACAGCCCGGGCAAATGCATCCTCCAGCTTCCCCGCAATTTCCGGCGGCAGATTCGCCGGTGCGACGACGGCATAGACCGCGTCGTTCGTGAAATCGTAGCCGGCTTCCTTCATCGTCGGCACCTGCGGAAATTTAGGCGACCGTTTTTCCCCCATCGTGACCAGCAGGCGGGCCTGGCCGGCCTTCACCGAAGGAATGAATTCGGAGGTGACGGAGGCGAAGTCGACGTGCCCGCCCAGGAGAGCCGTCAGTGCCTCGATGCTGCCCTTGTAGGGCACGTGCACCATGCGCACCTTCTCCCGGGCGGCAACCTCCTCCACCGCGGCATGGGTCGTGCTCCCCACGCCGGTAGTGGCATACTTCAGCCGGCCGGGGTTCTTCTTCGCATAGGCCATAAGGTCGGCCATGGATTTCCAGGGTGCGTCCTGTTTCACAACGATCCCCAGCTGCGGGGTGGTGAAGCCGAGGATGGGCCGGAAGCCCGTCAGCGGCTTGAAGGGCACCCGCTGCATCTGGGAGACCCGGATCAGAACTGAACTGGGCGTGGCGCAGAGGGTGTAGCCGTCCGCTTTCTGGGAAAGCAGGGCCGCCAGGGCCACGGTCCCCGTCCCTCCGGTCTTGTTCTCGACCACGACCGGCTTTCCCAGGACCTTCTCCGCCGCCCGGGCGAGAGCCCTTGCGCTCAGATCCATGGTCCCGCCGGGAGCAAAGCCGACCAGCAGGGTGACCGGTCGCTCGGGCCAGGCCGCCAGCGCCGGGCCGGTCACCGGAAATCCAATGGAAATGGCCGCCACAACGGCAACGGTCAGCAGAAACCGGATTCTACCGCTCATTCTGGATTCCTCCTCGATGATCATGTTCCGGCGGCCGCCAGACGAGGGCAGGCATTCCCCGGGACGCTCCGCGAAGGGAACGAAGCCTTCCGGTCACGCCGCCCGCCGGCTTCCCCGCCCCTCGCTCTCAGAGACCGGCGCAGAGATCCTCCGCGGCGGCGGCCCTGCAGAAAATTCCGTTGAGCGCCGCGATGTGGGAGGCATGGACATGCTCCGCGGGCACCTCGATGCCCCCGAAGGACAGATTTCTTGTGGCGCAGGCGTCGTGGGCCAGGCTGCAGGTGAAGCCCAGGTCGAAGGCCGCCCGCACGGTGGAATCGACGCACATGTGTGTCATCATTCCAGCAATGACCAGCTGCCTGGTTTCAAGCCGGCGCAGGTGCTCCAAGAGGGGGGTCTCCCGGAAGCTGTTGGGATAAAATTTCTGAAAGAGCGCCTCCCCCTCCCGCGGTCGGACGGACGCATGAACCTGCACGCCATCCGTGTCCGGCAGGAAAAATGAGGATCCCGGACGGACCGACACGTGCTGGATGTGGACCACCGGGAGATCCCGGCTCCGGAACGCCGCCAGCAGGAGCCCGGCTTTTTCCCCGGCCTCAACGCTCCCAGCCAGCTCCATCCTGCCGCCGGGAAAGTAGTCGTTCTGGATGTCGATCAACAGCAGGACTCTTTTCATTTGCACCCCCTTTTTGGTATAGTGGGCACCGCTTCGTCCTGAATCTCCAGGAAATTTCCGGTTTCCCTCTCTTACGGGGGAACTGCATACCACGAATCACGGTTCCTGTCTCCATCAACAGAAGATCATCCAACACAGCCTGGAAAGGAGGCTTTATGGCACAGGGCAGCAAGGAACAGCGCAGGAAGAAGGTCATCGACGTCCTGAACAAGGCGCGCTCCATGGAACTGATGGCCATCCACCAGTACATGAACCAGCACTACAACCTGGACGACATGGACTACGGGGAGCTGGCGGCGAAGATCAAGCTGATCGCCATCGACGAGATGCGCCACGCCGAGATGTTCGCCGAGCGCATCAAGGAGCTGGGCGGGGAGCCGACGACGGACCTCGCCGCGAAGGTTCAGAAGGGCCAGAAGGTGGAGGCCGTGTTCCCCTTCAACGCCACCCTCGAGGACGACACCATCGATGCCTACAACCAGTTCATCCTGGTATGCCGGGAGAGTGGGGACAGCATCAGCATGAAGCTCTTCGAGACCATCAACGACGAGGAGCAGGCCCACTTCAACTACTTCGACAACGTGAGCGACCATCTGAAGAAGCTCGGCGCCGCCTACCTCGCCCAGATCGCCGGGACGCCGGCCGACACGGGCCCCCCGTCCAAGGGCTTCGTAACCGGACCTGCCGCGTAATGCGGCGAATGGAGGCGAACGGAGCGCCCCTGCCGGCAGCGGCCGGGGCGCCCGCTTTGCCGCCGGGCACGGTGGCTCTCTCAGGCCGGAATGACCATCTGCGACTGGGAAACCAGGGCCAGCAGGCTGCCCTCGGGGTCCCGGACCTCCGTCTGCCAGAGCACGAGGGTCCTTCCCTTGTGGATGAGCCGGCTCGTAGCCGTCACCTTCGTCCCGATCTTCGCGGCCCGGACGAAGTTTGTCTTGGATTCCACCGTCGAGGTCCGCGTCCCGGGGGGAAGGTTCAGGAAGGCCCCGACGCCGCCCAGGGTATCCGCCAGGGCCATGATGGATCCACCGTGGAGAATGCCGCCGTAGGTGCACAGGCGCTCCTCGACGGTCAGGGAGCCGACCACTTCCTCCGGGGAGGCTTTCTCGATCCGGATGCCGAGATGCCCCGGCAGAAACGTCGCCAGGGCCTGCTCAATTTGTTCCTCCATCGTCATCTTCTTCTGATCCCTTTCCACAGTTTTGGCGCCGCACCGCCCGAATCCGGATCCGGGTGGTGCTCATTCCCCGGCTCCTAACGATTCTGGCCCCGCCCCTGGCCGCGGCCCTTCCCGGGCCCCCGGTCGCCGTCATCGAAGTCCCGGGGATCGTCATCACCGCGGTCTTTCCACTTCCCTTTTCCCTTAACCTTCTCCTTCTTTCCCGGTCCTTTCCCGCCCGGACCGGCCGGCCTCCCCGTCAGCGCCAGATCGCCCCGCTTGAGGGCATGAAACTCAGCCGACCCGGGCTTGATGCCCATTTCCTTGGCAATGACGCCCCAGCCTTTCCCCTTGTGGCGTCGGTATGTCGTGAGGACCGCATCCGGTGCCCGGCCCGTCATTCGCCCGATCTCAAAGCACATGAAGGCATCGGCCGGATTGTCCACGGACCTGATGATCGCATGGACCCTCGGCACGGGCACACCGAACTGGGCGCTCACCCGGGCGCTGAAACCGTCCATGTCGGCCCTGGCCTGGACGTTCAGATCGCGGAGAAAAACATTCAGGTCCGCATGGGCGATGGCCGAGAAACCGACGACAAGGAAAGAAACCAGTACCATCAACAAAACCCTTCTCTTCACGACGACACCTCCTGATCTGATTCTGATTGCGCAGGGCGACCCTTCCGGTCTCCCCCGCCCTTACGTCCTGTTCCTTCAACATCAGTCATACAGAGCCTCTGTGATCCGGCCCTTCCAATAAACCTGCCGCCCTTCCGGAAGCAGCCAGGCCACCTCCCCGCGAATGGGCACACGCATCCCCCCCAGGGTTCCGTATTCCTGCCAGCGGCCTTCCCAGGGCGTGGGCACTTCCCGGTCGCCGACGCTGCGCGGACGGTCCGGGGCATAAACGCTCCGGATCAGGCCGTCGTCGCCGAAGCGGAAGACAAGGGAAACCCTGACCCCGGACGCATCCAGGGTCGCCCTCGCACTCGATGCGTCGATGGCCGTCCATGAGACGCCCTGGGAAGGAAGGAGAGCGGTCGGAAACCAGGCTGCCTCGGCCAGATAGCGTTGCAGGGCTCCAACAGCGAGGCCAGGCGTACCTTCCGCGGCAACCAGCGGCACCAGAGCCAGGATGCTTGCGTGCATGAATCCGCGGCCTGCGGCGAAGGCATCCCGAACCCGGATGTCGATTCCCGGAACCATGGCCATGCGGGCGTCCCACACGAAGACAGCCGGGTTCACACCCACGGTCTGTTCGGCACGGAAGGGAACCCATCCGTTTGATTCCGGCCGGACGAGGAATTCACCCTCCTGCTGCAGCCGCGCACGGCGTACCAGAGGCCTTCCTTCCGCCAGGACGGCCCGGAAATAGCGCTGCACGGGCGCGGGCAGGCCTTCGAGTTCGGACGGGTTGAAGACAGCCGGTGTTCCGGCAGGTGAGACAGCGGCCTGCACAACCAGGTCCGTTGTCCTCGCCTGCCATCGCATATCGGCGATCACAAGGACGGCGGCAAGGACGGCGGCAAGAACGACTGCAAACACCGCCAGGATGATCCATACCATACGCATGGTTGTATCTCCCGCAAGCCACCGGACGGCTCGCCGTCCCCAAGCCCGTTATCCCTCGTCGAGCACCCGGCGGACCGCCTCGGAGAGGGTCTGGAGCGAAAACGGTTTCTGGACGAAGTGAACGCCCTGGTCCAGGATTCCATGGTGAGCGATGACGTCGGCGGGATAGCCCGACATGAACAGGCATTTCAGGCCGGGGTGCATCGAGACCAGCCGCCCGGCCAGGTCCTTCCCGTTCATCCCCGGCATCACCACGTCGGTCAGAAGCAGGTGTATGGCATCCCGCTGCTCTTCGACCGCCCGGATCGCCAGGTCCGGCGTCCCGGCCGTCACGACCCGGTATCCCAGGGACTCGAGAAGGCTGCGGGTCAGTTCAAGAACCGCCTTGTCGTCCTCCGCGAGGAGAATCGTCTCCTCCCCCCGCGGCGTCTGCTTCTCTTCCCTCCGTCCGGGTTCCGGCTTCGCTTCGGCTGCGAAGCGGGGCAGGTAGATCCGGAAGGTTGCCCCCCTGCCCGGCTCGCTGTAGGCGTGGACGAATCCATTGTTCTGCCGGACGATACCGAAGACCGTCGCCAGGCCCAGTCCCGTGCCTTTCCCGACATCCTTGGTTGTGAAGAACGGTTCGAAGACATGCTCCAGGGTCTCTCGGTCCATGCCGCACCCGGTGTCACTGACCGACAAGAGGACATGGTCCCCGGGTGAAAAATCGCTGTGGCGGCCGACAAACCCTTCGTCCACCTCCACGTTGTGCGTCTCGATGGTCACCCTTCCCGCCCCGGAGATGGCATCCCGGGCGTTGATCAACAGGTTGGCCATGATCTGATCGACCTGGGAGGCGTCGATCTTTACATTCCAGAGACCGTGGCCCGGGATCCAGACCAGCTCGATGTCTTCGCGGATCAGCCGCTGGAGCATCTTCAGCATGCCGCCGACGATGTCGTTCAGGTTCAGGACCTTCGGGCTCGTCACCTGCCGGCGGGCGAAGGCCAGGAGCTGGCCCGTAAGGTCCGCCGACCGTTTGGCCGCCTTGAGGATCTCCTCCAGGTTCTTGTGCAGCCTGGTTCCCGGATCGGTCTGGAGGAGCGCCATCTCCGAGTAACCCATGATCGCGGCGAGGATGTTGTTGAAGTCGTGGGCCACCCCGCCGGCCAGCCGTCCCACCGACTCCATTTTCTGGGCCTGCAGAAGCTGCATCTGCAGCCGGTCCCGCTCTTCCTCCGCCCGCCTGCGCTCCGTGAGATCGTGGACGATCACCGTGGAGACGACGGGTCTTCCGTCCTCATACAGGAAGCTGTTGTGAATCAGGACCCAGAACTCCCGTCCGTTCTTGCCCCGGATCTTGTATTCCACCGAATCGGAGATGGGATTTCCCGCCATGACGTCGGCCATCCGTTTCAGGAAGGTTTCGAGGGACTCCTCCGTCAGGATGTTCAGCGGATCCAGGGCCAGGAACTCTTCCCGCGTGTAGCCCGTGTACTGGCACATGACGTCGTTGACGCTGATGAACCGCCGCGAGCGGAAATCGACCTGGTAGATCCCGGCGGGGGCATGATCGACCAGGAGCCTATACTTTTCCTCGCCCTGCCGAAGTCGCTCTTCCGCGTTCTTTCTCTCCGTGATGTCCCGCAGGTAGGCGAGAAACGCCTTTTCCCCCTGGTAGACCACATCGATGACACTGATGTCGACGTGCACCAGGGTCCCGTCCGGCCGGACGATCCGGAGCTCGTAGCTCGACGGAGCCGGCTCCCCGGCCCGGCGCCTCCGCGTATAGTCGGCGAGCCGTTCCCGGTCGTCGGGGTGGACGAAGGCCCCCAGGGTCTTGCCGAGGAGATCCTCCATCCGGCGGCCGATGGTCCGGAGGAAGACCTGGTTGATGAAGACGTAGCGACCGCCCTGGGTGATGACGATGCCGTCGTTGGACCGCTCGAAGGCGCTCCGGAACAGCTCCTCGCTCTCCCTGAGCGCCTCCTCGGCACGCCGCCGCTCGGCAATTTCCCGCTCCAGCCTCTGAACGAGCGCCTGCAGGTCCGCCGGCTCCGAATCTCCGGTCGACGGAACGTCCCGGGGAGAGCCATCAGCGGCCGGCGGCCTCAACGTGTCCGAATCGTCTCCCATCGTCCCCTCCTCTACTCCTCGCTTCCTCACCCGTAACGACCGTCATCATCCCGGGGAGGGTTCTTTTCTCACTTTCGCGGAAGATAAATATAGGTGAGGAGGTCATCCTCCGGCGTCTTGGCCGGATTGTTGGCGTATTCCTCCCACATGGGCATGTAGCGGTCCCAGTCGTCGGACCCCGCCATCAGGCCCCTCGCCGTCATGAACCGGGTGATGCAGTCGTAGGTTGCCGCCAGGCCGCCGTACGAGCCGCGATGCGTGAAGCGGTAGGCGCTGCCTCCGGCAAGCTCTCCCGTGTACGCGGAACCGCCCCGGATGGGCTCTCCGGGAGTCTTGAGGATGGGAACGGCGACGATGAACTTCGTCCGCTCCGGACCGCATTCCGTGTAGAGGGCCCGCGGCGCACCCCAGGCGGAGAGTCCGTTTTTCTTCACGAATGCGAAGAGCTTCGCGAATGCCTTGTCCACGGCCCGGGCGACGGCATCCGGATCGGAGGCGCTCTCCCCGGCCACCTGTGCCGCCGGGGTCGGAAACACATCGACACGGGAGAATTCCAGGTCGTCGAATTCCGTCATGAGGCATCCCTTTTCGATCGAACGGTCAAGCCCGGGAAGCGCAGGGCCGGATCTCAAGGGTTGAACCGGGTGAACACACGGCCGGCCCGGATTTTCCCGCCCTCGTCGAGCTCGTAGAAATCGGCGCAGGAAAAGTCCAGCGTTTCTCCTTTCCGGTAAGGCTTCCCGAAGAAAAGGCCGTCCTCCAGGAAGTCCAGACGGATCTGTACCTGAAGATAAACCGTCCCGTCGCCGAACACAACCTTTTCCGGCGTGCCCAGGTTTTCCCGAAAGGAGACGTGGTCCCGCGTCCAGTAGGCGATCATTTCTTCCCTGCCCTCCAGGCGCTTTTCCGACGCCTCCCAGACGCAGTCGTCGCGGACGAACCGAAACACCGTCTCCCAGTCCCGTTCGTTGAAGGCCTTGAAAAATTTCTCGATATCGGCCACCGACCCGATTGCGGGCTTCTTCATGAATCCTCCCTCCCGTCTGTTTTCAGAATGCGCTGTTTCAGGGGCGCCACCAGCCAGTCGACGGAATCCTCCCTCTCCAGTTCCCAGATCCGTTCAATGATGGAGCGGACTTCATCCCGGCTCGCCAGGTGGGTCATGCACTCCTCCACCTTTTCCTCGATCTCCCGGTCCGTCAGCGGATCATGGGGATCCCCGCGGGGGAATTCGCGGCTGAGGCGGATCGTCTCCCCGCTTTTCAGCGTCACCTCTATCCGGCAGGGCGAGCCGTCGGGATAGGTCCGGGTCATGTGGACGTCTTCCACCACGGCGATCTTCGGAATCAGGCGGGCCACGGCCTCTTCTTTTCCGAGGAAGCCATCATTGAAATACTCATATTCGACGGTCTTCTTCACGAGTGCCACCGCTACGCAATAGGGAAGCGAGTGGGTCCGGCCGGCCCGGCTCACGGGCCGATAGGCGGCATCGCCGTCCGCCTCCTCGATCGCCTTTTTGTATGTTTGGATCAGAACGCGGTCGATCGCCTCCGGATCGTCGATCCGTCCGGCGATTTCAACGGCCGCGTCGATGGGTGTCTGGCAGAAAACCAGCGCCGGCCAGCGCTTGAAGACGATGGATTCCAGGTCGGGCGGAGGATCCACGATGGAGCCGGCATGGGGAAGGAAGCGGTTGATCCCCGCCTCGCCCTCATAGATGTTTCTCGGCCCCTCGAAGCCGGCGTAGGCCATCTTGACGGCATGGAGCGCACGCATGGCGCAGGATGCATAGGTACAGTGCTTCCAGTCCGTGACCTCCCCCTTTGCCGCCTGGTCGATGTCCAGTCCCAGCATGCCGGCGATGCGCTGCGCCTCCGTCAATCCGGGGACGGACAGGCCCATGGCACATCCGATGGTCAGGGAAAGATAAAGGAGCGCCGGGGTGTCATGATCGTAGCCGTTTTCCTCGGGGTGATAATAATCCGTGAAGGCGCACGACAGGAGATAGGCGACATGCATCAGGGACAGGACGTCCTTGCCGCTCTTCTTCAGCCAGTCCGCCATGGAGAGGACGAGAGACACGTTGTCCGACGGGTGGCAGCCCCCCATTCCGTTCGGAGGGAGATACGTATTGACCAGGTCGCTGCGGCGCCCCAGGATCGTGTTCATGAAAACGGCGTTCGAGGTGTTCGCCTTGCGGTGGAGCCCCCAGACGGCCAGCCCTTTTTCCGTCGGGGTCAGGGAGGTCATCGCGTCGAATTTGCCGAGCATGTCGACGTCCTTGAGGGACAGGCAGATTCCCGCATAGGAATCGAGGATGTTTCGCTTGAGGACATGGACCGTCCGTTCGTCCATTTCTGAAAAAACGGTCTGTGCGACCAATGCGGCAAGCTTCTCTTCCAGCATGCTTCCTCCTCGCTTTTTTGCCGGCGACTCTACCTCACCCGCTGCTTCGGGAACATACCTGATTCACGTTTAGATGGAGCAGGTACCCCGCGATCCGGAGCCGTATCGTTCAGTCCCTGTGGCCAAAAAGCACCTTTCCCGCCCCGGCCAGGAACGGCTGCCGGCGAAGCGCGGCGAACCCTTGCGACAGCAGCCACACACAGATGAAGAGGACGGGAAACTTCACCAGCGAAGTCCCGGGCAGATCGAGGCGGGCCCATCCGGCGACGAGCAGGAGCAGGAACAGGTAATGCACGATGTAGATCTCGAAGGTGTCCACGCCGCTATGGATCAGATAGTTCAGGATGCGCCCCTTCCGGAACGACCTCTCGACGCCCCGGAGCAGCCCGATCATGAAGAGGGCGCCCGCCAGTTGGAAGGGCAAGCCGGAGAGGAGAAAATATCCCCGGCCGTAGACGTGAAACACCTCCAGCTGCCGGGTGGTTTCATACCAATACGGAAGCAGGAGAACCGAAGCGAGAATGAAAATCGGGAGTGTACACCCCGCCAGGAGCTCGACCCGGTCCGGACGGGCCCCCAGCCAGACGCCGGTCATGAAGAAGGCGCTCCACCCGAAAAACAGTTTCCCGTAGTGCCACTCAAAGGTCGGCTCGGAGATGCCGACTGCCCAGAGGGCATATTCCGAAACCCCGTAGAATCCCAGGGACAGGACGACGGAAACCGCAAGAGCACAATTCAGGCCGCGTCCATGGAGACGCCGGTGCAGGAGCGGATAGAGGAGGAAAAACTGAAAGAGGATAAAAACGAAATAGAGGTGAACGAAGCCGGTCAGGAAGGAAAACAGCGCGCTTCCCGAGAACAGGGGCCAGCCCATGAACACCCCGGCAAAGACCAGGTAAATCGCATTCCAGACGAAAAACGGCGCCAGGACCGTGGCGGCCTTGTGCCGGAGATACGCGCCATACCGGACCGGATCCGGGGAGCGATCGAACTCGATCCGGAGCAGAAAGCCGGAAATGATGAAAAACAGGGGCACCGCAAAACGCGAGGAACAGAGAAAGGCCATTTCCCACGGCTGTGCCGCTTCCCCGCCGTGGAAGAGAAAGGTGTCCAGCACGTGGCTGAGAACGACCAGCAGCATGCAGCCGGTTCTGGCAATTTCAATCCACTCGATCTCTCTCTTCATGCATCTCTCCGGTGACGCCGGATCTCCGGTTTTCCATGAACCACCCGCCGGGAAAACCTCGATGGCGCGGCATCGGCTCCCCTCCCGTGAATCATCCGGCACGGGCGGTCGTCAGGAGCCTCCGCCGGGATCCCGTTCCAGCGCCGCGATCTGCCGGTCATGGAAGGAGGCCAGTGTGAGCATCGCCAGGCTCGCGCCGATCAGCGCGAGGAACATGTCCGACTGGGTGTCCCAGGGGTCGCCCTGGGTCCCCAGGAACTCCTCCGCACCCTGCCCCAGGGCCAGCGCCGCCCACCACTCGATCAGCTCATAGACGGCGCTGAACGCCAGGGCCACACAGACCGACAGGAACGCCGTCATCCCTTTTCCCCTCACGAACCGGCCCCGGAGCAGGACCTCCCGCACCAGGAGCGCGGGAACGAATCCCTGCATGAAATGGCCGAGCTTGTCGTAGGGGTTTCTGCTCAGGTGGAGGAGATCCTGGAACCAGGCCCCCAGGGGAACCCGCGCATAGGTGTATGCACCGCCCAGGATCAGGACCAGCGCATGGGCACAGATCAGAAAGAAAAGCAGGGGCGTCAGGGGAAAGCGGCGGTGCGTCGCGAGCAGAATCGGCGCCGCCATCAGGACAGGGGCGACTTCCATGAGCCAGGTGGCGCGGTCATAGGGATTAAGCCCGGAGACAATCAGCGCGGCAAAGACGAGAAGACCGGCGGCAACACGCAGTTTCAGATCGCTCATGGGTTCCTTTTCCTCTCATCAAGACGTTTTCATCCCGGATGACTCCACCCCGCCCGGGAATCCTCTGCGACGCCGTCCTCCGTCCGTCCTTATTCATCCTCCCGGAAGACCCGGCGGCAAATCGTCTTCGTCTCCTCCAGCCAGGCCCGCCTCTCATCGAGGGTGCTCGTGACCACGACCCGGAACGTTCTCCGATGGAAATCCCGGACGCCGCAGAGGTCGAAGATGCAGCGCATCCACAGGGCCTCCAGGGGATCGCCAAAGACGGCCAGCTCCCGTTCCTCGACCGTATTCGACGTGTTGAATACGATCGCGGCTTTCGCCTTGAGCAGTCCAACGGGAACTCCCTCGCCGCTGTCCCCTTCCTCGAACCGGTAGGCCACGCCGGGGCGGACGATCCGGTCGACCCATCCTTTCAGAATCGCCGGCGGCTGTCCCCACCAGTTGGGATGGACGATGACGATTCCGTCGGCGGACCCGAGCTCGTCGCAGTGCCGCCGAACCGGCTCCGGAAGGACCGCCGTCGCGGGGATCTCCTCGGCGGACAGCAGGGGATCGAAGCCCTCCGCGCACAGATCGTGGAAGACAACGGAATGGCCGCCTTCCTCCAGCGCCTCCCGGGCCGCGGCCGCAACGGCATGATTGAAACTCCCCGGATCGGGATGACCCAGGACAAGCAGAATGTTCATATCTCTCCCTGAAGGTGACAAGCCGGCATATCCGCGCATCCGTTTGCGTTGTCGGCGTTGCAGGCCGGAACAACGGGCGGGAAGCCCCGGCAGCCGGAGCCGCCGCGTCGTTCGGGGCGCCTGGCACGGACAGATCTGATTGCCCCGAACGGCCCGGCAACAGTAGCGGGGTGTGCGAGGTGCGTCAAGTCCGATTCGTCCCGCATTGCGTTGCCTTGCAATGCTCCCGTCCATACCCACGATACCCCGGAAGGCAGTCCCGGGGGGCGTATGCGCCCGGGAGTGCCTGGGTCCTGCCTAAAGGGGATACACACTCTGTAAAAGCACATTAAGCATTGTTTCCATTGCGTTTCTGCCCTATGCCTCTCCCGCTTTCCACCCGCTGTCCCCGTTTCACCGACAGTCAGACCTCTGCATGATCCGCGGTACGGACACCTGCCGGGGATGAACCTCTCGCATGAACGAAGGAGGATTGTGATGATGGAACACACGTTCCAGGCAACGAAACAATGGCACAAGTCACTGCCATCACGGATGTTCTTTCTGATCTGCTGCTTATTTCTCCTGTTTCCCGGCGGCCTTTGGGCACAGGAGGCGTCGGAGGTGGAGCGTCTGAAGGACCAGATCGAGATCCTGAAGCAAAAGAATGCCGAACAGATCCAGCTTCTGGAGCAGCGGCTGAAGGCCCTGGAAGAAAATACGGCCAAGGCCCGGCAGGAAGTCGAGACGGTCAGGGAGAAGCTGACCGGCACGGAGGAGCAGCTTGCGAAAACCCGGGAAGACGTGAAGAAAGTCGACAGCAAACCCCTCCCCGATTCTCTCACCAAAGGATTCGAGTTTCACGGATACCTGCGGTCCGGCGCCGGGGTCAGCGGCAACGGCAGCGCGCAGGCCGCCTTTCAGGCACCCGGCGCGGGAGGCAAATATCGTCTCGGCAACGAAACGGACACCTACGGCGAGATCCTTCTTGTCAACAACTTCAATCCCGGGCAGAAATCACCGTTCTTCAAGGTCAATCTCCGCCTCGCCTATTCCACGGACTGGAACCACGGCGGAGACACGGCCAGGGACACCATCAACGTCCGTGAATCCTACATTGAAATGGGGGGATTCGATTTCGCGAAGACCATGTCCTTCTGGGCGGGTCAACGGTTCTATCGCCGCATGGACATTCACATGATCGACTTCTGGCTGCTCGACATGAGCGGCTACGGCGGCGGCATCGAAGGAATCCCCACGGGGCTCGGCAACAGCAGGCTGGCCGTGGCCTACTTCGGCGGAACCGCCGACAATTACCAGTTTTCCACGGACAGCCGGGTGAACAAGCACACCCTGGACATCCGCCTGTACGACATCGACGTTCCCTTCGGAAAGGGAACGATCCTGTTCGCCCCTTCCACCGTATACGGAACGACCTACCAGGATACGAACGGCAATACGTTTGCCTGCCCGAGCACCTCCGGATTTATGGCGGGCCTGTTCCATGAAGCGGTCGCCGGAGGCGGCAGCACCAACCGGGCCACCGTCATGTACGGCAGGGGAACGGGTTCGGATTTCAGCCCCGTGCTGCGGAGCCCCACGGCCACCCTCGGTGACGCCTGGCAGTTCCGCGCCACGGAAAGTCCGGTGATCAGGATCAACGACCGGCTGTCCCTGCAGGGTGCTCTCGTTTTCCAGGCGAAGGACACGGGTGATCCTTCGGCGTCGCGCACCTACTGGTACTCAGCCGGCGTTCGTCCGATCTACAGCTTCAGCAAGCACTTCGCCCTGGCCCTGGAAGCCGGTGTAGACTGGGTGGACAACAGGATCGAGGATTACAGCGACGCCCTGTTCAAGGTAACCCTGGCACCGGAGCTTCGCATCGACACGGACTTCTTTGCACGGCCCGTTCTTCGCGTCTTTGCAACCTATGCCGCCTGGGGCAGCGGACTCAAGGATCGCGTGGGAGGAACCACGTACCTGGGAGAGACCTCCGGTTTCACGGCAGGCGTCCAGGGCGAGGTGTGGTGGTAAGAAGAAAACAGGCAATCAGGAAACAGGCCCGATTGATGTTGCTGTGCAAAAAAGATCCGGCCTGTTTCTTTTTTTATTTCCGGTCCAGCTCCTTTCGGACGGCGAGACCGATCTTATCCATAACATAGGGCTTCCGGACGAACTCACTCGCGCCGATCTCCAGGGCCTCCCGGACCCTTCCCGTTTCCGAAAAGCCGCTGACAATGACCGCTCTCTGTCCGGGATGGATCTTCAGGATCCGGCGATAGGTCTCGAGCCCGTCGATTCCCGGATCCATAATCATGTCGAGAATGACCAGGTCCGGCTTCATTCCGCCCACCCGGGAAACCGCCTCTTCCCCGCTGGAAACGGTCTCCACGCGGTACCCGAGCCTGGTCAGCATGCTGGCGGCCAGCTCACGCTGCTCCTTCACGTCATCGACCACCAGGATGGATTCTCCCCGTCCCAGGGAGCTGTTCAGCAGGTGCGGTTCGACCGCCTCCACCGGCTCTTCCCGGGTCACCGGGAAATAGAGGGTGAACGTGGTTCCGGCGCCCTCCTCGCTCTGCACGTCGATGTAGCCGTCGTGATCCTTCACGGTTCCCCAGACGACGGCCAGTCCCAGGCCCGTTCCGCTCCGGCCCATGACCTTCTTCGTGTAGAACGGCTCGAAGATCTTGCCCATGTCGCGGGCGGCGATGCCCCGGCCGGAATCGGTAACGGTCAGAACGGCGTACTCTCCCTCCCGCATCTCGTCATATCCGTGGACCGGCTGGTCGAGGTATCGGTTTTCCGTCCGGATCGTGACGACTCCCAGCCCGGAGATGGCCTCCATGGCGTTCGACACCAGGTTCATCACCGTCTTGCCCAGGTGAACGGGGGAGCCCTTGATATTCAGCAGCCCCTCTGCGAGTTCGGTACGGACCTTGACGTCCGGATGGTAGGACGCCAGCTTCTCGTATTCCGGCGACCGGAGATAGTCCTCGACCACCCGGTTCAGGGCAACCACCTCCGAGACGGCAACCCCCCTCCTGGCCAGCGTCAGCAGGTCCTGGATGATGGCCGCTCCCTTGATGCCCGACTGCAGGATGTTCTCGGCATGCCGCCTCATCTGGCTGCCCTCGGGGAGCTTTTCCGCCAGCAGCTCCGAGTACCCGACCAGCACGCCCAGGACATTGTTCAGGTCATGGGCCACGCCGCCCGCCAGCGTTCCCAGGGCCTCCATCTTCTCGACGCGGGCGAGGCGCTCCTCCATCTGCCTGCGCTCCGTGATGTCCATGACAAAGTTCAGGGAAGCCGGGGCATCGTCCCAGACGATCCGCCGGGAATGGATCTCCAGCCACTTCTCCCGGCCGTCCGCGGTCACGATCCGGAACGGATAGTCCGTTTCCACCACCTCGCCGCGCATCCTTAGCAGGTGGCGGTCGACCACCATGTCATGGTCTTCCGGATGGATGAAACTACCGAACGGTCGCGAGATGATCGTCTCGATCGGGTAGCCCATGATCTGGGACAGGGCCGGGTTGGCCAGACGGGTGACTTCATCCTGGATGATCATGATCCCTTCCCCGGCGCTCTCGAACAGCAGACGGTGCTTCTCCTCGCTTTCCCGAAGGGCCTCCTCCATCGCCCGGCGCTCCGTCGTATCCCGGGAAATTCCCAGGAAGCCGGCCGGGGCGCCCTGTCCGTCCCGGAGCATCGTGATCACCGTTTCGGCCCAGAACGTGGATCCGTCCTTCCGGCAGAGCTCCAGCTCCACCGTCACCGTTATCTCTTCCCCGGGATCGGCAATCCGTTCGGGGGTGAGGTGCCTCTCGATCAGCCCATAGACAGCCTGAAGCGATCCCGGGGTCACGCGCCGCTCCAGGGGCATGCTTATCAACTCGTCCGCGGTATAGCCCTGTTTCCACTCCACCGACGAGGATATCCAGGTGAGCTTCAGGTTCATGTCCACGAGCCAGACAGTGTCCTGCATGTTTTCCGTGATCAGCCGGAACCGCTCCTCCGTCGCCCGCAGGGCCTCCTCGGTACGCCGCTGGTCGGTGACGTCGCGGACATTCATTACGAAGCCCGAGATGGCGGGATCGTCCAGGAGATTGATCCCGACACCCTCCATGACCCGTACGGCGCCGCTCCTGTCACGGATGCGGAAGCGGTTGGGAATGGCAACTCCCCTCGTCTGCAGGGCCGTCGCGTAATCCTCCATGGCCCGGGGCAGATCCTCCGGGACAAACAGGTCGTACGTGCTCGTCCCGAGCAGTTCCTCCGGCCGGTATCCGGCGATGCGCTCGACGGAGGGCGTCACGTAGGTGATGATGCCCCGTTCATCCGTGATGAACAGGATGTCGGATGCGTTTTCGGTGATCGCCCGGAAATACTCCTCGCTCCGGCGGAGCGTTTCCTGGGCTCGCCGATTCTCGGTTACGTCCCTGGAAACGCCGTGGATCCCGATCAGGACGCCCTGCTCGTCACGAAACCCGCTCATGACCGTCTCCATCCAGCGGGTCGTGCCGTCCTTGCAGCGGTATTCCAGGACAAGGGTCGCCGTCCTGTCGGGATCTCCCTGACCCTGCTCCTCGAGGGCAAGCTCCCGGACCATGGCCTCCAGTCCGCGAGCCAGGGAGTCCTGGGTGAACTGCTCCTCGATGGACTGACCCATGCGCTCTTCCGGGGTGAATCCCAGCACTTTCTCGATGGAGGGGGTGACGTAAACGGTTCGCAGGTTCATGTCGGCGATCCATACGATGTCCGTCATCTTCTCCGTGATGAGCTTGAACCTGCGCTCGCTTTCCCGGAGGGCCTCCTCGGCCCGCCGGCGGCCGGTGACGTCGTGGATCGTGCAGATCATGCCGTCGTACCGGCCGTCCATGACTTGGGGAACCAGGCTCCCGGACTGGCAGGTCGTTCTGCCGGCGGGGGTGACAACCGGAATGCCGTCGAAGGAAACGGACTGGAGGGTGTCCCGGGCTCTCAGATAAAGCGGCCGGAAATAAGTCAGGGTTTCTTCCGGAAAATCATTGAGGATCAGTACGCCCCGAATCCGCTCCTTCGGGATGTCGGCGATTGCCGCTATGGGATCGTTGACGAAGACGATCCTGTCGTCCCGGTCCGTCACCAGGATGCCTTCATCGATGCGATCCAGCAGGTGCCGATAAAAGGCGGCGGGATCGTCTGTCCGGTCTTCCGTGGCGGGAGGTCCGGCCTGCACGTTTCTCATGTCGGACAGTCTTTTCCTCAGGAGCGAAAGCTCCTCGAGAAGCTCTTCCCATGTCCGGTCCTGATCCCTCAAGTCCTGTCCTCCCGATCCTGTTTCCGGTCCAGTTCGCCGCGGATCGCGGAGCCGATCTTTTCAAGGATATAGGGCTTTCGGACGAACGGCCCCCCTCCCAGCTCCTGAACTTCCCGGACCCGGTCGGACTCGGAAAACCCGCTGACGATGACGGCTTTTTGCTTCGGGCGGATTTCTATGATTTTCTGATAGGTTTCCAGGCCGTCCATCCCGGGGTCCATGATCATGTCCAGGACGACCAGGTCGAACGGCTTTTTCCCGAGGATCTCCAACGCCTCCTCGCCGCTGGAAGCCGCCTCGACCCGGTAGCCGAGCCGCTTCAGCATGCTCGTCGCCACTTCCCGCTGGTCCCGCATGTCGTCGACAACCAGGATGGCTTCGCCGCGCCCCATGTAAGCGGCCATGTCGATCCTTCCGGCGCTGCTCAAGGCAGGTTCTTCCCTTGTCACCGGGAAATAGAGCGAAAACGTGCTCCCATTCCCCTCCTCGCTCTGGACGTCGATGTAACCGTTGTGGTCCTTCACCGTTCCCCAGACCACGGTCAGTCCAAGCCCGGTGCCGCTCCTCCCCATCATTTTCTTGGTGTAGAAGGGATCGAAGATCTTCCCGATGTCCTGGGCGGAGATGCCCTTCCCGCTGTCGGATACCGTGAGGACGACGTAGTCCCCTTCGTTGACGTCGTCGTACCCCCGGATCGGCCGGTCCAGGTACCGGTTCTCCGTCCGGATCGTCACCTCCCCTTCGTCGGTGATGGACTCTGCTGCGTTTGAGACCAGGTTCATCACCGTCTTGCCCAGGTGCACGGGGGACCCCTTGATGTTCAGGAGCTGGTTTTCTGACTCCAGCTCAGCCCGGAATGTGACATCCGGATGGTTCCCCTTCAGCTTCTCGAATTCCGGCGTCCGGAGATAATCGGACGTCACCCGGCTCAGGTTGACCACTTCCGATACGGCTACCCCTCTCCTGGCCAGGGTCAGCAGGTCCTGGATGATGGCGGCTCCCCGTATGCTCGACTGCAGGATGTTGTCGGCGTATCGTCTCGCATCCGAGCCCGGGGACAGCTTTTCCGCCAGCAGCTCCGAGTAGCCTGTCAGGACACCCAGGACGTTGTTGAGGTCGTGGGCCACACCGCCGGCCAGCCGGCCGAGCATCTCCATCTTCTCCGCCCGATTCAGGCGCTCCTCCATCCGCCTTCGCTCCGTGTTGTCCCGGATGCACTCGATGGCGGCGGTGATCTGTCCCCGGGAGTCGCGAAGAACGGAGGCTGTGGCCGACAGGTGCCGGTCTCCGGGCGGCAGATTCGGCGTGTAGGCCTCGCCGAAGAGGATCTCCCCCACCCTGTGAACGGCCGTGTACTGCCGCTCCATCTCCCGGTCCGGGTGGAGCGCGAGGTCGATCAGGATGGGTCTCCGGTAGCCGTAGAACGGGAGGGCGTACTCGTAATCGCCCCTGCCGATCATCTCCTCCGCCTTTACGCCCGTCATGTTCTCGATCGCGCGGTTCCAGGCGATGACCCTGCCCTCCCGGTCGACAACCAGGGTCGCGTCGGGCAGGAATTCGATGATGTCCCGGAGTTGCCGGCGGCTCTCCTGCAGCTCTTCCATGGCCCGCATCTGCTCCGTGACGTCCTGGACCGCCACGATCGCCATCGGGGTGCTTTTTTCCGAGGGAAGCGGGGCGGCGATCAGGATGGAATCGCGAAATTCCCCGTCCTTGCGCCGGAGCCTCGTCCTGGTCATGGCCAGGCCCCGCTCCGACAGGCCTGCATACAGCTCCCGCCCGATGCGCCGGAACTCCTCCTCCGATTCATACATCATGCGGGGCGTATGACCGATGATCTCGTCTTCCGAATACCCCCAGCCGTCGTAGAGTGCCTGGTTGACGCTCTGGAAGACATAGTTCTTCATGATGCAGAGGGTGACGGGGGTGGTCCGGAAAATGCCGCCTAAGATCTCTTCCCGGCGGTGCAGCTCTTCCTCCGCCCGTTTGCGCTCGGTGATGTCCACCGCCAGCCCGTCGATGTGGACGATGCGGCCCCCATCGTCCCGGACGACCCTCGAATGCAGGGACAGCCAGACGGGGGTCCCGTCTTTCCGGCGGTGCAGCACCTCGTAATACGGGAGAAGATCCCCGGCCTCCATGATCCGCAGGATCTCCGCCCGGTCCTCCGGATTCATGAAGATCTGCGTAGAGATATCCGTGATGCTTTCGATCAGGTCTTCGGGGGAATCGTACCCGTAGATCCGGGCCAGCGCCGGGTTCGCCGACAAGAAGCGGCCTTCCGGGGTCGACTGGTAAACACCCACCAGGGCGTTCTCGAAGAGGCTCCGGTACTTCTCCTCCCGGTCCCGCAGGGCATCCTGCGTCCTTCTCATCTCTTCTATGTTTCGCGTAACGGAGAGGATATGCGGGATTCCATTCAACATCAGGATCGACGCGGACATCAGACCCGCTATGGTTGTGCCGTCTTTCATCCGGAACCGGGCCTCCAGGTTGGTGACCCGCCCGTTTCTCTTCAACTCCTCGACCAGCCTGCGCCGGTCGGCTGGATCGGCCCAGATGTCCAGGTCCACGGAGGTTCTCCCGATGACCTCCTCCCTGGAAAAGCCCGTCAACGCCTGGAACCCGTCATTGACATCGACGTACATCCCGTCATCCATCCGGTTGATGTTGATGGAGTCCGGGCTCGTGAGAAAGGCTTTGCGGAAGCGCTCCTCGCTTTCCCGGAGCGCCGATTCCACCTGCCTGCGCTCCGTGACGTCGCGCATGATGCTCAGGATGTATTCCTGGTGCTGCAGCCGGATCCGTCCCACCGACAGGCTGACCCGCCGCAGCTCTCCCGTCTTGTGACGGACGTCCATCTCATAATCCTGCAATTGCCCCTGTTCGGTTATCCTCTCGACCAGTTCTCGCCGCTGCTCCGGACGGACGAATATTCCCAGGTCATCTGATTTCCGGCCGAGGGACTCCTTCCGGCTGTAGCCGGTGATGGTCTCCCAGGCGTCGTTCAGATCGATGATCCAGCCGTCGCTCTCCCGGCTGATCACGACGGCGTCCGGACTGGCGAGAAAGGCGGTGGCAAAGCGCTCTTCCGCGTGGCTCAGGGCCTCCTCCGCCTGCCGGAGCTCCGTGATGTCGCCGGCCGTGCAGATCATGCCGTCGAAGCGGCCGTCCGTCAGAACCGGCACGATCTTGCCGGAAAGCAGCATCACGCCGTCCGGGGTCTGAACGGGTGTGGACTCATAGACGACACGGCGGAGCGTTTCCTTCGCCGTCCGGTAGAGGGACTGGAGCTCTCTCCATCGGTCCGGGACCCGGTCCGAAAGGACGTCGATCCCGGTCAATCGCTCCTTCGGAATGCCCGTGATCGTTGCCACAAGGCTGTTGGCAAACAGAATCCGGTCCTGCCGGTCGGCCACCCAGATCCCTTCGTCGATGCTCTCCAGGAGATATTCATGGAAGGCGGAGAGACCGGCACCTCCCCCCGCGTCCCCGGGACGGTCTTCACCCGGGCGGTCCGGCCCGGCGAGCCGCCTGCGGAGGGCCGCCAGTTCTTCGATGAGCTCTTCCCGGGTTTTCCCTTCGTCGTTCAAGGCGTGCCTCCTGCCGGCCGCGGCCTGCCGCGAAGCGGCGGCATAGCGGCGATCCGTGCCCCGATCTGTCCGATGATCCTCTCCGCGGCAGCGCCATCCGCCCCGAGGGCGCCGACGAGGAACCTGCCGATCCGGCGGACATGCACGTTCCCATACAGGGGATCGACCGCCGCCAGCGAATCGGGGGTTCCCCCGCCCCGCCCCCGGAGGCCGCGGCCCTCCGCCGCGAGGTGGGATCGATACAGGGCGAGGACTTTCCCGGCACCCTCCCCGTCCGCCTCCAGGACGACAAAAACCCGGATCCGCTTCCCCTCCTCCAGGGCCTCCGCCAGGAGTCCCCGCCGGAAGAAGGCGTAGCCGAGGAGGCTCCGGGCGTAATACCGCTCGCTCCCCGGCACGACGGCGGGGATGCGCAGCATCTCCACCTCCGGGGGCCGCCCCTCCGGGTCCGGCAGCCTCTGCCCGATCGCCCGTCCGCACGCCAGGAAGTCGCTTCGCGGCAGGCTGGTGGCTCCCGTGACCTGGAGCCGCACAAAGTACCGGTCCTGGTAGAACATCAACTGGGACGGCAGGATGAAGCCCTCCGCACCGACGTCGATGCGCTCCTCCCTCCCGCGGCGGTAGTTGCTGTAAATACCGAAGGCGTCCAGGCGGGATCCCATCCGGTAGACATCGGCGACGAGCCAGACGTCCGGGTCCGACGCGCTCACGTAGGTGGCGGTGGCGAGCAGGTCGAACCCGTAGGGCATGAAAAGCTCCGCCTCGCCGTCGATATGCTCGAACAGGGTGTCCCGGACAAAGAGGCCGGCCGGCTCCTTCATCGTCCAGCCCGCGGCGAACCCCGGCTGGGGAAGCACGCCCCGCAGGGCGCAGTCGTCAGGCCCCGCCGAAGGGACGGCTGCCGCCGGGAACAGCAGAGCGATCCCGATTACGACGGCGTATACGAATCGCAAACGGATCACCGCCGTTCCCTCCTTTTTGAAAATCGGGTCCCGGCGCGGACGGGTGCCCCTAACCCAGGAGCTTCCCGGCCCGCTCCATCTTCGCCCGGATGTCGAGGCCGTGGATGCACTTCGCCGTGCATGTCCGGCAGTCCAGGCATACCGAGGCAGACGAAGAAACGGGGAGTTGACGGTAGGTTTCGCGCGCGAGGCCCTCTTCCCGGTAAGCCTCCGCGTACATGAGGCTGCGGTTGATCGTGCCGATCTGTACGCCGAAGGGGCATCCGGCCTCGCAGGCGCCGCAGAAGCGGCAGTACACGGAATCGATGGAGGCCCGGTAATGATCGAGGATGTAGCGGTCCAGGGGCCCGAATTTCATCCCCATCACGGCGATGTCCTCCCGAAGCTCCGCCATGTCCCGCATTCCAGGGATGATCGCGGCGACATGGCGGTTCCTGAGGACCCACTTCAGGGCGGCCTGGTAGGGACTGATCGGCCCCGGGGGGTTGGTCCGGTATCCCCCGGCCAGGGACTTCATGGCGACGATCCCGACACCGGCCCCGGCGGCCCGTGCCAGGGCCTTCGTCGTCGCGGCGTCGCTCTCGAAGTTGTACTTCACCAGGGCTACGTCGAAAAACCGGTCCCGGTCGTCGACCAGCGCATGGAGGACCTCGGCCTCGTTGCTGTGGGAGGTCACTCCGAAAAAGCGTACCTTCCCCTGCTGCCGGAGCTTAAGGAGGGCCTCCCGGATGTCCGCGCTGAAGATCCGGTCCTGCCTCCCGGAGATGCTGTGGAGCTGGATCACGTCGATGCGGTCCGTCTCCAGCATCCTGAGGCTGGTCTCCACGTCGCGGATGACCTGCTTTCCCGACCGCCCGGTCGTCTTCGTCGCGACATAGACCCTGTTCCGACGGCCCTTCAGGGCCCTCCCGACGATCTCCTCGTTCCGGCCGCCCATGTAGACCCTGGCCGTGTCCACGTAATTGACGCCATGGTCGAAGGCCGTCTCCAGCACCTCCGCCTCCGGCGTCAGCATCGCTCCGAAACTGATGACGGTAATGTTCAGCCCCGTGCGGCCCAGGGTTCGGTACACGGGTCCGGGAAACGGCGAGGACCCGGGCGACGCGCTCCGGGCGGCCTCCGCGATGCCCTCCCAGCCCAGGAGGGCGGTGCCGGCCCCCGCCGCGCTGATCTGCAGAAATTCCCTCCGGTTCAGTTTGCCCATCGCTCAGCCTCCTTTCCCATGGAAAGAGGGGTCACAAGGGAGAGGGAGGTTCCATGGCGTTTCGACATTATCACGTTTTCATACTGGTTGAAACGGCTCCGCTGCTTTTCCCGTCGTGCTGGAGTCAGGTCTTGAAATGCCCCCTACATCCGATCAGCGTGTCAGGCTTGGCAGTCCCGGCCAAGTCTCGTTATTGACCGGTTTCGGATATCCCGGATCGGTCCTGTCCGCTTTGATATCGAAACGAACATACTCGCCATCTTTAAAGAAATAGGATTTCCCATTTCTCCAGTTTGCAGCGGCGTCGATGCCGTCCATCCATGGGACTCCCGGCCAGGTCTCTCCGTTGATCGGCTTTGGATAACCGGGATCAACCCGGTCGGCCTTGATGTCGTAGCGGACATACTGGTTGCCCCTGAAAAAATATGCCTTGCCGTTACCCCAGTTCACGGCGGCGTCTATGCCGTCCATCCACGGCACCCCCGGCCAGGTCTCTCCGTTGATCGGTTTTGGATAACCGGGATCAACCCGGTCGGCTTTGATGTCGTAGCGGACATACTGGTTGCCCCTGAAAAAATACGCCTTGCCGTTGCCCCAGTTCACGGCGGCGTCTATGCCGTCCGTCCACGGCACCCCCGGCCAGGTCTCTCCGTTGATCGGCTTCGGATAACCGGGATCAACCCGGTCGGCCTTGATGTCATAGCGGACATACCGGTTGCCCCTGAAAAAATACGCCTTGCCGTTATCCCATTCCACAGCGGCATCAATGGCCTTGCCGGTCTCCAAACGTTGTGCCGAAGCGGTCGGAATGAACGTGAGACTCAACATCAAAAGGACAATGCACAACCTCTTCAAAAAAGACACTCCCATCACAACCTCCCTTTCCTGATCCAATAACCTTTTCTGACCCCTTGCTTCACGTTACCGGACAACCATCAGTTTGCCCTCGATGTCGCCGACAAAGATCGGCAGCTCCGATGTCGAGCCGTCGGAGGATCGGGTCCGGATCAATTCCGCATCCCCGTCACGAATGTGCCAAAGGCCGTTCACCTTCTCCGCCCTCAGCTTTTTCGCATCGATCCCGGCCAGCCGGCCTTTGAAAAAGTCCTCCTTCAGCATGGAAGCGACGGATTCCCGGAAGTCCGCCACCGGCCGCCCGTAGGCCCGGGCGTAATCCTCCGCCTTGACCTCCATCGCCTGCAGGATCGCCCTGGCGTCCTTCTTCCGGAAAAGACCATGGAGCCGGACGGCATATTCCAGGACCTCCCGCTCGCCGAACCGGGACGGCCCGGATGCCAGGAGATGGCTGCTGAAGTCCAGGCTCGTGTTGAACGTTTTCGTCACGACCTTCGGCGTCCGTCCCGACAGGTCGGCGTCGGCCAGCATGACGTGGAACAGGTTTCCCCGGTCGCCGGTGGAGACGACGTCTCCCATGGCCAGCCCGGAGGCGCCCAGGGAGAAGCTCGCCGGGGCCTTCGGATCCTTCTTGCGCAGCTCGGCCCGGATCTCGTTTCGGCCGGTCAGCCAGACGTTCACGGCGGCGGTGCCGGTGACGGGTCCCCCCTTGAAGTCGCTGACCGTGAAACCGTTGATCGTCAGCCGGCCGCCGACATTTTCACCCTGCCACATGACCTGATAGATCCTGTTCCCCTGTCCCTTTGCCGCGGCCTTCCCTCCCCCGGCCGCGGCGGCCTCTTCAGAACCGGAACACAGGACGGCAAATGCAAGCAGAAGAGCACCGATGGAATGCTTCATTGGATTCACCTCGAAGAAAGGGGCCAGCCCCGGTTTTGCGCCTACTTTGCTTTTTCCGCGGGAGCCGGGGGCGTTGCCGGGGCCGGGACCGCCGCAGGAGCCGCCACCTTGTCGTCCCCGCGTTTCTCCTCTGCCGCTTTCGCTTTTTCCACCGCCGCGCCCCCTTCCTTTTCCGGCTTTGCCTTCCCGGCCGTCAAACCCGCGATCTGCTCTTCCTGGGCCTTGATCCTGGCAGCCAGGTCCGTGATCTGCTGCTTGACGGTTGTGATATTCCCCTCCGCCTTGATCCGGTCTCCCTCCAGGTCGACTTTCTTCAGTTTCAGTTTTGTCGTCGCCTTGATGTTCTCTTCCTTCTTGCCCAGGCCCGCCGCGTCAACGGCCGCCATTTTCACGATGTCGTAATCAAGGTTTGCATCTTTCAGGCCGATTGCCACGAGGTCCTCTTCATAGTCGGCCTGCTTTTTCTGCTTTGCCGCCAACTCGGTTTTCATCTTCGCCAGTTTCAGCTTTTCATCGGCGACCCGGACCGCAAACTCCGCCTTGGGAAAATCCCCGCGCTTGTCCCCCGGGACCTTGGCCACGAGATTCGGATCCACGTTCGAGGTTATGGATGTGACCGTCGTGGAGACGGAGCTCGAAATGTCGCTCATCGTTGCGCATCCGGAGATTGCAATGGCCATGGAAAGCAAGAAAAAGATGACGGCTGATCGTTTCATTATCTGCCTCCTTTCGTGTCTGAAGTTGCATGGGGCGTTCGCTGAACGGAAACCCTGTACACCTCGCGGAGAGATTCGTTCCTGAACGTTGAATCGCAAAGAGGGCTCTATCAATTCTTTTGTCGAATCCACGCTGGATGGAAATGAAAAACGAACCGAAGTCGAAATCCCTCTCGTTCCTGTATGCCATTCCCTTCTTCCAGGATCAGGGGGCCTGCCACCCCATGACGGGAACCGTGCTGATGCTGTTCTTCGGGCTGCCCGAGATGACCCGGTCGCTGTAGGACACGTAGACCAGGACGTTGCGTTTCCGATCGTAGAAGCGGACGACCTGCAGCGACTTGAAGACGAGGCTGCGCTGCTCGTCGAAGACGCGCTCGCCGTCCTTGATCTCGCCCGTAAACCGGATGGGACCCACCTGGCGGCAGGCGATGCTGGCATCGCTCGTGTCCTCCGCCACGCCCAGGGCTCCCTTGACGCCCCCGGTCTGGGCCCGGGCAATGTGGCAGGCCACGCCCTGGATCTTGGGATCGTCGAATCCGTCCACCACGATCTTGTCGTTGGGACCGATCCACCGGAACTGGGTGCTCACCGAGCCGGTGGTTCCGCGGTCCGGGCGGCCGACAATCCACCACCCCACCAGAACGATTACAAGCAGGACTGCAATGCCGATCACCACCAGGTACTTCTTCATACCCCATCCCCTTTACTCGTCTTTTTTCTCACAAACCGGATCTGGCACCTGCCGTGTCCCTTCGCGATGGTCTCGCCCAGCTCCAGCTCGCAGCCGAAGGATTCGGCGATGCCCCGGTCTCCCTGCATGGCGATGTCGCAGAGCTTCTCGATCCGCTCGTCCGCGGCGCCGTACGATTGCCAGGCCGCCACCAGCGGACAGTGGTGGAAGTCGATCTCCAGCCGGTCGTCCGTGCAGTACAGGATCTTCATCTCGAAGACCATCCTCGCCGGCAGCGTAAAGAGCGTTTTCTTCAGTCCCTTCAGGCTCCTGGTGCCCGCCCTGTCAACGAGCTGTCCGCCCTGGAAACACCCGCACCGCAGGATGGCCGCCCTCGCGAAGCCTTCCGTGTCGATGCCGCGCTTTTCCGCTTCATCCAGGAGGAGATACAGCCAGGCGGCCCGGTGCTCCAGCGTCGACCGCACGCCCTGGATCAGCTTCCCCTTGTGTTTCGGCTCGTTCCCGATGTTCGACATCCGCCGGTCTCCTGTTCTGATTGCGGCTCCCTGCTTCCGTGCCGCTACGGAGCGGCGCCCGCGGCCTCCAGGTCCTTGAAAACGGCCTTCAGCGCCGGCGCAATCGCCGCGTCTTTCTTCCTTACCTCTTCCCAGTCGATCACCTGGCGGGCCATCTTCTCGACGACCGGGATCATCTTCCGGTTGGCCGGGTCGGCCAGGATGAAGCGGGTTACGAGGGCCCGGTAGAAGGTGGCGAGCGACACGTCCCTCCTGACCGTCACGCCGTCCGGCACCCGCCGGATCGACGGGACGGCGGCAAGCAGCCTTTCTTCGGAGAGGACAAAGCGCTCCTCCGGCAGCGGCCCGTTGAGGACGATCCGGTCCAGGACCAAAAACGGCCGCACCGCGTTCACATCGGCCTTGAAAAACTCGATCCGGCCGTAAGGGCTCCCGCTTCTCGATGGCGTCACGTACGCCAGGAATCGTCCCCCCCGCCGGGTCTTCCCCTCGACGACGAATCGGTCTCCTTCCGCTTTCGCGATCCCGATGCCCTGATCCGCCCCGGCCATGACGGAGCGGAGGTCGATCACCACGTCGTCGGCCCTCGCCTCTCCCGGCTTCCCCTTGCCGTCTTCCGGCTCATGCACCCCGAACACCAGCTTCAGGCTCTCCTCGGCGGAATCCATCCGGAGGAGGAATTGCGGTGCCGCCTTGCCCAGGAGGACCTCCGAAGCAACCGGGTCGTAAAACAGGTAGGAGTTCCCCGCGCCGACCAGGATCGGCATCCCGTCGCGGGGATCCAGGACAGTCAGGCTGTGCCGGTTGGGCTGCCTTCCCGCAACCAGGAACCGCAGTTGGATGCCCTCGAAGTCGAGGGTGCCCCGGACCTCGAAGGTCGAGATTTTCTTGTCCTCCAGGGTGATGCGCGGCGCCAGCCGGACCAGCTCCTCGACGGACGCTCCCCCGAACACCGGACTCCAGCCTGCCGCCAGGAGCCCCGCCACCATCCACGCAATGAATATCTTTTTCATGCTCCCCCCTGAAAACAGACCGGATGCATTGGGACCGTGCACCATCGATCCGGCCTATCCGCCCGGCCGCCGCTTCTTCTCTTCCTCCTCCTGCAGCACGCGCCGCAGGACCTTGCCGATCAGCGACTTGGGCAGCGAATCGCGAAATTCGACGTACCGGGGCACCTTGTATGCCGTCAGGCTCTCCCGGCAGAAGACCTTCAACTCTTCCTCGGTGCACGTCCCGTCCGGCCTCAAGACGACCCAGGCCTTGACGGCCTCCCCCTGCTCGGGGTCCCGGACGCCGGCCACACCCACTTCGAGCACCGCCGGGTGGCGGGCGATGACCTCCTCCACCTCCCCGGGGAAGACCTGGTGGCCGCTGGGCTTGATCAACTCCTTCTTGCGCGAGGTGATGAACAGGTAGCCGTCTCCGTCCAGGTGGCCGACGTCGCCGGTGTACAGCCATCCATCGCGCAGCATATCCGCGGTGGCCTCCGGATTGTTCCAGTAGCCCTGCATCAGCTGCGGCGACCGGATGACGATCTCGCCGGTTTCCCCGGTCGGCATCTCCTGCTCGGCGGTGAGGATGTCGACGATCTTCACCTCCACGTCCGGGGTGGGCAGGCCGACGGCCCCTTCCTTCCACGTTCCCAGGATCGGCCCCATGGCGATGATGCCCGACTCCGTCAGGCCGTAGGCCTCGACGAGCTTTCCGCCGGTCAGCGCCTCCCAGCTCCTCTTCGTCTCCGGCAGGAGCGGCGCGGCGGCGGCCACGCACATCTTCATGGACCGGAAATCGATCTTTCCGGACTTCACCTCCGGGTTGTTCATCAGGCCGATGAACAGCGTGGCGATGCCCGGGAAGAACCGCGGCCGGGTCGTCCGGATGGTGGACAAGAGGTCGGGGACGTCCCGCGGGTTGGGCACGAGGACAATGGGCACCCGGGCATGAAGCAGGGTCGAGACCAGGATGATGTTTCCGTAGATGTGGAAGAGCGGCATCAGGAGGACCGTGACGTCCTCCCAGTCCACGAGGAGCGTGGAGAACCAGGAGCGTGTCTGCATGCCGTTCATGAAGATGCTTCCGTGCGACAGCATGACGCCCTTGGGCGTGCCCGTGGTGCCCCCGCTGAAGAGGATCAGCCCCGTGTCGTCCCGGTTCAGCTTCACCTCCGGAAGCGGCGATCCGGCGTATTTCCGGATGGCGTCCTGGAGCCGGAGGTCGCCGGCCTCCAGCTCGACGGCATGCCCCTGCTTCTTCTCCATCAGGAGCCCGAAAAGGAAGCGCTTCAGCGGCGCCAGGTACTCCTTGACCGACGTGGCAATGACCGTCTTCACGCCCGTCCGCTCCTGGACGCTCTTCAGCAGGCGGTAGAACGGGGTCATGACGATGGCGATCTCCGCCCCGACATCCTGCAGGGTGTGCACCAGCTCTGCCTCGCCGTAGAGGGGATTGACCGGCACTGCGATGCCCCCGGCCTTCCAGACGGCGAACTGGCAGATGAGCATCTGGGGGATGTTGGGCATCATGAGGGCCACGCGGTCGCCCTTCTTCACGCCTAGCCCGGCGAGCGCCCGCGCCACCCCCTCCACGTGTCCCAGGAACTGTGCATAGGTGATGACGGCTCCCTTGAACCATATCATCGTGTGTCCCGGGCGCTGCCGTGCGGTGTCGTACACCACGTCCAGCAGGGTCCGGTCCGGGTAGGGCTCCAGGGTGTGGGGCACCCCCGAGTCATAGTTTTTGAACCAGGGAAAATCGGCCACGTCGCACCTCCTCAGTGTCTCGTAATGAGGAATGGAACTGCACGATCCGTAGATTGGAGAGGCAGATCCCTTCCTGTCACTCCCGCTTGAAGGTCATCTTCAATTCATACACCCCGTCGGATATGTGTTTCTCCATCCTGGTCTCCATCTTCTCGAAGAGACCCATCATGGAGGTGTTTTCGACAAGCACCTCGGCGGTGAAGCCGTTGAGCCCCTGCTTCACGGCAACCTGGGTAAGGTATTTCAACAGCATCGACCCGACACCCAACCCCTGGTGATCGTCCCGCACTGCGAAGGCAGCCTCCCCGTAATTTGATTTTGGATCAAGCCGGTACTCGCAGACACCGATGACCGTCTCGACTTCCTCCTCCTCTTGTTGCACGGCGAGGATCACCATTTCCTCGGCATAGTTGACCACGATAAAATTCTTGAGCCTTTCATGAGGCATGTCGAGCCGCGCATTCATGAACCGGCGCTTGATGCTCTTGTCCGACAGGGCGTAGAAGAAATCTTTCAGGATGTCCTCGTCGCCGAGCCTGACCGGCCTCAGAAGGACGGGCTCCCCGTTTTTCAGGACTTTCCCCGTCTCGAGGTGTTCCGGATAAATGCCTCCCATTCCGGGCACAAGGGTCTGAGACGGGAGAACAAGCCCCCGTTTCCTGGCCTCTTCGAGCAGGGAAGGCCTGAACTTCGGGTGGGCGATGCTGATGAGGGCCATCGCCCTCTCGCGGAGGCTCCGTCCATGGAGAAAGACATAGCCGTACTCCGTGACGACATATTCGGCATCGCAGCGCATGTTGGATATGCCGGCGCCTCCCTGGAGCGACGCCACGATTCGCGAGCGGCTCCCGTCCGGCGTCGTGGACGGCATGGCGAAGATCGCCGTGCCTCCCGCGGCCATGGCGGCGCCCCGCATGAAGTCCGCCTGTCCTCCGATCCCGCGGGGAGTCGCCGATTCAGGATCTTCCTCCGTGGTCTGGCCGGTCAGATCGACAAGCCGGGCCTCGTTGATCGAGAGCATGTTCTCCTGCGAGGCAATGACAAGAGGGCTGTTCGTATAGTCGATCGGCATGAACTGCACCATCGGGTTCTCGTGAATGTACTCGAAGCTCTCCTTTGTCCCGGCGCAAAGTGCGGCAACGGTTTTCCCCCTGTCTCTGGATTTCTTCCGGTTCGTCACGGCTCCGCAGCGCATCAGGGCGACCATTCCGTCCGTGAGAACGTCCGTATGAATCCCAAGGTCTTTCTTCTCCCTGAGGTTCGCCAGCACGGCATCCGGAATGGGACCGAATCCCGCCTGGATCGTATCTCCGTCCTTCACAAGGAGAGAGACGTAGCGGCCGATTGCAGAAACAATCTCATCGCAGTGCTCCATCCTGTATTCGATCAGGGGTTCATCGAAAGGAACCAGGAAGTTCACGTCCGTGGCGTGAATAAACGTGTCGCCGGGCACCCAGGGCATGAAGCTGTTTACCTGTGCGATGACCAGATCCGCCCGCTTCACGGCCGACTTGACGATGTCGACGCTGACCCCGAGGCTCATGTACCCGTTCCTGTCCGGAGGGGATACCTGGATCAGGGCCACGTCCAGGTCCAGGAAACCCCGCTCAAAGGCGCGAGGCATCTGAAACGGAAAGATCGGCGTGAAGTCGGCCAGGCCCGAGGAAAAGGCGTTCCGAACGGCATCGCACACGAAAAAAGAATTGACCCGGAAGTTGGAGCGGAGCCGCTCATCGGCGTATTCGGCCGGCCCCACGTTCCAGAGGTGGATCACCTCGACGTCGAAGAAGGCTTTCGGCTTTGCGAGCGCATACTCCACGAGGGAGCGAACCAGATAGCGCGGCTCACCGCATGCCGAACCGATGAAAAGCTCGTTTCCGCGCCGTATGCCGCTGAATGCCTCGGCCGCGGTTGTAAACTTCTCCGGATATCTCTCCTTCAGCGCATTCAGATTCTTCTCTCTCTTCTCGTCCATGATGCTCCCCCCGATCTCTTTGCAAAAGGGATTTTCCAGCCGGTCCCGGACGCCCGGTGTGCCGGTGCAATATCCGTCAATCGGCGACGGATTGCCGCTTCATCCCTTAACCGTGAAGGACTTGTCACACTGCTTGCTTGCTGCGGAAATCGACAAAGGCTCTGCCCGGCTTTCCGCCGGATTGACGTTTCCCGATTCCCGGCAAGGGTTCGAATATCCATTATGCGCCGCCGGGACTCGCCCGGCTGACGTATCAGGCGGCCGCTGGCCGAGAGCGGAGCCCTGCCGGAAAACCTCCGGAATTTCTGCGAAGGTAACAGCCACCGTCTCATTTGTCGAGGGATTCGTGCACGACAAGGGTGCGAACGGCTTCCTGATTCTTGACATCGGGCACACATTCGTCGATGATGAAGCCCGATTGGCCATCCACCCTTCGTCTCTCGCCCGTCCCGCGGGCGTATTCCCCGGGAGGGGTCTTGCATATACGCCAGGCCGGGATGCCGGGTCCCCGCGCGATCCGGTGCCGCAACGGGGTTCACCAGCCGACAACGGAACGACAAGACAAAGGAGGTCCGGCATGCGCAGACGGAACATCGGATTCGTCGTCCTGGCCGCCCTGTCGATCGCCCTCTTGATTCCGGCATTTTCGACAGCCCAGAAGAACGGCGCCGGGGACTCCCGGGAAACCTGCTACCGATGCCATCCCCAGATCAAATCCCTGAAGGAAGGATCCAGGCACGGGCCCCTCGCCTGCGGCACCTGCCACAGCGGCATGAAGGAGCACCTGCAGAACCCCCGCAACAAGCCGGCCGCGCTGGCGGTTGACCAGCCCGTCTGCGGCCGCTGCCACAGTGACCAGCTCGAAAGCTTCCGGATGGTCAACTACCAGGCCCAGGCCCGAAAGGAGAAGGGCGTGCCCACCGGCCGCTCCCCCATGCAGGACAAGCTCCTGGCCCCCCACGGCTTCACGAAGGAGCATAACGAGCCGCGGGCGCACGTCTTCATGCTGACCGACCAGTTCGTGGTGGACCGCTTCATCGGCGGCCGCTTCCAGCACAAGAAGGGCTTTGCCGGCATCAACCAGACCGGCCGGGCCTGGGACGTCCTCGTCGACACGGGGCGGGAGCTGCCCGAGACCGCGAAGGCCGGCAACGCCACCTGCATCCAGTGCAAGACCTCCGACCACATCCTGAACTGGAAGCACATGGGTGACAAGGATCCGAAGGCGAAGTGGGACCGGGGATCCGATGTCGCCGCGATGTCCAGGGCGACGCAGAACCCCGTGGGCTGCATCCACTGCCATGACGGCCACGGCGCCGCCCCCCGGGTCGTCCGGGACGCCCTCATCGAGGCGGTCGACAAGGAAGGAGCGCAGACCTTCGCCCGGAACGGGAAGACGGACATGAAGGTGGTCGATTTCCGGGGCTTCCGGAAGATCGGCGTCCTGGGCAAGACCGACTCCCGGATGATGTGCGCCCAGTGCCACGTGGAATACGCCTGCAACGCCGGGTTCGAGTTCGGCACGGGGAAGAAGGTGGGCTACGAGGACCGCCGCACGAACCACTACCCGATGAAGAACGCGAAGGACATCCTGGCCCACTACAAGAAGGTGAACTTCTACGATTTCCGGCACGCCGTGACGGGCGCCCGGCTGGTCAAGCTGCAGCACCCGGAGGCGGAGACCTATTGGGGCAGCGCCCACGACCGGGCCGGCGTCCAGTGCCACCAGTGCCACATGCCGAAGGTCAAGGCCGGATCGGGGAAGAGCTACACGACCCACGCCGTCGTCCGGCCCATCCACTCGGTCCGGGAGGCTTGCCTGGGCTGCCATCCCAAATCCACGGCGGAAGAGAAGCGTTACCAGATCGAGACGGTCCAGAACTACACGAAGGGCAAGATACGGAAGGCCGAGTACTGGCTGGGGAAACTGATCGACACCTACGAGACGGCCCGAAGGGCGGGCGTCCCTGAATCAGCCCTCGCGCAGGCTCGGGAAAAGCACGAAGAGGCACACGTCCTCTGGGAATGGTGGACCGCCGAGAACAGCGACGGCTGGCACAATGCGGAGCTGGCGAGGGAGAGCCTGGCCGCCTCCATCATCGCCTCCCGGCAGGGCATCGATGTCCTGACCAAGGCCATGGAGGGCAAGCGATAAGCCGGGTCTTTCTCAGCAAATTGACGTTTTCTTAAATATTTCTGAGAATTGAAACCACGATTCAGGACACGAAAGTCCCTGAACCATCATTTCTCTCGCTTCAGCACGCGCTCAATTTTCGAAACAAATTGCGTCGCGAATGCCAACGACTGCTCCGCTTCACTTTTCGATATCATACCCGCCGTGTCATACACGGCCTGATTCCGTTTCACACGCATCTTGTCGAAAAAGCGGACCTCGTCTTCAAACCTCTCGCCCAGGACAAGCTCCGCAAACCGGATGGCCGTCTTGTGCTGCCCCTCCCCGACCGGTCTGTACCCTTCCTGATACATGAGTGCCCGAACCGATTGAAGAATAGCATTGTACGCGATGTTGTATGTCCAGTCGTTGTTGATTCCGAGCATCGCTTTGGCCGCCTTCAGGTCCCGATTCGCCAGATCCACTTGCTGCCGGATTTGCAGGGTCTTGGCCTTGAAAGGTTTGAGCAGTCTTTTTTCAAGCAGTTCTTCGTAGCTCACCCTCATCTCCGATCAGCATAATGATGGGCTCCTCCATAATATTGACCATAAAGGGGTCCCTCTTTTTCATGCGACTCCTGTACTCTTTGAGGCTGTACAGGGATGGATTGACAGCCCGGCCGAGAACTTTCTCCGGATCCTTCAGGAGTCTCAACAGGCTCTCCAGCGGGATTTCGCCGACGATCATCAGGTCGATATCGCTGCTCGCCGTCTCCGTACCGGCGGCCACAGAACCATAGAGAAAAGCATAGTTGATGCCTTTCACCCCGGTAAGCGTTTCCGTCAGCTTGCCTGCGGCACCTCTTGTCTTCAGGATTATGGATTTTAACTCGTCGTAGAGCAGATACCCCTTGTTCAGAGCGTAGTATTTCAGGTTCCCCTCTTTCCGGCTGGTGAGGAGACCGATGCCTTCCAGGTTCCTCAGTTCACGGCTTATGTTGCCCTTGTCTTCCGAAGTAAGATTTGCGATTTCTCCAATATACAGGCTGCTGTCCGGCCGCGAAAAGAAGAGCGCCAGAAGCTCTACCCTCAATTTTGACGAAAAAAGTCTTATCAGCATGGGGTCCCCCGGTCGTTGTAAGCATTACAACAATCGTTGTGTTATTTACAACTATTTTCTGACTGGCAGGAATCGTCGGGACAAGTCACCGGGGAAGGCAATTTTCTGCAGTGGAAAATCGCACGCTGTTATGAATCGGAGACATCCCGGATCTGGTCCATCGCTCCCTTTCAGAAACAGCAATGCCTAAAAAGCAAAAGGGGCGCTCACGCCCCTTTTGTCTTGTTTGAACCCTGTCCGGTCCGTCGGTTCAAGGCCGCCCCGCGCCGGGCACATCCACCTTGACGGCCCAGATGGCGGCCTCGCCGGCACCTTTCCGCAGGTGCTCCTGGAAGTCCGGGGCAACGCAAATGAACAGGGTCCGGCGGTCCGGCCCTCCCAGTGCGCAGGCATACGCTCCCTGGCTCCCCGTGGAGATTTCTTCTAGCACCTGCCCCCCTTCAGCAACACGAAGAACCCGGTTGCCGATGGCATCGGCAATCCACACGGCCCCCTCGGCATCCAGCACCCCTCCATCGGGCGCCACCTTCGCCTGGGGGAACACCTCCGCCAGCTCGCACCCCTGGGGGAGGGAACCGAAGCAGGCCCAGTCTCGCCTCGGCCCCAGGGTTCCGTCGGCCTTGATGTCAAAGGCCGAGATCCGGTTGCCGAAGGTTTCGTTGACGATCAGGGTCCGGCCGTCGGGCGTGATCATGGCCGCATTGGGAAAATACAGATCCTCCGCTGCCACGCTGACCTTGCCGTCCGGGTCCACGCAGGCCAGCCTGGCGGTCTCCATGGGAGCGCCCCCCATCAGGTCGAACCCGAAATTGCCCACGTAGGCCCGGCCCTTTGCATCGACCACCATGTCGTTGCACGAGCCGCCGGCGATGCCCGACAGGTCAGCATGCACAACCAGCGATCCGTCCGGCTCGCGCCGCAGAACCTTTCTGCCGAGCATGGAGACGATCAGCAGGCGGCCGTCCGGCAGCCAGCCCAGGCCGGACGGCTGCTCTTCCACAGTGGCGATCTTCTCCACGTTGCCGTCCATGTCGACGGCAATCACCTGATGGGAGTAAAAATCCGAAAGCCACAGGCGGCCGTCATGCCACCTGGGCGCCTCCAGGAAATCATAGCCGGAGATAAAGGTGGAAAATTCTCGCGCCGTCATGATTCGGAGACCTCCTTTCTTGGTGGTTGGTGGGGGGAGTCGACGCTGGTACGATAACGAACATCATTGACAATGAGTCTCTTTATTCAGGAACTATTAAATGCATTGAGATCGATACGCTTAAAGTGCCTGAGATTGTTCAATTTAGATTCTAACTAGTTATTATTTTCCCGTAGAAAATCCAAGCATTGTGACATTTTACAATCATCATAGAAACAAATGACTGTTCCTTCAGGATCGTGTCGTATAACACGACCCGTGACAAACATAATGAGAACCCCTTCCGGATTTTCAATCGTCTTCAGTCGTTCAAATTGAAAATTAATTTTTAGCTTGAGTTCTGTATCATTCGGAATTGAACATTTACCAGAGGCAATAAGAACTCCTCCGGCAGCCAGATTCTTAGATTTATAATGAAATTGATTTACCAATCCATTTCTGTCATTTATTTCAACAGTAACATTGACATCAACATCATATCGATTGAATTTTCTCTTTTCTTTCATTTTAAAAAATCGTCATTAACCTATAGTTTACGGATTCTGGGTATTTTATCAATCTCCTCAAAAATAACCTTTAAATAACATTTGATAAATGTGTATATTATTTCGTCTGTCGCTTATCTCTATTTCCAATGGATATAAGTTAGGCTTTCCCTTGAAGAGCTCTTCGTATAACTGTCGACAGTTCATATGTTGTAAGGGGTTTTAAAACAAATTCACGAATACCGGCTTCTTTGGCCTTTTCCTTCGAAATAGAATCGCTATAACCGGTACTAAGAATAATCGGTACATCGGGCCGAACGGCTAAGATCGCCAATGAAAGAGCATAACCTGTCATGTTCGGCATCATAAAATCCGTTATTACAAGGTCAAAATTTTGTGGATTGTCTCTAAAAGTCTTCAACGCCTGAAGGCTATCTGTTTCTGTAGTAACGTGGTAACCAAGTTCTGAAAGCATTGTTCTTCCAAATTGCACAAGAGATTGTTCATCGTCGACGAAAAGGATTCGTTCATTACCATGAACAATACTTTTTGCAGTGTTTTCCTCAGCAGGCAATTCTATGTTCTTAAGTACTGGTATATATATTTTAACAATGGTACCTTTATTGAGTTCGCTGTTAACTATTATTGTCCCACCATAGCTTTTTACAATACCATGGACAACAGCCAGTCCCATACCTGTTCCTTCACCAGATGGTTTTGTTGTATAGAACGGCTCAAATATACGATGAATCCTATTTGATTCTATACCAATTCCCGTATCTCGAACAGTCAAACGAACATAAGATCCGTACGGAAGTCCTGTGTCCAGTCCTTGATCATCACTGAGTTCAATGTTTCTCAATTCAACTGTTAAAATGCCATTGGATCCCTTCATTGCATAAACAGCGTTAGTACAAAGATTCATAATAATCTGATGTATCTGAATAGGATCTGCATAAATAGTATCTTCAGACGCGCTTAAACTCTGGAGAATTTTTATATTTGATGGAGTTGAAGCACGTATAAGTTTAACTGAATCTCTTATTAGTGGGCTTATTCTTACTGGACTTAATTTATGCTCGGTACGTCTACTAAAGAATAAAATCTGTTTAACTAGGTCTCTCGCCCTTATACATCCACTCAAAACCTGTTTCAGATAATATTCTAATGACTTATGCTCTCCAGATAGCCCCTTCACTGCCATTTCCGTGTAACCGATAATGGCACCAAGAATATTATTAAAATCATGAGCTATCCCACCAGCCAACGTACCGACGGCTTCCATTTTCTGGGATTGTCTCAATTGCGCCTCAATTTTATATTGAATTGTTACATCCTGGTAAGTTCTAATTTCAACATTTTCGCCAATATGAGATGAGGTTGTTTGTACAATTCTTTCTTTTCCATCTTTACAGTAAATACCAAAGAGTCCTCGATATTGGTTATTCATGCCTTCATAATGATTGTAAGTTCCATTATCAACATCTTTTGTGATTTCTTGAAGCGCTCTTATATCTTGAAGGTCGCACAACCCATAGCCGAACATCATTTCAAATTGTTGATTAATATAAGATATTGCGCCATCATAATCTATTTGAATGATACCTAGGGGAACATTTTCACAAAGCAAACGGAATCGATCAAGGCTTTGATGAAGCGCCTTTTCTGTTTGTTTCTGTTCGGTAACATCTCGAATAGATTCGATGGCTGCGACCATCCTACCATCAGTCGCACAAATTGGTGACATTTTAGCAACGACATATGCCCCATTCCCACCGTAGAGCGCTGGACAGAACGCCTCTGCACAAATTGCCTCATCTTCCTGTTTGACTCGTAGATAGCTGCTTCCTACGTCTGCGTCTGGTTCCCATAAGAGATCCATTATATAGTGCTTTTTTCTTTTTTGCTTTCCATAGAAAAGTACTGTGCAAGCTTCTGAATCCTTCCCCAGCATCTTTCGTGCAGGAACCCCGGTCATAACTTCCATGGCCCGGTTCCAAACAATAATTTTCTTGTTTCTATTGACTGCAAATGTTGCATCCGGCAGAAAATTCACTGCATCAGATAGAAATTGTTTTGATATCCTTAACTTCTCCTCGGCTAGCCTGCGATTTGTGACATCATGGATGTTACCCTCGTAATAAGCAGTCGATCCGTCTTCTTTTGTCACGGCATACGCATTGATCGAGATCCAAACTTTCGTGCCGTCTTTCTTGCGAAACTCCGCTTCAAAGTGTTCTACTCTGTTCTTTTTACTCATGACGCGGACAAATTTTCTGCGGTCCGATGGCTTTACATATAGTTGAGTACCTAATCGTTTGATTTTAGATGTCATTTCTTCAGGAGAGTCGTATCCGAAAAGTTCTGCCATGGAACGATTGATAAAGAGCAGATTTCCCTCTACGGAACTCTGGAATATTCCCCAAGTGGCGTTTTCAAATAAGGCCCTGTATTTTTTTTCACTTTGAATTAGAGATATTTCATCGGTTTTTCTTTTTGTAATATCGGACCATACGGCGAACATCGCCTTTCTCTCGTCAGTGGGAACAGAAAAAAGTAAAACTTCAATGTGGATGTCTCCCCCATTATGTCGATGCACCCATTCAAAACGTTGTGATCCAAGCCTTGAAGCCTCGGCCATCATGAGATTCGCTTTTTCTCTTGATGATTGTCCATCTGGCTGAAAAGGAGGTGATAATTCTGAAGGGTGTAAACCGATAATGTGTTTTTTTTCAGAAATGTTCAAAAGACTCAGGATGACCTTATTACAGTCTCTGATAATTTGATCTTCTATGTAGAGGATTCCATCAGGCAAGTTTTCAAAAAAAAGACTATGCCAATTTTTACAGCTTCCCGAGTTATCAATCATGTACACACCCGATTTGGTTATGCATGGCCGATTGCTTCAGCATCCATTAACATTTTTATAATGTCTTGCTGCTTTGTATCCTTTTTAACGGCCAAACGAAGAAGATCAATCATATGCATCAATCTAGAAGTGATCAGGCTGCGGACAAGATAGTAGATGCTTAAAATCTGTGCTTGACTGATTTCCTTTATCATCAAAATATTAAATACATCATCGATGACAGGAATAATTTTTTCATGAATTGAATTTTGTACTTCGTTTAGATCCTTTCTTATTCCTACACCCCATACAGACTCAATGAGATATTCAGTATTTGATTCTAATAAAATATTGCCATATTCATTGAATATTTCATGAACTACGTCATTAATTTGTTGTTCGATGCGCATCGTCATACTATTAATATTATTATTCATATTGCTTTCCATAATGCCTACAGGCCATATTTGTTTGAATTGAACCCCTGTTTCTTGATAATTTCCCGCAGGGGAGACTGAGAGATTATCAGTCTCCCTCTGCAGGTCAAGATCTGATCAGAAATCCTTAAAGTTGTCTTCTTCGAAAGGAATAACATCTTTCGGAGCAACAATCTTCTTATTTGCCACTCCCCTGACACCACTTGCCGTAGCCTCGATGGGTCCATTGATTTTCTTAATCAATGCGTTTGTCTTCCAATTGGTCCCGTGAAGGTCGTTCGTCACTCCTCTGGCATTGTCAGTTTTACGAGATGACCCTATGCCATTGCCTGTCTCACCAATAACCACAAGCAATTCGTTTACGAATACCTTCATCTGTTCTGCTTGTGCGTTCATTTCTTCGGATGCACTGGCTGACTCCTCTGCATTTGCGGCAGTCTGCTGGGTCACTTTGTCCATCTCCGCAACTGCTGTGTTGATCTGGCTGATCCCCTGAGCCTGTTCATTGGAAGCCGCAGCGATTTCACCAATCAACTCACCCACTTTTGCTGCAATGACCGTGTTTTCTCCAAAGGCTTCCTTCGTCATTAATGTCACATCTGCTCCATGCTTAACGACTTTAAGTGTATTCTCAATTAAATTATTGGTATTTTTTGCTGCTTCCGCGGCTCGCATTGCAAGATTACGGACTTCATCGGCCACAACCGCAAAACCCGCACCAGCCTCACCGGCCCGGGCTGCTTCTACGGCAGCATTAAGAGCAAGCAGATTGGTCTGAAATGCAATCTCATCGATTGTTTTAATGATTTTCCCCGTCTCTTCGCTGGATTTTGATATCTCATTAATGGCGGTCACCATTTCATTCATGTGAGTATCAACCCTTGCGACAATCTGGGCGGCCTGCTCCATAATCTGCTTTGCATGGTTTGCATTATTGGCATTCTGCTTGGTCATGGAGGACAATTCTTCAAGGGACGAGGAAGTCTCTTCCAGAGATGATGCCTGCTCGGACGCTCCTTCGGCCAGATCCTGACTTGAGGACGAAACCTGGGCAGATGCGGCAGCAACCTGATCAGCTCCATCCGCCAAGCCAGCTGACACTCTATTGATCGGACGGGTGATGGACAGGGACAGATAGACACCCAGCAGGACTGCCAGAATCGTTCCAATTACAGACGCAATCAATGTGAACCAGATGGCGCCCCTGGCCGTCGCGTTATTATTATCTGCCTTGCTCTTCGCATCCGCAATTTTCATATTCACTAATTTATCGATCGATGCAGTAATTTTTAGTCCTTGGGCCGCAATATCTCCCTGCATGAATTGGATCGCTTCATCGCGCTTTCCGGCCTGAATAAGATTAAACAATTTCTCCCGAAGTGGTAAATATTCTCCCAGAGACGCCATGCAGCTATCAAACTCTCGTTTCATATCCTCTGATTTGACCGTTTCGCCAAACGTTTTCAGGATACCGATGCCTTTCTGATCCAGTTCTTTTACTTTACTGATATGTTCACTGATGTCCTTTTCATACATGAATTTCGTGATGACTGCGTCCCGTACCATATTTCGCTGGACCTGAAAATCAGTTGCAACTCCAGAGATGTATGCAAGAGGTTTTGTATTCTGTTCGAACACCGCTGTACTTGCTTCATCGATAGCGCGAATTTTCACCACTCCAATCAAACCAACAAGAATCGTGATCAATGATACAACAATAAATGCCCCCACCAATTTTACGCTAAGCTTCATTCTTTTCATGGTTTTCCTCCCGAATATTAATTCTATTTTTTTTGTCGTTTACGATTCATTCATCATTATGCTGTCACTACTTCCAAAAGTTCTTCACCGGCTAAAACTTCGTCGATATCGAGCAAGATTTTAATCCCAACCCCGGTCTTGGCCATACCGAGAATGTATTTTGTATCCACCTGGTTGTTACCAAATTCCGGACATGGATCGATGTCTCCACTTTTTATATTCTGCACTTCTGAAACTGAATCTACAATAATACCGATCAGATGTGTTTTGTTTCCCAATTTCGTTTCCGTTACGATGATGCAAGTTCTCTCCGTATAATCACATTCCTCCAATCCAAACTGGAGTCTCAGATCAACTACCGGAATTACTTTTCCGCGAAGATTGATAACCCCTTTGACGTACGATGGCGCCTTGGGTATTGCTGTAATGGTCATCATCCCAATGATTTCTTTAACTTTGATGATCTCCATGCCGTAATCTTCGCCAAACAGTTTAAAGGTAAGGTACTTATTATCTTTTCTGAATGTATGATCAAAACTGTCTTTAACGTCTTTGTCTTGTTTGCAATCCATGCGACTGCTCCCTTATTAAGATTGTGTGTCATCCTTTTTTTTACAGGCAATCAGACGATCACTCAAAAAAGCAAGTCCTTGTTTTTCTTGATATCTAAGCTTATCTTCTCCTCTTGAACATATCGATCCTCCTCATTGCTTTATTCCACCAGTCTGTTGGTTTCGTTCCAGTTTGCCAACACAATGGCCGCATCATTTGCCTGGCTGGCCGATCCAAGAAAATGGAGAGGGCCGGCTTACTGGACACGGAGTCATTCCTTGACAATTTTCATGCCATTGATGATGGAAGTAGATGAAGAATGGAAAAGCATTCTGTTATGTGGAGGGGATGCTCAAATCATAACTATCAATACAACTTTAATATTAAATAGTTACAATAGCCGCCAGACAATTGCAGAGACATGCGGGATATGAATCTGGAGGGAATGCATTTGGGTTGGATCTGTGATTGATAAGATCCTTCTCTTTGAGATTTTCTTGTGCCGCAATAATTCATGCAGCAATTATCTTTTAGAAACGGGGAGATAAGGTGATTCCAGAAAAATAAGACTCGTCCAATATTGTAAGACGCATTAGCTGTCGCTCTTGCGTTCGACTTTGTACGTACTCAAAAGGCTGTAAAGGCGTGCTCGTGAAAGGCCGGAGATGTGACAGGCTTCTGGAATGTCTCCATGCACGTACTCCATCAGCTCTTCGAGGTATTGCTTTTCAACTCTTGCTGCCATGTTTTCCCGCCTGGCTTTCCAAGTCTCAAGAGGGTTTACTATTTGTGACGGTTTCGATTCTTTCTTTATCAGGGACCTCTTAATAAGTTTGATTCTTATATCCTCAGGCAGATGTCTGACATGGAGGGTCGGCTCATCATACGCAAGAACAAGGCTTTGTTCGATTGAGTTAATCAGTTCCCGAATGTTACCCGGCCATTTATAATCTTTCAATGCGCCTAGAAATTCAGGAGAAAAACCTTTTACATCGATACCATGGCGATCGCAGAATCTCTTCATATAAAAGAAGAACAAATCAATGATGTCCTCGGAGCGCTCCCTGAGCGGCGGCAGCTCCACTGTCAGCGACCGGAGCCGATAGAGAAGATCGCTGCGAAACTGGTCGTGCAAAACCATTTCATCAAGATTTCTGTTTGTTGCGGAAATCAAACGAAAGCTACTGCTTATCTCCCGTCTGCTTCCAATGGGTCTGAAGCGCTTTTCTTGCAGCACCCGAAGGAACTCTTTTTGTATGGATAAGGGCAATTCCCCTACCTCATCAAGAAACAGAGTTCCGCCATCAGCCTGCCTTATCAAACCGTCGCGAGAGCTATCGGCGCCAGTAAAAGAGCCTTTTTCATGACCAAAAAGCACGCTTGCCACAAGAGTAGGTGGAAGAGCCGCGCAGTCGACGGTAATCAGTTCTTTGTCTTTACGATTGCTGTTTTTATGTATTGCTAGCGCAAAACATTCCTTTCCGGTACCAGTCTCGCCGGTTATTAGAACATTCAAGTCAGTTCTTGCTGCACGGGACAAAAGTTCGAAACATCTTTCCATTTTTCTGCTACGACCGATGATATCCTCTCTACGAAGCATGAAGGGCTTGCGTTTATTTTTTGCCTCTCTATAATCTAGTGCACGAACTAGAGGGAGAATATACGCCTCCAGAGAAGAACCCTTTTCGATATAGCTCCAAGCTCCATTCCTGATTGCCAATTCGGCTCCAGCAGGTTCACCATACGCTGTTATGATAATGATCTCCGGATGAGATAATGACGATTGAATAATCGGCATCATATCCAATCCGTTACCGTCGGGTAAGTGAATGTCAAGATAGACAATGTCATAGCTATTTGTCTCGATGGCTTCTCGCCCCTCATTTAACGTATGCATTGAAATAGCTTCATGATTCATGCTTTTAATCATGTCACAAAGCATATTTGACATCAGTGGATCATCGTCAATGACAAGAATTTTGGCCATAGTATTCTCTTTATTTTTTTATTCAACTAGCCTGCTAATAAAATATACAACGACCAAGACTGGACTAGTATTTGATTATAAATTACTTCAGCATAACCATTGGTTACTATAATTAACGCTGGCCCGGGAATCAAGTCTTTTTCATCCCTCTCTGCCTTCATCAACACGCACTGTTTTGGTATTGTTAATAATCTTTCTCTTTCATTTTGCAGTGCTCTCCAGGTTGTAAATTGCCTCCGCAAGGTCAATTGATGGATGGACCGTTTTCTATGGATAAGGTCTGTGAACAATCTATTTTGGGGTAATCTCTGGAGGATTGGTAGCCCAGGGTGGGTGGTGTTCAGGCTCTTTGTATCGGGACGAGAAGCCCTTGGGAGAGTGGCTACAACGAGTGACCTGCCCCCCAGAAACGGATCCAGTTCTTGGGGAACCCTCAGCGCTCCCGAACCTTACTCCGCACTGCCGGCAGTAAAAGGGGGCAAGGGTTTCCTTTCTCTGTTCATTGCCGTTTCTTTCGCCAGTGCTGGTAACGGAGGACACGGGTATAGGTTCCCAACGCCCGTTCCGACGATTCAAAGTATGGAATGCCAGCGTCGCAGAACTGGGGGATATAGGAAGAGTCAAAGCCGGGGAGATTGACCATGAGGATGGCCTTGCCGGACTGCCGGCGCGCTTCGATGATGGCTTCGGTATAAAGCCTGTTTGCCTCCGGGGTAAACCCGGCACCAATGACCACTACAGCATCAACCGCGGGATCGGCAACCACGGTTTGGATACTCTTGATGTAAATCCCGATCTCCAGAGATGCGGTGAGGCCGACATCGATGGGATTGCGCAAACTTGTGCCCGTCGAGGGTACAATTGCAGCCAGGGATTCACGAGTTTCGGGAGACAGCTGCGCCAGTTGAAGGCCGTTGTCCGCACAGGCCTCCGCAGCGGAAACAGCCAACCCGCCAGGCCCCGAGATGATGGCGATCCGATCACCAATATCCTCCGGCAGCATGGCAAACCCCATGAGGGTATCGAGCCAGGCTTCGAAGCCCACCACGGGGACGGCCCCGGTCTGTGTCACAACACCCTCCCATATGTCCTTGGCAACAGCCAAGGCGCCGGTATGAGAGGCTGCCGCCTGGGCACCCGCGGAAGTTAAACCTACTTTCCAGAGGATGATGGGTTTTTTTAACGAGGCTGTGCGGAGGGCATCAAAGAAACGCGGGCCATCCTTTACCCCTTCGATGTAAGCACCGATCAGGCGTGTTTCCGGGTCGTTTCCCAGATAGAGGAGAAAGTCGGCGCTCGACAGGTCGCATTCGTTCCCAAGGCTGATGGCCTTGCTGAAGCGGATCCCCTTTTTCGGGGCTGTGAGGCAGACAACATTGGCCAGAGACCCGCTGTGTGACACGAGCCCCACCGGACCCGGCTGTCTTGTCAACTGAGGGAAGAAAGAAAGGCCGGAACGCGGTGCATAGATGCCCATGCAATTCGGTCCGATGAGCCGCATACCCGAAGCGCGGGCCACTTGGACCAGCTGTTCCTCTTGGGCACGTCCATCATCCGTCCCTGTTTCCTTGTACCCTGCCGTGAACAGAACAGCACCCTTTATCCCTTTGGCAGCGCATTCCTTGACCGTGGAAAGGATCTGATGCTGGGGCACCAGTATGATGGCGAGATCCACAGCTCCGGGTATGGCCGTAACGGTAGGATATGCCTTGAAGCCTTCTATCTCATCGGCTTGAGGCGATACTGGATAAATGTCACCCGGGAACCCCTGATCCAGTAGTGCCATGAAAAAAAGCCTGCCCGTCTTCATACCCCGGGGTACTCCGACAATGGCTACGGATCTGGGATGCAAGATCTCATCGATCTGATGTAAAATCTGTTCCGTGGAAGTCACGGCCTCCCCTTTTTCCACTAATTAATTTCTAGCGATCTTATCATTAAACAAACCATTAATAAAGCAATAATTACAATATATTACAGTTTTTCAGGGACGACTAATTAAGGATATTGACGTTTTCTTAAATACGTTCACCGGTTTTCCTGCATCCAGCTCTTGTATCCGTGCGATCCACGCTCACGAGCGATCGTTCCAGTATGGCTCGCGGAGCACGCGCTTGAGAACTTTTCCCAGAACATTGCGAGGGAAGTCCTCTTCCCGAAATTCCACACGACCTATCCGCTGATACTTTGCCAGCTTCGCATTCGCCCATTCCTTTATCTCTTCCTCCGTGCTCTTCGCTCCCGGTTTCCGGATCACCAAGGCCAGCGGAGTCTCCCCCCATTTGTCGTGCGGGATGGCGATAACCGCCACGTCTTTAATCTCTTCATGCTGCTGGAGAATACCCTCAATGTCGACGGCAAACACATTGAGGCCGCCGGATACGATCATGTCTCTTTTGCGATCGACGATATACAGGAACCCGTCGTCATCAAGCCGTCCCATATCGCCGGTACGCATGAAGGTGCGGCCGCTCTCATCAAGCCAGACCATCTCCGCGGTGGCTTGGGGATTGTTGTGATAGCCCTTCATGAACCAGTGAGAATATCCTGCAATCTCACCCACTTCGCCTGCAGGAAGCCCCTTGCCTTCGTCGTCGATGATTCGCACGTCGGCGCCAAATACAGGAATGCCGACGGAAGTCGGCTTCTCCAGGATATATTCCGGCAGGATGTTTGTGGCTATACCCTCCGTTATTCCGTACGCTTCCGTGAGGATATTGCCGAATTTTTCAATGATCTGCTTTTTCAAGGGGACCGGTAATGTTGCTCCCGCACAGATCAGCAAGGAAAGACTGGAAACGTCATACTTGTTCAAATCCGGATGGTTGAGGACCCCCTGGAACTGCGTCGGCACCATCATCGCAATTTTTCCTCGTTCTTTATGAACAGCCTCCAGAAATCCACCGGGTGAAAACATGGTCAACATGACCGTTGTCCCGCCGGCGAACATCGTGGGCATGATCGTTCCCCAGAAGGTGTTGGCAAAGAGCGGCGTCGTTGCAATCATGACCGTTGAAGCGCTAATCCCACCTGCAGATATCGTCATGGAAAGGGCAAACATCGTTCTCGATAGATGCGTATGGATAATGCCCTTCGGTGCTCCGGTGGTTCCGGATGAATAGATAATGCATGCCTCGTCATCATCATTCAGCAAGACATTCGGCAGGTCTTCCGATGACTCATCGATAAAAGACTGTAACGATGTGTATCTCTCCTCTTCGAACCCGATGGAGATGCGTTTTTCCTTTGGAATCGAGTCAACCTCCAGCAGGGAAAAATCGGCAAGCGGCTTTAAATATGAATCCGTAAAAAAGAATCTGCACGCCGCATCCTTCACAAGGCAGGCAATCATTTGCGGGGTTAATAATAACGAGAGCGGGACAATGACTCCTCCTGCTTTCATGGTTCCGAACAATACCGCGATGGCATCTATGCTGTTGAGACATAGCAAACCGACCTTTTCGCCTTTCTTGAGGCCCGATTTGACAAGGGAATTAGCTATCTTATTGGTGTACTTGTTAAATTCCCTCCAGTTGATGCGATGCTCGCCGCAGATGAAAGCGACACGATCTCCCCGGAATTTTGCGTTGAATGCAATACAATCCACGATGTTTAAACTGGGCCTGGTAAACATGATCGATTCCTCCTTCAGTTATTGATGATGATCAATTTGACCTGAGACGAATAAACCACTTCCCACTGACACTGTAAGTTGGACTTTGTCGGATTTTCCTATTGAATCATGACAACAAAGGCTTTTTTTAGATGTTTGACAGAATGGATTCAGGGAAAGCACGCAGTGATAAAAATATTCTTTTATCCGCATGTTCGAAGACATCCTGCAGGCCTCCGCATGGCACGGAGCAGTGGATGGATGGTGGGAATCGTTTCCGACTATGGAGGAGATCACAACGCGGAGAAAAAAACATTCCCGAACATCGATCCGAAAAAATATATCCCTGCGTTATCCGTGGTTTACCGTATACAATGGGGAGTATCGATCAAAATTACCCAAGTGAATCGACGCAATATCTGCGCCATTTGCAGGAGCAGGCTACTCTATCATTTCCAACACGTCCTATTCTCCTTTCAGTACAATAAGATAGTTCATCCATTGCAGGTCTGATTTTATTGCAGGGTCGAGACTCAAGAGCATGTTATTGGATGAATCCAGACCAATGGATCGAAGGCACGAATTTTCGGCAGATGGATAAAGCATATGACTATTTGACATGAATACAATTTTCGCAGTGCCTTAAAACAGACCAGCCGTTGGATGAAAGCCATCCACTGGGAGTGTTAAAACGGAGGAGAAAGGTTTTGAACAGAATACGGCAACGCTGGTGAGTGGGTCAAAATTGGATGCCGAGAGTGGGTCTATTTTCAATGCCGATCGACATGCCCTGTTGTCTGACAGAACTGATTTGATATGCTTTCTAGTGGGACTTTATTCCTGACCCCGCTACACGCATGCCCTGGGAAGGGCTCTCATGCGGGACAACCGCGCCCTCTGCATCCATCGTACCTCGGCCCCCATTCATACCGGCGACGACCACCTGATGCGAGTAGAAGTCCGACAGTCACAGACGGCTATCATGCCACCTTGGCGCCTCGAGGAAATCATAGCCGGAAATGAAAGTGGAAATTATTCGTGCGGATATGATTCGGAGACATCCTTTCAAGGTTTGTGGTATAAGTCGACTGAAGTATGATTACGCGCATTATCGATGATTGATATCTTTGAACCGTTTGCTACAAACCTGCAAGTCTGTTCCAATTTTGGTTCTTTCAGAGATGAAAAGTTATACTTTGAACCCCTCACCCACCACTTTTGAGCGTATTTCGAGCAATTTAATGCATTGAAAATCTGTTGGTATTTTATTTGGTATCCGCATTGCTACAGAGACAACCTTTTTTTCTTCTGCTGTAAGTATTTTCCTTTCTTCAGCCCAATACATAAGCTTTCCCCAATATGGGGCGCCAAGGTTAACTACCTCAGTTTGTGAAGCAATTCCTTTGTCGGTCATCTGCAGCAGTCTTGCTTCCTTCTTCGCATCTGATAATTGATTTGTATCAACCAATTCATCAATGAAATCTTTGTTTAGTGTAATGCTCAGATTATCGACCCTCTCCCAACAAAGCTTTTTTTTACACCATTCAGTAACATTGTCAATTGGCCTATCTTCAGCCACGATTATTTTAAAAACTATCCCTGAAATATGTTCAAGTTGCTTTTCCAATGCTTTTGATATTCTCTGCTGATTCCATATATATCGATAGTCAATTGTTTTTCCCCTTGCATTTGCTTTAGTAAGTTGTGAGAGTTTAGAAATTGTGTAAGCAACGACATTGGCTCGGTATCCACCTTGATACCAAGATTGCTTTGATACCATTCGTTCAGTAAATTTCCATATGATCGCTCGTGCAACACAAATTCTAAAATATTCCTCATTGAAATCAACATCAGAACTTTTCCATAATTCTCCAACATGTTCTGCAAAGTTACTAAAGTTCCTCTGGGCACCTAAGCTGACAGTATGAGGGATTTCTCTCCAAGCGTTTTCATATTTTGCAAGATCTGTCTTTGTCATCATCTGTTCACGGGGATTCTGCTGTAGAAACCTTTTTCTTTCGGCTACTGTCATACGAACTTGCTCATTAAGAAATTGACCACGAGCGCGCTCATAAAACCAATGTGTCTCGTGTTGCGCACCAGAAATTGCGGGTGCCCAAAGGCGGCGGGAAAGTTCTTCTATTCTGACATGAAAAGGATGATTTGCGAAGAAATCAGCATCACTAACCTTATTCTGGCTATTTGCAGAGCGTGAAATCTTTGGAATAAGTTCGTCGGCAAAACTTGGCACAATAACTGAAAGTTTCATCTGTACAAAAATCTCATCTAGGCAAGCTTTATCTTTTCGTCTTGCCATTGAAAGAGAAGCTGTTGTTTGTCCACCATTTACAATCTGAAGATCCTCGGCAGAAATGATATGTAATCGGTTATTCTTTTGAGATATCGTTACAGAACTTGCGGTAGCAGCGATCCCATTATTAAACGCAAAGAAGAAAGATGGTTGGCTCATAATTGTATTTCTGATACCACTATTCACACTTTTTGTACCTCGAATCCCAAGGAAAGAGCGAACATTTCTTTCTAAAAGACGGCTTCCATATTTATCATATAAGTTTGCAAGGACAGTCCCAGGAATTACACATAAATATGCTTTATATTGTTCCCCTGTTTGACTAGCTTCTAAACAAGGAATACCATTTTCCAGAAAATCACAGAAATTAATTATTAACTCATCTCTTCCAGTAACTGATTCAAATGACCGATGAAAGCGTTTGATATCCCATATATGATATTCAATAGGTTTCCCGTTTATACTTTTAGCCGGTAAGTCCCTAACTCGAGTACTAAGAATGGCGTCCGTAGCCAAATAAAGCCTGAAGCGTGTAATAGATTGAATGTCGCGATGAATATTACTTGCGAGTGCAAACGCTGGGGAACTATCTTCGAGCTTGGGATGGAGTAAACCTGACATCGCCTCAGCCACAAAAGAACTCATTCGCGAAAACATTACTTCTGCGTCTGTTAGCGTAAGTATTGCGGGTGTATCACCGCCACGGAAATCAACAATTAACAATTTAAATGAATCGTCAGACTCATCAAACGAATAGCCATCTATACATAGCTTCAATCTCCTGTCCTTTACGCCATTTCCTTCAAAGTAACAGTGTTCGAAATCAGAATATTCCTCTGCATCGATAAGCTTTTCAGAAGCTATTGATACAAATGCTGCGCGGGTAAGATCACCCTCTGATGCCGCATGTGCTTTAACAGTTTCAATAAATTCTTTTCTAAAATCGTCAAGATCCACTCTAATTCCTCATTATTTAGCTTATTTCGAAAATTTTACAAGCTTCAAGATCAATTTCATATTTTACTTTTTCTATTCCTATCGGAAGTTGAATTTTGGTGATCCGAGGAAACCCTTCTTTCACAGAAAAATAGCGAAAACCATTAAATTTATATATATAGTTTTTGTATATTTCATTTTCAATAAACCCTGCTTCAGCAACGCGTTCTTCAAACAAAGATAAAGCGTAAGGATCTAGTTCGAAAAGCAGTCGTATTTCATTTACTATATCAATCAGACTAAATGCACCTGTATTACCTTGTTCTGCTGAATCAAGCATTACAACAACCAAAAATAGACGGTTGCCACAATCGCTTAACTGCTCAGCAGATGATATTATAACTTTAGAAGCGCCAGTATGAATAGTTTTCACTTCAATGATACAATCTGAGTAATAAAAATCTTGTGCAGCATCTTGCGGACCCAGCCATCCTTCAATTGAGGGCGTTGGACCATATTGAATCAATGCAACCTCTCTGATATAAAGCAACTCTCCAATCAATCCTCTTACTGCTGATTGTTCAAGTAGACCAGTATGTCCATGCTTAAGAAGACGTTGCCAGTGTTCAAATCGCGCAAGTATAAAACGTGCGGCACATGACTTTTCCGTTATTTTTCTGCTCGATTCAACAAGGTCATCACAAAGGTGAGAAAATATCTTTCGTAAGTCCATTCTTATTAGACGAAACATTAATGCCCAACGGCCATCGTTTCGTTTTCGACAGGTTACGCTAATCGCTTGACTCTGTACTTGTATACGAATCTCATCCTGAATAATCAACAGAAGAATACAATCTCCTGAAACATCCAAACCGATATAGAAATCTAAAGGATGATCTTCATCGACTCGCAGAAATCCTCCTGGTTCAAGCAATGCCCATCGTGATTCAAATGGCATCATTGAAACTCTCCGCATCGTCGTCAACTTCTTCTCTGAAAATGTTTCTCCATTCCACTAGATTAATCCTATATTTAACGCGACGTTCTGCGTCTTTGTCATCAAATTCAGGGAAGCTTATCCCCGCAGCTACAAGAGGTAGCCCACCAGTATCATATTCCTTCATATCGCTAGTGAATGGTTTCAGAAGATGAATCAGTAAAAGCGGTCTCTGCCTTTTTTCGCGATATGCCTTATCCGGAATGTTTTTGTTTTTATTTCGATATTCTTCTTCTATTTTACTTACAATGTCTTCTGGAACGCCCTCCTTTTCTATGCCTCGCGAACCAACACGCATTTTTTCCCCAGATATCAATATGGATTGTGTATCCGCTTGAATCAATACTTTTCTTCGTTGTGGTTGATAGGATATCCCCGCAAATATTCGGGTTGTCTCTGAACCGTTCGGTAAAACAACATCCCAATTTTGAAGTTTCTTTTCGTCTGTTCTTTCCAAGAATTGTATTATGCTATCTCTCTGAAAGGTTACATTAAGTGGATGACTTTCAAATTTTTTAAGAAAACGACAAATAATATCTTTTGGTACTGCATACCATATGTTGTTTTTGTAACGAGACCTCTCGGCATTAAATCCGGACTTTGCCAACTCATCAATCAAAATCTCGACTGCTCCCGCATTTGCACGATTTATTTCTTGTGATTTATATAAACGTGGTGTCTCTGTCCCCAAACCGCTTATCGAAATCACGCGTTCTATTGTTTGTGCTTTCCTCATTTTGTTTCTGGCAGTAACAATTAGTGATTCGGGGTGTGCTCGAACTTTAAGTCCATAGTCATCAGGCGTTAACCCCATGGCACACATTCTCCGTATCTCATCTCGTAATTCTTCTATTGCAGAAGCAATGTGCTGATACCACCCAATTGCTTCCTCTGAGAGCCACACTCTGCACAAATCTGCGTATCCATCTCTATAACCAAACCAGCGCCCCATCTGAAGAAGTGTATCATACATTTGTGAATTTCTAAAAAAATAGCTCGTTGAAAGTCCTTCTAGTGTGAGTCCTCGAGAAAGACTGTTGCCACCTACAGCAATAATTCTTAGTCCAGTATCTTTATGTACTGAATAGTCCAAAGTCGATGCGCCAGTCCGTTGATTTACTGCTCGCACTTCAATTGGCAACGAAGCACGTAACAGTGCTCGTTGAATATTTTGCCATTGAAATTCAGATTTGTTGAATTCACTTTCCCATGTTTTCTTGATTTTTGATAGTATTATTGATTTGCAAGCCTCAGAAGGGGGAAGTTGACTGTAATTTCGTATGTTCCTATTAATTTCTCTTAATTCTCGATCCAGTAACGCCGTAACTTGTTCTTGTACATTTGTGAAACGGCTTACATTGACTAACATCGAGCGGTGTGTATTTGTCTCACCCCTAAGATCTCGTACTGCATTTGAAATAATAAAGAATCGCAGTGCCATTAACAGGCTCTCTGGTAATTCTTCAACGACTAACATTTGTTTATGTCTTGATGGAAACACTTGTTCTGCATCATTAATTTCTCTAATGATGTCCAACCGGCCATTATCTCCAAATATTGCTTGAGAACCGAAATAATTAGTTGGCGGCTCTAAAGAATATATAAAGTGCTTCGGGAAAAGATCATCGCCTATCATCTCGCTATCCGAGTCAGGGTCAATGAAAATATTGGCAAAAGGTGTTGCTGTAAAACCGACATAACTGGACCTGCAAAAAAGATGGAGAAGAGCTCTAATCCTCTCATTTATCGCTGTTGGGTCCGTCTCCGGTGAATTTGTATTAATCGAGGCGTTATCTGCTTCGTCATCAATAAGAAGCATTGGGGTATCAATAACCCCGTTTTTATCTGCATTATAAGATCTTAACCAATTTTCAAGATTTTCGAGAATTTTCTTGTTCTTCTTGACTACCAGCAAAACAGGTTCCTTAAAAGAACTCAACCTGAAACCAAGTGTATTCATAAGAGAACTTTTAAAATCGGTTGTTTTGGACGTAAAAACTCCCGCTGTTCTGCGACGGTCAAGAGATCCAACTCCAACTTCTCTAGTTATCCGTTGTTGTGAAAGCAATCCCGAACTATCAAGCCCCACAAACCCAGCATCAAGTCTTTCCTGTGTTTGCCGACGTAGGTTTTCTAATGTACCGGTCATCAATATAATAAGTTTATACCCTGCATCTGCTGATTTGCAGCATAGTGCTATATATGTTGCTGTTTTTCCAGATTGTACATCACCCATCACAAGACCTCTTCTCGCCCACAAGCCATCCTTCACAGGATCTCCCATGAAATCGAGGATCTCGTCTGTAACCTTATCAAGTGTATTAGTTACTTTCGGGGGCCATCCATTTCTGTTTAAATACTCTTCGAATCTACTCCAATAATAGGGTTCGATGTCAGGTCTACGCGCTGGCAGCCAAGACTGATGGTCTTTCTCTATAATGGCTGCCCCCGTATCCATGTCGATGCGAAGTCGTGCATGTAAGCGTCTTATTACAATATTCTTTTCTTCATCAGTGATTTGAAAAACGGCTCGGAATCCATTTACAAGTTCTAATATTTCGGCCTCTGATGGTATTTGATCAATGTTCACTGTAGCAATAACTGCATTTTCAATTTTTTTTACATTTTCACTAATCATTTGAAAGCTCCCTCAAGATAGATTCTGTCACTGCGGGATACTCACAAAAAGGTTCTAATAAGTGCAGGTTCCCTAATAAATGTTCTCTACCGCCATCAATTACACATGCCGAATTTAAAAGACACTGAACAAGCATTTCTAATTTCTCTTTCAAGTTTTCTCCCAAAGTCTCTTCATTAATTACTTTTAATCGATCTGAAGCCATGTCAGCATAAAGTGCATGTACTGGATAATTATGTTCTAGTGTCTCAAGTATCAGCTCGCATATTTTTCTTTCATCAATACTTAATCCGTTCATAAAAGTCTTAATTATTGGATGGTCACGATTAATAATGTAACTGATGCCTTCTCTTCCTTGGAGACGTGACCAAGAATGGACAAGCTTATCACTGGTCGTTGTTCGTCCTCTATATGTATAGACTCTGCGACTTGTTCCAACAATTTTGTCAATAATTCGTTTAAGGTTTTGTCTGACTTCTTCAGGTGGATGCGCTGTCGATTTCTTTATGTCAATAGTCCATAAATGATCGAGAGAACTTGGTATATCTACACGAACGCGTGCAAGCTTAAACACCTCTTCTTGCCCTACAAGACGGAACCATGTGCCCCATATTATAAGTCTTTTATTCCTATAAATATAGAATCCCTGATTGCGTCTCAAGCCGTCTTCACCGCCGGCCAGCTGCAAATCTTTAGGCTTTAGCTTGCTGGCATGCGGGAGTATAAAAGGCTTTATAGATATCCTATGTTTTTCTATTTCAATGAATTCGTCTTGTAATGATTGTGTTGCAGTGTTCATGGTTAGAAACGGGTCGGACGGCTCAATCGGACATTCATTAAGGTAAATTTCAATCTTCGGAAGCCCTGCCTCACCAGCTAAATATCTATGAAAAACAAGAGACAAGTGACCCCTAACAGAATCCATTTTTTCTTCAAGAGCACGATTTATTGAACTCTCACCTGCACATAAGCGATCAAGATTATGCCAAATGACCAGTGTGCCATGCGCCTGATTTTTTAAATCAGTAAAAAGAGGTAAGGACTCAAGATCTATTTGATCAGGCACTGATAAAATCCAGTCCTCGCGAACTGCTATAAGATCAAGATCCCAACATCTTGCTGATATAATGCCACTTTTAGAAGATAATACTGTAAGCTTCCTACACTGAGAAAGTGATGCGGTCTTAAGACCAAGACCAAATCGACCAAGGTCATTTTCTTCACGAGCACTTAATGGATCTTTACTTCCATGACGCATTGCCTGGGTGAGTTCATCAGATGACATTCCTATGCCATCATCGAGAACTGCTACATAAGGAATATCATATGGGGAAAAGCGGACAGCTATTTTTCTTGCTCGCGCAGAAATACTATTATCAATAATATCAGCTATAGCTGATTGTATAGAATATCCTACAGACCTCATTGATTCTATCAGCGTCGGCGCATAGGGAGGAACTTTCAGTTCGGACATGAATTTTCCCTTTTCTTATACTAGTACACTTCAAGCAATAAGCAATTTCTAAATAAAGAATTTCTTTTTCACCAATGAGAATATGAACATTTTCCTGTGACAACCTTAAAAAACAACCTTACTTATCTAAATAATTGTATTCACATTATAACATACTGATATGCGAGTTATTGGGAATCTTCGCATCAGGATCTGAGATTTTAATCTACTTTCATATAAATGATAATTCGAAGAGCCGGAGAACAATATTACCTTCTTACTTCACAAAATGATTCAGACGACCTCAACCAGTCAGTTAGCGATTCAATGACAGATTCAATTTCACTTATTGTTCTATTCCTTAGCGAACATTCCCATACATTCATAACCCTCCACCCTTTTTTTTGCAATGATATCATGTTTTTAATGTCATTCAATCGATTCCTTTCAATCTTGGCTCTCCAGAACTCTGTGTTAGACTTTGGCTCTGTATATAATTGGCAGTTATGTCCATGCCAGAAACACCCATTTATAAAAATTACCGCCTTGTATTTTGGAAACACAAGATCTGGCTTTCCTGGTAACTTCTGATCGTGAAGCCGGTAACGAAATCCATTTGAAAATAGGGCTTTACGAATGGAAATCTCAATCTTTGTGTCTTTACTCTTAATTCCAGACATCATCCTACTACGCTGCTCTTTTGAGACAATATCTGCCATCGTCTTATTTTTTCTCCAGAATATCCCGTACAATCTTTGCAATCTGATACGCAAGAAACGGAGGCACAGCATTGCCAACTTGGATATATTGCTGTGTCCGGTTTCCACAAAAAAAATAATTGTCTGGAAAAGTCTGTAATCTTGCAGCTTCTCTCACTGTCAGACTCCTGCATTGGTATGGATCAGGATGAATAAAATAATGGCCATCTTTTGAAATATGACTTGTTACCGTTGTTGAAGGGCGCCCTGCCAACTGGACTCTGAAACGGTCATCAAAATCTCCCGTTTTCACACTCTTGTGTTTAGGAAGCAAGTCCGGAGGGAATTCATACAATCTGGGCGACCGACTTTTAACCTCTGCAAATGCAGCCGCAAAAAGATAACGCCATAAATCTTTTGGCATATGTGTACGAGTCTCGTGGTTACATATACCCTTCAAGCGCTCATCTTTATACCACCATTCTAGTTTGTTGATTTTTATATTGTCATCTCTAATAAATCGTGCACCTCTGTCATATTCAAACGTCTTAACTGTACTAATTATTTCAATTAATTTCTCATGCAATTCATTTCCCCAACGTTTTCTAATCCCTTTCATCCATCTTCGACCAATCGCATTCTTGATATGATGTGACCAAAGTTCATGTTTATCTTCTTGTTTCGAAACACCGCTTCTTATTTCGGGCAGATTACCTAATACATCTATTAGAGTAACCTGCTCGTCATCTTGCAGTGTTTCTGGTTCTATGTAAGAAAGATCTTCACGTATGCCCAAAAGAATGACGCGGTGCCTTGCTTGCGGAATACCATGACGTTCTGACTCAATAACATAGTCAGTCGGACTAAGTTGTTTTCCTAATGAATAGGATGATTTCACAGAGAGTGAATGAATTATGTATGCGCAATCATTAACAGGTTGTTGAAGATCACTTATAACTTTACCAAAAATGCTGTTTCCGTTAATTCTTGAAGAAAGAAGACCCTTTACATTCTCCATAACAAAAACAGCTGGTTTGTGTTTTGCAATAATTTTCAAGTATTCTCGATAGAGATAATTTTTTTTATCCTCCTCTGGCTTGTACCCATTTTGATTAGACTTTCTCGCTCTTCCTATTAGTGAATATGCTTGACAAGGAGGTCCACCAATAAGAACCCAATCAGTTCGACCTATTATGGCTTCTCTGATCCAACAGTCGAGTTCTTCATCTTTATTACTGCCAGATCCAAGTTCGAAAAGTCTGGCCTCTTGACTTGCTTGGTTAGCCTCATTTTGAAATTTTTTGTAAAGTTCTTCCTCAGAATTCAACTCCCCTCTAAGAAAAAAATAGTATTCTTCCGGAGCATGTCCAAAGGGAAATTGTCTGAAAAAGCTTCTTAATTTTAATGTCCTGTGGGCCGATACGTCTTTCTCGACAGACAGTTTTATTTTGAAATATGGTGAACCTTCATTTAGCCCAAGTAAAGCAAACCCCTCTCCCAAACCTCCCGGACCCGCAAATAGATCAATGATTGGTATCAAGTCAGACCCTACCTACGAAATTGATTTTGACACATCAAGTTCACCTACCAGATTCGAATCTATGAAGAAATAGGTTTGTTTAAATGCTAACTATTTCTTTATTCTACTAATTGGTTCGCCATCCCCCGGATCCTCTCCCCCATCGCCACCTTCTTCCTCCACTCCTCCGGGATGCCCCTCTCTCCGTAGTATGCCCCGGCGATCTGGCCGTAGATGGCGCCGGTGGTGTCGGCGTCGTTGCCGAGGTTTACGGCCAGGAGGCAGCCCTCCTCGAAGGAACCGCCCTTGTGGAAGGCCCAGAGGGCCGCTTCGAGGGACTGGACGACGTAGCCGGTACCCTTGATTTCGGGTGGCTCCTTGCGCTTGTAGGATCCGGCGGCGATGTCGGCGATTTCCGGGATGAGGGGCTTCCCTTCCCAATAGCCGGGATCGGGCGAGTAGAAATCGGAGAGGAGATCGTTCTTGGCGGCGCCGTTCAGGGCGCCCCAGAGAAGGGCACCGAAATAGCGGCAGGCGTCGACGGCGGTGAGGGCGCCATGGGTGGTGCGGGAGCTTTCACCGGACTGGTCGATGGCCTGCCGGGCGTCCCGGTGGAAGAACATGGGCACCGGGGCCAGGCGCATGAGGGAGCCGTTGCCGGCGGTGAAGGGGTCTGTGGAGCCGCTCAGGGGGTTGCCGGTCTTCTCGAAGGCCGTGAGGGCGGCGCGGACCGTCGAGCCGATGTCGAAGCATTTCCCGGTGCTGCTGAGATAGCCCTCGCGCCACCACCGGCGGTAGCGCTCCATCTGGTCCCTGGCATTCATGCACCGGCAGGCGATCAGGCTCTCCGCCAGGCAGAGGGCCATGGAGGTGTCGTCCGTCCACTGGCCCGGCTCCAGCCCGAAGGGGCCGCCTCCGATCATGTTCACGAGGGGCCGGAAGGTGCCAGGGGCGCTGAATTCTACGGTCGTCCCCAGGGCATCGCCGACGGCGAGGCCGATGAGACAGCCACGGAAGCGTTCCGACTTGTCCATTTGTCTGGCTCCGCACGGGTTCTGTTGCAAGTGAGTGCGACGGATGACGAAATGCCCGGCGTTGCCGGTCAGGCAGCGCCGTAAAGGAGCCCGGTATCAGACCTTGTTTGTTCTTCGGTAACGGGTGCCCGCGGGTGACGAAAGCATGGAGGTTTCCCGCACGGCGAGATTGATAGCACAGCCATAGGAATACCGCAATGCCTGCGGATAATTTACTATGTCATATTTGGTATTGGAATCGGTACAAAGAAGGGCTTCCGCGGGAGAATCCGTCAAGGAAATCCGATCGGTTTGGGGGATGGAGGGTGCTATTCGCTTTTGTCTTTCGTACGGAGCGCGACCGGCCGCCAGGACAGCGTGTCCCTGATTTCCTGGACCTTGTAAAAGCGGTGCATGTTGAAGTGAAAGATCGGGATGCCGGCGCTGCGGAGGGCGTTGTCGACGAAATCGTTCCGGGTCAGTCCTTCCGACTCGATGGGACCCCGGTTGTGGAGCTCCACCACGAACATCACCTCGAACGTCAGGGGATGGTACGCGACGAAATCGAGGTGCCGTCCCTTGATCATGTTGAAGGCGATCCGGTGGGCCATCCCTTCCAGGCCCGGTTTCACCGCGATCACATCAGCCATGCGAACCTTCGCCATGATCCTGTATTCCCCGGCCACCGCCCGTTCAAGGGCGCCCAGGAAAGACCGCTCCGTCGGGCTCATGAGAAAGGTCACTTTTTCATACGGAAAATTCCCTTCCGCACACTTCTTGTTTCTTGTCGGCAAAATCTTCAGAAGGCCCGTGCCGACCGCTGTCAGGAGGAAGACGACAACCGCCGAGGTCAGCATTTTTATGGACATGCCTGCTCCTTTCAAGCCTTCCATCAAACCACTGAATGATATCGACTGTCCCTTCCGCTGTTCCATTGCTCCCTTTCCCGTTATCCGGCCTGAACCTGTCTTCGGCGAGCCGCCTCCAGAGGCCCGACTGGCGACGTCCGGGACAAGTTGGAAATAGCAATATCCGGGGATGTCCGATGGGAATGCGTCTCGGAGCCCCGGACGGCAACGCCGGCCGGGGTTTGGGGCGAACAGATTCCCCGGAGTCCGGCAGGCATCCACGGCGAGCCCCGGGAGACATCCCCGGAAGCATTCAACCTGGTCCACGTGTCGGCTCCGCACAGGATCAGCTTCTGGCACATGCGGCGGATGAGGATCGGCCCGGCATTGCCCGCGCGGCAACACCGTAAAGGAGCCCGTTCAGAACATGCCTGCTCTCTCTGTGTATGAGCAGTTGCGGGTACTATATCTTTAGTTTATTCCCGCATGGGAACGTCAATAGCATAGCAATATGAGCAAAGCAACGCATTATCAATGCGTTATGTCAACATTACCATAAACGGTGGCCGACGGGCGGAATCAATCGGTGATCCGGTTCTTAGCTGGGGGACGGACTTGCAATCCGTCCCTTTCTTTCTTTGCCGCTGCTCCTGTATGATGAGACAGATAATCGGATTTGAAATTGGTTTTTTCCCCTTGGAAACAGCGGCGAAGGAGGACGGGACCATGCGCATCCTGATCATCGGAATGGGCAACGTCGGCCTGATGCACGGGTGGGTGCTGTCGGAGGGCGGCGTGGATGTAACCCACGTCGTGAGAAAAGGTTCCCGGACAAGGCATTCCGCGTCTGTTCCCATGGACGTCATGGATTTCCGCAGGGATCCCGCTACCTGCTACGAGGCAGTCTACCGGCCGCGGGTCATGGACGAGATCCGGCCCGGCGACCGGTACGATCTGGTCATGGCGGCCACGAACCACCTGCAGGTCGTGGACGCCGTGCGGCAGTACCGCAACAGGGTTCCGGATGCGCATTTCCTGATCTTCTGCGCCAACTGGAACGGCCCCGCCCAGATCGACGCGATCCTGCCGAGGAGACGCTATCTCTGGGGGTACTCCGTCTTCAGCGGCGCCAGGGGCAGGGACGACGTCCTCTATGCCAACATCCAGAAGATCTACCGCATCGGAGAGGTGGACGGGAAGAACACGGAGCGGCTCCAGAGGATCGTCGAGACGTTCTCCAGGGCGGGAATCGCTCCGGAGATCAAGGAGAACATGATCGAGTGGCTCTGGGTCCACCAGGCGATCAACGCGGGCCTTCTCGGCACGATCTATGCGCGGCGCGAGTTTCCCTCGAAAGACACCCCGATGGACTTCTGGATCCTCTGCGTCCGGGCCGTCAAGGATGCCTTGAAGATCCTGGCCGCGCGGGGCGTCGACTACGGGAAATACCCGGACACGAAGGTGTTCCTGATCGAGAACGACGGGGAGGCCGCCGCACTGCTCCGGCGTGGAATCCTGGGCGTGCCGCACTACGAGCGCATTCGGGACCACAGCCACCTGGATTCGAACCCGGACGAGATGAGGAGATTCTACCTGGACGTTCTCGAGACGGGCGAGGCGCTGCGGGTGGACATGCCGCACCTGGCGAGCCTGAGACCGCTCATCTGAAGGGATGGAAGCGCATCCGTCCTGTTTTATCCGTGGCTGCTTCAACCGGCACAGATGCTCTTTCGAACAGCACGCCGGCTGAACATCCAAACCGACAACGCATCGCTTCCATTGAATCCATCGTAAGAATCTATTGATCCATCACCCGTCGGAGGGGCTTCAGGAGGACCAGGATGGTGAATCCGGCCGCGCCGGCCACGGCGGCGACCAGCAGGAAGAAATGATCCTTGGGCAGCAGGTCCCAGAAGTAGCCCAGATAGCCGGCCAGGTAGTTGCCGGCGAACTGGCCCAGGCACCAGATGCCCATCATCATGGAGATCATTCCCGCCGGCGCCATCTTGGTGACCAGCGACAGGCCCACCGGCGACAGGTACAGCTCGCCCACGGTGAGGATGACACTGAAGCCCACCAGCCAGAGCATGCTCACCGGAACGCCGTCCCCGTCAAAGGCGTATGCGGCCGGCACCAGCACCAGGAAGGAAAGTCCCAGGAGAAAGCAGCCGACGGACATCTTCGCCGCCGTCGAGAGCTCCCGTCCCCGCCGGGCCTGCCACGCCCAGAACGTCGTGATGAGCGGCGTGAAGAGGAAAATGCAGAGCGGATTGAGGGACTGGAACCAGGTGGCCGGCACTTCCCAGCCGAAGAGATGCCGGTCCGTGTCCGCGTCGGCCCACAGGGCGAGGGTGTTCCCCTGCTGCTCATAGGCGGCCCAGAACAGCGTGACGACGAGGCAGACGACAACCAGCCCGAGAACGCGCCGAGCGTTGCCGCCGTCCCGGACGGAGACTTCCGGATCGCTCTTTTGGTTCGGCACCACCCGTCGCTGCAGGTTGTCCGGCGCCAGCCAGCGCCGTCCCCACAGATAGATGAACAGCCCGGCCACCATGCCCACGCCCGCCGCTCCGAATCCGTAGTGCCAGCCGTACACCTCGCCCAGGGTGCCGCACACGAAAGGGGAAAGAAACGCACCGAGGTTGACGCCGACGTAAAAGATGCTGAAGGCCCGGTCCCGCCTCGGGTCTCCGGGCTCGTAGAGGCTTCCCACCTGGGTGCAGATGTTCGGCTTGAAGGCACCGCTGCCCACGATCAGCAGGGCCAGCGCGGGGTAGAAAAGGGACTCGAAGGCCATGACGAAATGCCCGGCGGCCATGAGCACGGCGCCGATGATCAGGGTCCTGCCCTGCCCCAGGACCCGGTCCGCCAGGAGCCCGCCGAAAAAGGGCGTGAAGTACACCAGCCCCGTATAAAGGCCGTAGATCCGGGAGGCGTCGCCGTGGGAAAACATCAGCTGCTTGGTCATGTAGAAGATCAGGAGCGCCCGCATTCCGAAGTAGGAAAAGCGCTCCCACATCTCGGTGAAAAACAGGATATACAGTCCCTTGGGATGCCCCCAGAGCGTATCGTGCGGGGAAGGCATGCCGTCTCCTTTTTCGTTTTGTGGGATCGGATCCTGGGAAAGGCCGCGCTTCCGGCCGAATCCGCGGATGGGAAGAGCGGAGCGCATCCCCGGCCTCTGCTGAGAAACAGGGGGGCATCCCGATGTTTCTATTGCCGGATCAGGCGGAACCCGATGCTCTTGAACTCCTTCCCGGGCGGGAAGGAATAGCGGATCGCTGTACGGCAGTCCTGCGCGCGGTCCAGCCAGCAGCCTCCCCTCAGAACGCGGGCCGCTCCCTCATCCGGCCCCCTGGGGTTGTCCCGCGGGCTCGACGGGTAGTAGCTCTCCCCGAACCAGTCCTGCGTCCACTCCCAGACGTTGCCGGACATGTCGTAAACACCCAGGGCGTTGGGCTTCTTCTTCCCGACCGGGTGCGACCGGTCCCCGGAGTTGGCGTCGTACCAGGCGTAGTCGGCCAGCTTGTCGCCGCTGCTGGTACCGGCCCATTTCTCGGCCTTCCCGCCGTCGCGTGCGGCATATTCCCATTCGGCCTCGGTGGGGAGGCGGTACTTCCGGCTTCCCATGCCGTTCAATTCCGCGATGAAGGACTGGACATCCGCCCAGCTTACGCTCTCCACCGGGCAGTTTTCGCCACAGTCCTTGAAATGGGAGGGATTCTTCCCCATGACCTTCCGCCACTGCGCCTGGGTTACCTCGTTTTTGCCGATGTAGAAACCGTTCAGGCAGACTTCGTGAACGGGCTTCTCGGAGGGCAGACCGTCCCCGAAGGTATCTCCCATCCGGAAGCACCCGCCCCTGACCAGCACGAACTCCATTCCCGTCACCGGGTCCGTGAAGGTGCGGGCCTCCCCGGCCGGCGGCGCGACCGGCGCCTCATCCCTGGTATCCTCCGCCGCCGCAAGGTCGCGGGTGCGGCCGCCCGGTGCGGCCTTCGCGGGCGTGAAGTAGAAGTCCCCCTCCAGGGAGGAGAGCTCCCAGGGGACCTGCCGGCCGCCCGTTTCCCGGCCCAGATGGTGCCGCACGTTCTTGAAGACCTGCTCGATGGTCAGGCCGGGCTCCTGGATGGACGTGAGGAATGCCGCCGCATAGGGACTGTTCCGGCCGTCCCCGTCCAGGGCCACCTGCCCGGGGCCGGTGGAGTAGGAAATGAAGGTCCCCGCGGGGGCGCTGCCCAGGACGGCCAGCCCCCTGCTCATGGAGCGGAATCGCCGGGAAAAGGGATTGTCGCGGCAGGCGTCGAGGATCACGATGTTCAGGCCGTTGTTGGCGTTGGCCATTTCGTCGAGGACACGCCCCGCATCCAGGGCCTCGTACTTGATGTCGGACTCCTTGTCGATCCGGGCGCCGACGGGAACCAGGTAGTTGACCCCGGCGACCTGCAGCCCGTGGCCGGCATAATAAAACAGCCCCACGCCACCCTGTTTCAGCCGGGTCCCGAAATCCCCGACGGCCTCCTCCATTTCCCTGAGGCCGGCGTTTTTCTTCAGGATCACCGTGAACCCGAGGCGCTGCAGCGCACCGGCGATGTCGGCGGCGTCGTTGACGGGGTTTTTCAGGGCGGCAAAGGTGTAGGCGGCGTTGCCGATCACCAGGGCCACGCGCTGCTCGGCTGCCGGGGCTCCTCCGGCTGCGGCGAACAGGAGAAGGAAGACAAGGGAAAGAAGGACATGCCTGGCGTTGATCCGGATCATCTGGCCTCCCGTCAGCGGTGATGGATGGGGCGGATCCGCCGCCGGACGGTTCGGGCCGGGCGGCAGACCAAGGTATATAGAAATCCCGCCGGCATTTCAATGAAAGACAGGAAATCCGGGCCGCGATGTGATAGACAAGGACTGCCATCCTGCCACGCAACCCCATGAGGGAAACGATCTTTTTCTTTCGAGAGGTCCCATGAAGAGAAGAACATCGAGGTGTATTGCGTCTTCCGTCCTGCTTCTTGCCACTGTTTTTTTCTGCCTCTCCTGCACGACCCGGATCGTCTCCCATCCCATTGAAGGTTCCGCTCCCGCCAAGGGCATTGCCTACCATCTCCCGGCAACGGAGATGACCTACCGGATGACCTTCCGCCTGGCCGACTGCGGCGGAGGCATCGAAATCACGGAAACCGCTCTGGAGCACCGGATCGTTCCGGACCGGGCCGCCGGCACCTACCTGATCGACTCGTCGCGGTTCGGCAGCCTCTCCAAGACGATCCCCCTGGCGAAGATCACCATCGACAACGGCCTGTTGACCTCCATCACGTACGAAGCCAAGGACGACACGAAGGATATCGTCAAGAGCGGCGCAACCCTGATCGGGGAAGTCGTCTCCGCCATCTCGCCGGTCAAGCTGCCTTCCCTCGGGGGCGCCCTGTCGCTCCTGGCAGCCACCCGCTCGCTGAACCAGGAGCCGATGATCCGGTCCTTCCGGTTCACGGGAGACACGAGAGGCTCCGGGCCGCAGGGGGCGAATCGCTGCAACCGGGCCGCGAAGGACAGCCTGGACGAGTACCGCTTCCTGCAGGAGCACCTGAAGGCCATGAGGGGGAAGCTGCACGAGGCGGAGGCCGAAGTCGCCGACCGGAAGGACGGCGCGGCGGACCGGATCCGGGACATCGAGGGCGTCATCGGGAGGACGAACGCCCGACTGGCCGAGCTGGACGCGTTTCTCACCCTGCAGTACCGGATGCCGATCGTGATCGGGGCGGCACAGTGCGAGAGCTTCGGCGAACTCACCTTTGACGGCGCGCCCTTCTCGAAATGGTTCGGCGGCGAACAGGGCGACGCCCTGGGGAAGCAGATCGCGTCCTGGGCCGGGGAGAACAGGCTGTCCTGGACGATCGGCTCCTGCCGGCCCCGGACCGGAAAGGAAGCAAAGCCGGAACGTCCGGAAGGCCTGTATTACCGGATCCCCGCGCAGTGCAAACTGGAGATCACCAAGGACGCCTTCGTCTCGTCGCACCCGGTCGAGCTGATGCAGTGTGGACGGCTCGCCGTCCTGGAGATCCAAAACGGCGCCTTCCAGGACAACTCGCACCGGGTCGAATTCGACCCCGTAACAGGCGAGATCCGGACGTTCGAGTTCAGGGACAACACGGCGCGGGCCGCCGAGGCCCTGGGCGGCGTCGCCGACGCGGCAAAGAAGCCGGCCACCCCGGACAAATAACGGATCCATCCCCTTTCGAAAAAAGGAGACAGAACATGCCCCCGTATTCCAGGCACAGAATCGCGGTTTCCTGCCTGCCGGCCCTTTTGCTGATCCTTCTCCTGTCCTTCCCACTCCCGGCCCGGGCCGCCTACGACTACGAGGACGAATGCAGGGGCGTCACCACGACCACGCCTGCCATGGAGCAGGGCTATTTCGGGAAGGACCGGACGATCGACACGAAGATCTGCCTGGGCCCCGGAACCTACAACTACGCATACGTCAATATCATCGACGGCGGGAAACTGATCTTCCTGGACGCGAAGACCGACTTCTGGGCCCGCTCCATCCTGATCGAAAAGGGCGGAAGCCTCGTCGCCGGCTCTCCGGACCATCCGTTCGGGAAGAAGGACCTGAAGAACGTCCTCACGATCCATCTCTACGGAAGCGAAAAGGATAAGGGCATTGCATGCCTGACGAAGGGAAACACCTGCGGCGTTCCCGAGGATGCCTGGCTCCACGGGGACGACCAGAAGGTCAAGGGCCTGCCGGGCGGAGCAGCGGACGACTACTTCTACGCCTACAAGCCCCTTCCCACGGACGACGATGCGGGTCCGAACGCCTATTTCGGCCGCAAGGTCCTGGCCCTCTCCTACGACGGCTCCCTGCTTCTCTTCGGGCGGAAGGGGGCGACCTACAGGGACCTCGATCCGGGCGACCCGGGCACGAGCTGGGGAAGGCTCTCCGCCAGCGTGTACAGCAAGGAGCTGAAGCTGGACCTCGACCGGATCGTGGAAGACTGGGACGAAGGCGACCAGATCGTCGTCACGACGACGGACTACCTCCCCGGCCACTCGGAAGTGCAGACGATTGCAAGCATCCAGAAGGACAACCGGGAGTCGGACATCTTCCTGAAGGGAGCCGTGGCCTACCCGCACTCCGGGGAGGCGTATTCGCTGGCCAGGCACGACATCCCGGACCGCCTGACCAAAGACGGCCTCCGCCGGCAGTCCGTGGAGACCCGGGCCGCCGTGGGGCTCCTGTCGCGGAGCATCCGGATCGTCTCGGAGGCGTGTGCCGACTATGACGGCTCGACCTGCCTGGGCATGCCCGAAAAGGAGGGGGTCTTCTTCGGGGGCCACACAATCGTTCGCCAGGGGTTCCGGCAGTTCCAGGTGCAGGGCGTCGAGTTTCGCCAGCTCGGGCAGGGCGGCCGGCCGGCCCACAGCCCGGTCAACTTCCACCTGACCCGGCGGGCACCGAAAAACACATTCGTCCGGGACTGCTCCATCAACGAGTCGATGACCCGCTGGATCGAGCTGAGAGGCGCGCAGAACGTCACCCTGGAGCGCAACGTCGCCTACAGGTCCATCGGCCACGGCTACGTCCTCGCCGAGGGGACCGAAACGGACAACATCCTTCGGGCCAACCTCGGCGTCTATGCCCGCCCCGCCGTGGAATACCGCGACAACCCCCGCAGGGTACCCGGGATCAACGTCAAGACGAGCGGCAAGCAGTTCCTCCAGGACGGCGGGGATTACATCCACCCCTCGGTCTTCTTCATCATGAACGGCTACAACACGATCGAGAACAACATGGCCGCGGGCGCCGGAACCTGCGGCTCCTGCTACTGGTTCGTCCCGTCCCTGGTCAGCGGCCTTTCCCGGAACAAGAAGTGGGAGGGCTACGCCGCCATCCAGGTCACCAAGTCGGGAACGGCGCCGATCCGGAGCTTCAGGGGGAATTTCTGCAGCACGGCCCAGCACTCGCTGATCACCGTCGACACGACCGGTGTCTGCCGGGGTGTCTACACGGACAAGGCCCCGGACAGCCCGGCCCTGCACCCCGTCGCGAACCCTTTCGCAAAGCAGTTCGAAGACCTGCATCCCATCGTCCCGGTCGGGGCCTTTCTCCTGCCGACTCGGTGCACAACGACGCCGAAGCACCCGGACGACCTCTCCTGCCCCTCCGTAAACGCCGCCGACGACCCCCTGTACTGCCTCAAGGGACAGACGGACAACTGCGTCATCAGCGCCATCCAGTCCTACACGTCGTCCTTTCACTGGGCGCAGCAGAATTTCGGGGCCATCTGGCTCCGGTCCAACTGGTTCCTCCTGACGGACAGCGCCCTGACGGACGTCCTGAACGGCGGCCTGACGATGGTCTCCGGCGGCAGCTACGACCAGGTGTACAATGGCTACTGGGCTCTCACGCGGCGCAGCGTCTTCATCGGCAGCACCCAGGACGAGGCGAAGAATCCCTACGCGACCAGCGCCGGCCCCGCCATCGGCGACAGGACCGGACTGAAGTGCGCGGACGGGGGGGAGGCCTACTGCCTCATGAAGGATGAGGGGGTCAGCTATCCCACGGACAACTTCGCCATGTACCAGCGGCTCTACAACATCTACGACGGGCCGGTGTACCAGGAGAGCAACGCCTTCCTGAACATCCGCCGGCGCGTTCTGAAGTGCAGCGATCCGTCCAACGGGATCTGCAACGACAGCGGCTTCATGTACGGCCCCGGAAACCGGAGCCTGGGCATTCCGAAGGCCAAGGAGGGCGCGGACCGCGGGCAGTGCATCCTGCCGAACGCGGCCATCGGCTGGAAGCAGCCCAACGCGTTCTACTATCCGCCGGCCTTTCATTCGAAGAACCTCTACTTCAACGGCGTGGACATCCGGCATTTCATCATCGTCCCGCTCTTCAAGCCGGGCACCGCAATCGTGGACGCGGCCAAGGTGAAGAGGGAATACTGCACGTTCCACAGGAGCACCGTGGCGGACCTCTTCAGCACGGATTTCACCGACATCGACCGCCAGACGGAGCTGAACGACGACGACGGCACCCTGAGCGGGCTGGCGGGTGCGAAAGACTCCGGGGGCGGCCGGACCCTCGACTGGACGATCTCCGTGAACCGGGACCGGTATTTCGAGACGCCCAGGGAGACGGTGGAATGCCTCTCCGAGCAGTCCTGCTTCCAGGTCCCCTACGATTACGTCTCCGCCGTCGTCTACCCGGAGTGCGCGGGCCGTGGTAAGGGAACCTGCGACGACGTCAACAAGTGGGCATCCCTCTGCGAAAACAGGTTCTGCTACGGCATTCCCCTCTACCGGCAGTACCTGATCGACCGTCCCGAGCCCATGCTGGGCGATCAGGTCGTTCTGAGCGCAGGGGATCCGTTCGCGGAGCCCATGGAAATCCTGCCGATCCAGGGCATCCGGCTCCAGGATCCGGCCAACGGTGGCAAGACGACCGTCACGGTCGATACGGACAAGGTCTCCTGCTCGGGCGCCGCCTGCGATGCCTACAAGTCCGTCCGGCGGGTCAACTCCGATGCCTGCATCAGCTCCCTCGCCATCCAGGACGCCGAGTCGAAGGACAAGGGCGCCACTACGTTCAAGCTGAAGGGCGTGGTGAACTGGCAGGCCGGGGATCCCGTCATCATCACGGATCCCTACGACAGCAAGAAGGAGATGCACACCCTGTCCCGCGTGGACCGGACGGCTCCCGGCCCGGGGGCGTATTCGACCATCACGATCTCGAGCGGGATCACCTGCGAAACCTGCAAATACTCGTACGGCGTGGTGAAGCGCATCGACCCGTCGGGCAACTGTCTGAGCCCCGCCGGCCTGGCCAAAAGCGTCGTGAAAGGCGGCGACGGCACGACCCTCTTTCTGGACCGGGTGGTCGACTGGAACCGGGGCGAGTACGCCAGTCCCGAGCAGAGCATCCGCATGATGGGCGCCGACCTGTTCCAGCGGAGCAGCCTGATCGTCAACAACGGCGCCTACTACCTCGACACGACCGTCAGCGGGGACACGCAGAGGACCGAAACGCAGGCCATCGCCGGCCAGTCGCAGCCGGCAAACGTCACCGTCTTCGAGGAGGGCAAGCGCTACAACGTCTTTCTCCTCTACACCAAGCCCGCCACCCGGGTGACCTTCCAACTCTTCGTCGGGAAGGGCCGGGACAAGGCCGCGACCGAGGCCGACACCGGCCTGGTTCGCGTGGGCCTCAACCGGACGATCGAGGGCGAGGGAATCGGGCAGAATCCGGAGCCCCGGGCGGACAACGCCGCCGTCATCATCAAGCCGATCAACATCGCGGTGCAGAAGAACTGGCCCGCATCCTGGACGCGGAGCTACGACGCGGGAAGCGGCATCCTGACCGTGACCATGGACATGGGGGAATTCCGGAAGGCCTTCGACGACGGGGTGGCGGAATCCTGCCGGCCCGCAACTTTCTGCGAATGGAATGCCGCCAGGAAGGCATGCCAGTACAAGAAGCAGGACATCATCGACTTCCAGGGAGACGACGCCATCTGCCAGTGGTCCGTAAAGGCCATGGAGTGCCCCAGCGGCGGCTGCTTCGGCTTCCAGTTCGGACTGCCGGCCGATTTCCGGAGGGACGACGCGAACCACCGGCCCGCCCCGGTGAAATATGCGGACTGCGGAAAAATCGACACCAAATGCTCGTTCGACAAGGCCTGGAACGTCGACTGGGCGTACCCGTCGGACCCGAAGCTCCCCGTCGATCCGGCCCTGCCGGAGCAGTTCGAAGAGCTCATGATCAAGGACGTCCGGTTGGACGACGCCACGAACCGGTCCGTCGTCACCGTCAGCACGCCCGTCCAGTCCGACGGGAAAACCTACCAGGCGGTCCGCCGCATGGATTCCGGGAGCGGGCAGGTCACCGGATGGGCCTGGCTGGCGAAGGACGCGACGGTGAACAAGGGGGACGTCGAGTTGAAGCTGGACCGGGCCGTGGACTGGAAAGCCGGGGACAGGATCGCCGTCACCGCGGCGAGCCGGTGCGACTACAAAAATCAGATGCCGTCGCCTCTCCCGGTTGACCTGTGGCGATGAGAAGAGCCTTTTATCTGTTTCCTTTTCTGCTTTTCCTCTTCCTGGTCCTGCCGGGTCCGGGAGGGCAGGAAACGGGGGCGGCACCGGGTGGCGGGATCAGCGGCACCGTCAGCGACGACCGGGGACCCGTGGCCGGCGCCCGTGTCCGGATCCAGGGCGCGAAGGACTTCGTCGTGTCGGACGCCGCCGGCGGCTTTGCGATCCGGGACGTGCCGGCCGGAAAGCCAGTCCGTGTGAGCGCCTGGAAGGACGGCTGGTACTGCGCCATCGCCCGCGATGTGAAGGCCCCGAAAGAGGGCCTCCGGATCCGGATGATCCGCTATCAGATCAACGACAACACGAAGTACGAGTGGATCCCGCCGGAGGGGAAAAACGGCTGCTCCTCCTGCCACAACGCGTCCCTCATCGCCATGAGCCTCGAGGACGCGCACCTGAAATCCGCCGTGAACCCGCGCTTCCTGACCATGTACGCGGGCACGGACACGAAGGGAAACAAAAGCCCGCCCACGCGCTATGCACCGGGAACCGGCGCATGGAGCACGTCCCTCCTCCCGCAGCGCCCCGATCCGGCCGGGCCGTATCACGGGCCGGGCTTCGTCCAGGACTTTCCGGACACCGCCGGAAGCTGCTCCGCCTGCCATGTGCCGGGGGCCTCGCTCTCCGGGAACGTCGATCCCAGATTCGTGAAAGGCGCCGACCGGTACGGTGTTCACTGTGACTTCTGCCACAAGGTCGCGGACGTCCACCTGGACCCGGTCACCCGGATGCCCTTTCGGGACGTCCCGGGCGTCCGCGCCATGTCCGTCCGCAGGCCTTTCACGGACGACCCGGATCGGCCGCAGCTCTTCTTCGGCACCTTCGAGGACGACAACGTCCCCGAGGAGGACACGAACCTGCCGCTGCTCAGGGAAAGCCGCTACTGCGCCCCCTGCCACTTCGGCGTCTTCTGGGACACGGTGGTCTACAACTCCTACGGGGAATGGCTGAAGAGCCCCTACGCCGATCCGAAGTCAGGCCGGGCGAAGACCTGCCAGGAGTGCCACATGCCCTCCCCGGCGATCCACAGGGGAAAGGCCCTGACCAACGTGGCGCCCGGGAAGGGCGGCATCGACCGCGACCCCGCCGCCATTCACAACCACAACATGACGGTCAGCCCGGAGCTTCTTCGCAATTCCCTCTCCATGAGTGCCGCGGCGCAGAGGAAAAACGGACGGCTCACCGTAACGATCAATCTGTACAACGACCGGACGGGGCACCATGTCCCCACGGACACCCCCCTCCGGCACCTGATCCTCCTGGTGGAGGCCCGGGACGGGCGCGGGAGACCGCTCCCGCAGGTGGATGGACCGGTCCTTCCGGATTGGTGCGGATCCTCTAAGGGAAGACGGGGGCACTACGGAGGCAGGCCCGGCAAGGCCTATGCGAAAGTGCTCAAGGAGAGGTGGACGGAGGTCGTCCCCGCCGCGGCCTACTGGAAGCACACCGACCTCGTCAGCGACAACCGGCTGGCTGCCTTCGCCCGCGATGCATCGTCCTTTGCGTTCGACCCGCCGGCGAAGGGCAAGGCCACGGTCACCGTCACGCTCCTCTACCGCCGGGCGTTCATCGGGCTCATGGAGCAGAAGGGCTGGGACACGCCCGACATCGTCATGGCGAGATGGAGCCGGGCCGTGAACTGACCATCCCACAGGGGGACCGAGCCTCTCTCCCTTCCCGGGACACGGTGGCAAAGCGACGGGTTTAACCCTGTCTCTATTTCTTTTGGAAGTACTTCGCGGCGATGCCCCTGGCGGCAATGAGGCCGGAGATGGCCGCGCCGACAATGCCGCGGCTCTTGCCCGTGCCGTCCCCGGCCACGAAGATCCCCCCGACGTTCGTCTCCAGGTGCCCGTCCGTGGGGAAATGCGTGTCGAAGAACTTGATCTCCGGTGCGTACAGCAGGGTGGACGGGTGCAGGACGCCGGGCACCAGCTTGTCCATTTTCTTCAGGGACTCCCAGAGGTTGTCGATGATGCGGGCAGGCAGCCCGAGGGTGATGTCCCCGGGCGTGGCGTCGCAGGTCGCCCGGCAGACGCCGAAATGCCGGGGCGCACTGTCGAAGGTTTGCAGGGAGCTTCTGCGCCCCTCCCGGAAATCTCCCACCCTCTGGACGATGGGCTTTCCTCCCCCCAGCAGGTGGAACTGCAGTGCGATCATGTAGCCGAACTCGGTCGTGTCGGAAAAGGGCTCCGTCAGCGAAACCGTGTTGATGAGGGCGAAGTTCGTGTTGCCGGTTTTCCGGCCGGACAGGGCGTCGCCGTTGACCAGCTTGAAGCGGTCATAGCTCTCCAGCCGCACCCGCCCCCCGGGATTCGTGCAGAAGGTCCGGACCCGGTCCCCGTGGCGCGCCGTCCGGAACACGAACTTCGGATCGTACACGATGTCCGTCACGGGGTCGTAGAACCTTCGGTTCAGCTCGACACGGATTCCCACGTCGATGGGCCCGAAGTTGTGCCGGACGCCCACCTTCCCGGCGGCGTCCCGGAACCAGTGGGCGCCGCTCCGCCCGGGGGCGGCCAGGACGATGTCCGCCGCGTGGCGGACCCTTTTACGCCCCTGCAGGCAGGACACGCACCAGCCGCCGCTATCCTGCCGGTCCAGGGACGTCACCGCCGTTCCAAGGAGAAACTCCGTCCGGGCGAGCCGGCCCCTCAGGTAGTCCACAACGGCCTTCCCGTTGTCCGTCCCCCAGTGCCACTGCTCCGGCGCAATGAACAGGGCACCATGCTCCCGGGCGATGTCCGAAAGCGCCGCGATCTTCTCGTTCCCGTCGATGAAGGTCACCTGCCGGCAGGCCGGAAAGCCGGTAAAGACCTCGCGGACCTCCTCCATCAGGCGCCGGGCCGAGTCCGGATCCAGATTCAGCTCGTCCAGGTCGATCCCGATCCGGTAGTCGAAATTCAGCTTGCCGTCGTTGAGGAGCCCCCCGGCCGGATAGGGCCGCCGGTCGAGCACGGCGACGCGCTCCACCCCCAGGCGCTCCAGCTCGAGCGCCGCGAAGAGCCCCGCGGGACCGGAACCGATGATCAGGATGTTGTAAGGTTCCATGATTTCCCTGTCGTGGTGTTGCCGGGCTTTGCACCGGTCGGGGGGTGGATCGGAATCCCCCCCCGACCGTCCAAACCGGAATCCGTTCGTCAGATCTTCCGGTCAACCCCCTCCCAGTATTGCTTGCGGAGGACCGCCTTCTGGACCTTGCCGGCGGCCGTGCGGGGGAAGTCCGCCACGAACTCCACGGACTTGGGCACCCGGTAGCCCGCCATCTTCCCCTTGCACCACTCGATGATCTCCTCCGGCGTCGCCTCCTGGCCCGGCTGGAGCCGGACCAGGGCCTTCACGGACTCGCCCCACTTCTCGTCGGGAACGCCGATCACGGCCACCTCGGCGATCTTGCCGTTCTTGATCATCACCTCCTCGATCTCCGCGGGATAGATGTTCGCGCCCCCGCTGATGATCATGTCGGACTTGCGGTCCACGATGGTGATGTAGCCTTCCTCATCCATGAAGCCCATGTCGCCGATGCCCAGGTAGCGGCCGTGGAAAGAGGAGCGGTTCGCCTCGGGATTCTTGTTGTACCCTGACGTGACCATGGTTCCCGCCACGACGATCTCCCCCACCTCGCCCCGGGGCAGGTCCCTGCCGTCCAGGCCGATGACCTTCACCTCCTGGCCGAGGGCGGCGCGGCCGGAGCTCAAGGGGTACTTCAGGACTTCACTGGGCTTCAGGCACGTGGCCACGCCCATCTCCGTGGCGGAGTACTCGACGTAGAGGGCGCCTTCCCCGAAGACCTTGACGGCGGCCTCGCGCGTCCTCGGCAGCGTGGGGGCGCCGGCGCAGATGACAGTCCGGACGGAGCTGACGTCGTACTTGTCCGGGGCGGCCCCCAGGACCATCAGGATGAAATCCAGCATCACCGGCGCCAGCGTCAGGTGGTTGATCTTCTCCCGGGTGATGATGTCCAGGATCGCCGCCGGGTCGAAGGGCGGCAGCGGCGCTATGAAGAGCGTGCCTCCGTGGAACAGCGTGGCCCCCCAATCGTAGGCAATGCCCGCGGAGCTGTAGGACGGCATGGCCTGGAGGCCGTGGTCCTCCTCCCGGTAATTGTGGATGAAACAGATCTGGTAGATGATGCTGCAGACGGAACGATGGGTGATCAGGACGCCCTTGGGTCGGCCCGTCGTCCCGCCCGTCTGGGCGAGGCCCACGGAATCGCCTTCCCAGACGTCCACGTCCGGCTCCTCCCCGGACCCGGAGGCGGCCAGATCATCGTAGGAGAGCATCCCCTCGGGAACGGGACCCTCGGGTCGCATGACAATGATGTGCTTCGCCTGGAGATTGCCGCGGATCTCCTGGATGACGTTCAGGACGGGCCAGTCCACGAAGACGGCCTCCGCCTCGCTGAAGTTGAGGATATACTCCACCTCGTGGCCCACGAGCCGGAAATTGACGGGAATGAACACGCAGCCGATCTTGGCCACGGCCAGGTCGGCCTCCACGCAGCGGTCGGAGTTGTGGGCGAAGATCCCGACCCGCTGCCCCTTCTTCAATCCCAGGGTCAAAAGCGCGTTGGCCAGGCGGTTCACCCGGGTATTGAACTCCCGGTAGGTGTAGCGGCGGTCTCCGTAGACCACGGCGAGGCGATCGGGAAAGCGGTCCGCGTTGCGGCGCAGGAACTCTCCCATGACGAGCTCTTTCGGAAAACGGTTCTCCTTGTCCTTCTCCTTGTACCAGTCCTCGATCATGCTCTTCCCTCCTTCATTGAAGTTGAACAGATTCTGAAACCGAACAGGAACAGATTAAACAATGACGGACCGTCATGCACGACTGCCGGGTGGACAGGTCATTTATGCCACAAGGATCGCCCGGGACAAAGCCCTATTTGAAACATCACTCCGCAGTTGACACGCGATGGAGGCATCGCATACCATGAAGCCTCAAGCGAGCGAACCGCGTTGTTTCCTTCCACTCCCGTCCACTGAGCCAAGTCCTCAACCGATCCGGTTGCCTGTCCATCAACCGGGGAAGAAAGAAATGGAGGTGAATGGAACATGAACATCCTGACGCAGAAGACATGGTCCCCCTACGCCGCCGGTGCCGTTGCCGGCCTGCTCCTGGTCCTGTCCGTCTTCCTGACGGGAAAGTACTTCGGGGCCTCGACGACGTTCGTGCGCATCGCCGGTTTCGTCGAGCAGGTTGCGGCACCCGAAAGGGTTGCCGGCATGGAGTACTTCATCAAGGAGAAAATCAAACTGGACTGGCAGGGAATGTTCGTTCTCGGCGTTCTCTTCGGCTCCCTGGCGTCGGCATCCCTGTCGGGAGAGCGGCGTGCCGTCCCGGTGCCGCCCATGTGGGAGGAACGGTTCGGGCCGTCCCGCGCCCGGCGATGGACGGTGGCCTTCCTGGGCGGAGCGGTGGCGATGTTCGGGGCACGTCTCGCCGACGGGTGACCCAGCGGTCACGGCCTGAGCGGTCTGGCTCAGGTAGCCGTCAGCGGTTACATTTCTTTGGTCTGCTTCTTCCTGGCCGGCATCATCGTGGCCGGAATCCTGTACCGAGGAGGTGATCGGCCATGAACGAACTGCTGACCGGAGCCGTTACGGGCATCCTCTTCGGGTTTATCATGCAGAAGGCCCATGTCATCCGCTACGACAAGCAACTGGGGGCCATGCGCCTGAAGGACATGACCATCGTGAAGTTCATGCTGAGCGCCATCCTGGTCGCCATGGTGGGCATTTACCTGCTCGTGGACCTCGGGATGGCGAAACTCTCCATCAAGGCGACGATCCTGGGGGCGAACATCCTGGGCGGGCTCATCTTCGGCGTCGGCTGGGCCATCGTCGGCTATTGCCCCACCACCGGCTCGGCAGCCCTCGGCGAGGGGCGATACGACAGCCTGTTCGGCCTGATGGGAATGGTCCTCGGGGCGGGGATCTACGCCGAGGCGTTCCCGTTTCTCAAGGAGACGGTCCTGACCTGGGGCAACTTCGGAAAGATCACGATCCCCGCCGCCCTCGGCGTCAACCACTGGATCGTCATCGTCGTCCTGATCGCCGCCTTCCTCGGCGTCTTCCGCCTGTTCGAGAGGAAGGGACTCTGACGGACGAAGGGGGACAGGCTCGAACCGTCACGGGGAACGATGTGGAGAAACGGATTTCAAATCCGTTCTTCCCCTTCTTCCTTTATCTATCCTGACAGGCCTCCGCTTGCCCTTTGCATTCAGCGTATCGGCGCGGGGGCTGCCACGGGGGCTTCCGCCGTCGCGGAAACGTTTCCGGACGTGCTGTTGAAAAATAGCCGTCTGCTGCGTTTCCCTCATCCTTCGCCATTCGACGTACCGAAAAGGGTACGACTCATGGCTCAGGATTTCGGAGGCCTTGCATCCGGGCATTTTTGAACAGCCCGCTACAGGCATCCGGCAGGGATGTTCCAATTGCTCCTCTGGGAACCCCCGGTCGCGCCCCCGCGAACGTTGGCCTGAAATAACACTTCCCCCTATTATTTCGTTACGAACAGGCAAGGTGTGTTGTTCCCGAATCAAAAAAATGGGGAAGTGTCCCTATTTTTTCTATTTTTTCAGAAGCGTTTTTTCGACCCTGCATCGTCTCGCTCCGCTGCAAAGTCATAACTCGCACCGGACGGCGCTCAGACAGATGACTTTGCGGGCGCTGCGCTGCGACGGCAGGGTGCCCCGAAAAAGCCGCTATTCGCGCTCCGGGAAGCCCCCCTCCCCGGATCGATCTTCGCGAGTCATTACATCGGGGAAGTGTCCCGGTTACCGGCCGACGTCCGCGGGGGCGCGACCGGGGGTTTCCAGAGGAGCGATCAGGACTTTTTTTCCATCCATCCAGCCTTCTTGGTCGTCGACGAGGAAACGCGGAAAAAAAGGCCGCGACAGCGGAAGCCCCCGTGGCAGCCCCCGCGCCAATGCGCTTGATAAAAAGGGAAAGCGATTCAACTTGACAAGAAAGGAAAAGAAAAAAGGAAGGGAAGCGGATTTGAAATCCGTTCCTCCCGTTTTCCCCATTTCGTCAGATCTTCATGGCCTCCTCGAAGCCCTCGCGGATCGCATCAACGATCTTGCGGGGGGCCTTCGCATCGCCGATGGCGATGACCTGAAGCCCGTCGATTCGGGCCTGGCGCATCAGATCGTCCACCGGCCGCGAACCCACGGCCATGATCACGGTGTCGGCGGGGATGCTCTCCCTTCCGCCGCCCGTCTCCACGATCACCGCGTCGTCCGTAATCTCCAGGAGCTTCGCCCCCGGGCGGAGCTCGATCCCACAGAGCTTCAGGTTCTTCATGAGGACCCACCGGGAGGCACGCCCCGTGCCGGCGGCCATCTTCTCCACCATGTCGATGACGGTGATTTGCCGGCGGTGCCGGTATAGCAGGGCCTGCAGCTCCTCCTGCTTCTCCGCCCCGTGGTAGGCCAGAAAGGTGAAGGTCTCCGGGTCGGGGATATCCTGGGAGGCGATCCACTCGGCGGTCTCGCAACCCACGGCGTTCCCGCCCACGACAACCACCCGCCGTCCGATGTCGGCCACCCTTCCCCGCAGGACGTCCCAGGCGCCGACCACGTGGGGCCGGTCGATTCCGGGAACGCGGATCTCCATGGGAACCGCTCCGGTCGCCGCGACCACGACGTCGGGCTTTCCCCGGCGGATCTTCGCCAGGGTGAGCGGCGATTTCCGGCGCACCTTGACCCCTGTCCGCTTCAGCCTCTTCTCGCGGTCCCGTGCCACGCTCCCGAAGGCCTGCTTCCCCGGGGGCGCCGACGCAAGCTCGATCTGCCCGCCCAGGCGGTCCTCCTTCTCGAAGAGGGTGACGTCGTGTCCGCGCCCGGCGGCGACGGCCGCGAACTCCATCCCCGCCGGCCCGCCGCCGGCGACAAAGATCCTTTTCGGGACCGCCGCCTTGCCGGGGCGGAGTTCCCCTTCCCTCCCCATGAGCGGATTGAGGGCGCAGCAGACCGCCGCTCCGGTGGCAATGCTGTCGAAGCAGTTCTGGCAGGCGATGCAGTGGACGATCTCCTCCGTACGCCCTTCCTGGATCTTCTTCGGCAGGTCCGGGTCCGCCAGCAGGGGACGCCCCAGGCAGACGAGGTCCGCCGCGCCGGACCTCAGGACCCGCTCGGCCAGCTCCGGGTCCCCCAGGCGGTTCGAGGCGAAGACGGGGATCCCCACGCGCTCTTTGATCCCCCGGGCCAGGTAGACGTAGGCACCCGGCGGGACGTGGCTGGTGAGCTGCGGCACGTTCGTCTCATGCCAGCCTCCGGTCACGTTGATCGCATCGATCCCGGCCTTCTCCGCCTCGGCGCAGAACAGTGCGATCTCCCGGTTCACGCAGCCCCCGTCCATGAAGTCGTTTCCGGCCACGCGGATCCCCAGGGCCGTGTCGGGTCCGACGGCCTCCCGGACCTTCCGGAACACCTCCAGGCCGAAGCGCATCCGGTTCTCGAAGGACCCGCCGTAGGCGTCGGTCCGGAGGTTCGTGACGGGAGAGAGGAACTGGCTGATCAGGTATCCCGTGCAGGCGATGATCTCGATGAAATCGAATCCCGCTTCCCGGGCGCGGATGGCGCTCCGGGAGAAGGACTCCTTCACGGTCTCGATGTCCTCCAGGGTCATCGCCCGGGGCACCTGCTTCATCAGGCGGCTGGGAACGGCGGAGGGGGCCAGGGCCGGCACGCCCTCGAAAAACGGGGCCGTGGCGTTCCGCCCCGCATGGAAAAGCTGGGTCCCCAGGACGGTCCGCGTGTCCCGGTGCAGATCCGCCAGGAAGGGCCGGAATTCTTCGACCTGGCGGTCCTCGAACAGTCCCGGCATCCAGGAGCCCGCGCCGATGCGGTCGATGGCGACGGGACCGATGATCATCAATCCCACGCCGCCTTCCGCGCGGGCCCGGTAAAAATCACGGTAGCGCCGGTTGAATTCGTATTGATCCGTAAAGTGCATCCCCATGGACGGCATGACCATCCGGTTCGGGACGGTCATGCGGCGAATGGCAATTGGTTGCAATAGCTTAATGAATTCCATGACTTCCTTTCCTCTCTATGAATTCCGGGGGCGGCCTGACATGGAACGGTCTCAGGCCTGCTGTCCCCTTTTTCCCCGAAAAGCCTTTCGGATCATGTAGACCGCGAGCGCCGCGACGGCCAGGGCCGCAAGGACCGGCAGCGCAACGGCAAGGACGCTGAGGAGGACGGCAGCCCCGGCCTCACCCGCTGCAACGGCTGGGTTCCCAAGACCCCCGGTCAGGGCGGTCGAAACCCCGCGGGCAAGCATGGTCGTCCCCTGTACCAGGGCCGCGCTCCCGCTGCCGGCGATGACGGCCATCGTCCATTTCACCAGTGGAGGCACATCCGCCAGCGACGAGGCCATGACCACCGCCCCGGCGACCGCCGCTGCAGGCGCGGCTGCGCTGTCCAGCAGGTGGTCGAGCCAGGGAATGAAATAGGCCACAGCCTCCAAAACAGCGGCGGTTCCGAATGTCCACAGCGCGGCGGTCGAACCGAGCCAGGACCACCCGGGATCGAGATGGAGATACCCGCCCTGCGCGGCCGCACTCATCACGAGCAGCGGGATGAAGACGCGGAATCCGCAGGCCGCGCTCAAACCGATGCCCAGGCAGATGCTCAAGAGGAGATCCATCGGCGGGTCCATGGTGAAAAAATGGGTTTACGAATCGGGGCCGGCGGGCTTCCGTTATCCCTCCGACGGCGCCGCCGGACGCCGGGATGCGGCATTAAATACCATTTCGGCATCGGGTCTTGCAATGGCGTTATGGGATCGCGGCGTCATAACCTTGACATCGGCTCCCGGAGCCGGGGGCGCCGCGGCTCCCGTCCGCAGGATCCATGCAGAAAATGCGGACCGGGACATCCCTGGCACAGCGGTTGCTTTTTTCATGTATGAAACAAAGCAAAGAGGAGCATGAGCCATGACCGTTCAGGAATCCGTAGCGTCTCCGGGTGATCTGCTGAGCCTGGTGGAGGAAAGGCCGGGACCGTTCGCGGAGAGCTTTTCCGTGTCCGCCCCGTTGCTGAACAAGGAAGCATCCACCTGGTTCATGGAAAAGATCTTTCAATACCAGGAGATGCTCGACTACGGGGCCCGCTACTCCATGTTCTGGTGGCCCTTTTCCGGCCCGGTGCTGTGGCAGCAGGTCCTGTTCAAAACGATGGTCACGGACCCCATCCGGAAGAACGTACAGGTAGCCCTGCGCCTCCGGAAAGACCCGGACATGTTTCGGGAAACGGACAACTGGGTCGCGGAGAAGTACGCCCGCCTGCTCTATCGCCTCTGTTCGCACGTCATGACGGACGACCGCTTCGATGCGGGGAAGGCCCGTCAATTATCCGACACCGCCAAGGGACAGGAGGTGCTCCGGTTCTTCATCGGCGAGTGCGCGAATCTGGAAAAAATGTATTCCGCACAAGGGCTTACAAAACTAACAGCCCAGAAGGACCTGCTGCGGAGCATCCTCGCCGTCGTCACGGAAACGTCCCTGAACGATGCCGACCTTCCGTTCATGAAACGCCGTCCCGACGGCTCGGCCGTCGCGACCTTCCAGGAATACCTGGAGGAGAGCCGGGGACGGATCGAAAACCTCTACCGGGTCGATGCCTTCGATCCCAAGGGGTATTCCGAGCGGGCGACCCGCGGACAGATCGGCTGCTCCGCCTTCGAGATCGTGGACGGATCGAGGATGCACTCGGTGTCTCTCCGCCACTACCTGCTCCCCGAGGGCGTCCGGCCGAACGGCGCCGTTCTCTACCTTTCCACGCCCCTGATCAACCGACCGGAGATCTTCGACCTGGCGCCGGGGAAATCCGTCATCGAGGGGCTCCTGAAGGAGGGATACCAAATCTACATGGTCGATTTCGGCCAGCCGCTGCCCGAGCAGGGACAGCTCGGCCTCGACTTCTACGCCAAGAAGGTCCACGACTACTGCCTGAACCTGATCGCCATCAGGCACCCCAGGAGCGAGATCCACGTCGTCGGGTACTGCATGGGGGGGTCCCTGATCCTGCCGTACCTTGCCCGCCGCGCCGAGGAGAGGCTGGCCGCCGACATCCCCATGGACATCCGGAAGGTCTGCCTCATGGCCACGCCGGTCCGGTTCGACGACCGGCAAAGCGGCCACGGGCCCATGCGGTCCTACATCCGCAAGCACTACAATGAATACATCATGACGCAGCTCTTCGGAAACGGAAACGTGCCGCCGCAGGTGATCGATGAGGGGGTCAGCGAGATCCAGCCGGGCGTCCAGTACAACGTGATGACGGGCTTCTACGAACGGGCCGCCGACGCCGACGCCATCGCGGACGCCGCCCCGTTTCTCTACTGGCTGACCCACGGAACGCGGTTTCCCGCCCGGGCGCATCAGGAATGGCTCGGGAAGTTTTTCCTCGGCAACGAGCTGATGGAGGGACGATTCCGCCTGCCCTCGTCGGATCCGGACCTGGACGGAAAGCCCGTGGACATGGACGCGCTGCGCCGGGCCGGCGTGGCGATCTTCGACTACAGGGGCTCCCGCGACCCCATCGCGCCGGCCGGATCCTGCGTTGCCAGCGAGACCTGGGGCCGGACAGGGGACGGAAACCGGACGGTCGAGAAGGACATCGGCCACATCTTCGTCGTCAGCAGGAAACTGCTCTCCGGGTTCCTCTCATCCGTGACGGAATTCCTGCGCGGCTCCTGACACCCCGGCGGCGGACCGGCCGGCGCCTCTTCACAGCCGCCGTTTCAAGGCCGGGCGGGACATGCACCTTGACATGCATCCCCTCATCTTTTAAAAATAGATCATCGCTGAACGCTCCTCCTCCACCTGGCATTTTCGGACGCCCCTTCGACACCGGTCAGCAAAAGGCAGTCAACCCGTTTCCCGAACCGTCCCGGCAGCACTCAAGCCCTTCACGGGGGAGGTGCCCGATGGCCGAAAATCTCGATGTGATCATCCTCGACGACGATGCCGGCGTCTGTGACGTCCTCTCGGAGATCGTCACGGAGTTCCACTCCTGGGGAAAGGTCTACGCGTTCACGGATGAAAACCGGGCGCTCGAGCACTGCCTGAACCGGAAGGGCAACGTCGCCATCTTTATCGTCGACGTATTCCTGTCCGGCCGGAACGCCTTTTCATTCCTGGAGTCCGTCGCGGACAAGTTCCCCATGGCTTACGAGGACACGATCATCATCACCGGCAAGGCCAGCGGCGATGTTGTGAACATGTGCCTGGTCGCCGGGATCAACTACCTCCTGGAAAAGCCCATCCGTCCGTTCGCCCTGCAGCTGGCCGTGCGCGCCATCGTGTCCAAATACGTGCACTTCGCCAGAAAACTGTACCTGAACCCCGATTTGATGGAAAGCGTCGCCAAGTTCACCAGCTGATCCCCGGCGGTCTCCTGTTTCAGGAGCGGACCCGGCCGGGCTGTTGATGATATCCGGAGCTCTTTTCCTTCGCCCGCTCACCGGCCGCTTCTCCGCAGGCCTCTCCGGAAAGGCCCGCCGCCGGGACCCGCAACACCGGGCCAAGAAAGTGGCACATCACTTGCTTAGAAGACGATAAGGACAGTTGCCTGTTCCCAGGAACGGTCGGACAGACCCACAACGATGGCAACGGAGGACGATCATGGCAGAAAAGAACGCGAACACACTGGCGTTTCACCTTGCCGAGGTGAAGGCGGAAAAGAGGCGATTCGAAAACAGCTTCCAGGCCGTTGCCCGGATGATCCTTGAAAACGTGAGCAATATCGAAAAGGTGGTCGTCAACGGGAAGAGCACCTACGATTTCAAGGTCTTCAGGATGGGGTCGAAGCACGTCATCGGCATGTTCGACGAGATCAACAGCTTCGTCTCCTTCGTCAAGGACGCCGCCGAGGGAGGCTCGTCCAGCGAAATGGCCTTCGTCCTCGTCGGCGAGCCCGGGAACGGCAAGACATTCTTCGTCGATACCCTGTGCGCCCTGTACCGACATTTCGTCGCCCAGGAGGGCAACCGCCGGTACACCTTCAATTTCCGCCACATCGACCGGCTGGAAAACTACGGGAAAATCCGGGTGATCCAGTCGCAGACCTTCGAGGACCCGATGATCCTCGCCATGAACCTCTTCCCATCGAAGCAGGAGAACATGGATTGGCTGGCAAAGACCGCCGGGTTCACCGACGGCGAGGTGGAGAAGTTCTACGCCTCGTACCGGCCGCTGGGCGCCTGCAGCGACTACATCCTCAACGACATCCGGAATGCGACCAACGGTAGCCCCGGAGAAATGCTGGATTTCTTTGAGATCGTCCCCGTCCCCCTGAGCGAGAGCCTCGGCACCATCACCGGGAAATACTCCGCCAAGGACAAGATCACCTCGTCGGCCGTGGACCTGCTCGGGGAGGAATCCATCCAGCGCCTCCTCCACCTGAGCGACCCCAACAACCCGTACCGGTTCGACCTGCGGCGCGGAGCCCTGGCCCGGGTCGCCGGCGGGGGCATCCACTTCAGCGACGAGATCTTCAAGAACAAGAAGGACCTCGTGCAGGTCTATCTCGGCGTGATCCAGAACCGCAACATCGAGATGGACGGATTCCGCTGGCCCATCGACACCCTGATCCTCGCCACCAGCAACAACTCGGAGTTCAACCGCTTCCTGGCGGAAAAGGAGGAGGCCCCCATCGTCGACCGGTGCCGGGTCTGCTACGTCGCCCACAACACGAATTACCGGATGCAGAGATACCTCACCGATTACGCAATCGGCAGCGAGATGAAGACGACCCTGATGAGCGAACAGCTCCACCAGGACCCGAACCTCAACTACGCCGCCTCCCTGGCCGTGGTGATGTCGCGTCTCCCCCGGTCGGAAAAGCTGACCCCCATCGAGATGATGAAACTGGCCGCCGGGGAAGTGGCCGGGGAAAAGAGCATCAAGGCCCTGGCCGAGGTGATCGACATCCTCAACCACGAGCCGGACATCACCAAGCGGTTCGGACAGAAGGGCCTGGGCCAGCGGGCTCTCGGCCGGGCGCTCCAGCTCCTGATCGAGACCTCCGAGACGAACGAGGGTCGCTGCATGTTCGCCGAGGACATCTTCAAGGCCATCGAGAAGGTCATCCTCGACTACGTGACGGACGCGGGAGAACGGACGAAGTACTTCGACGACCTCAAGACGGCCCGCGGGCTCTACCGGGAGCGGATCATGACGGAGATGTTCAACGCCTACATGGACGAGCCCCACGCGGTCAAGAAGGACGTGATGAACTACGTCAACATGATCATTGGCATCGACGCGGAGAACCTGGGACCCGACCGGATGTGGAAATACCGGGATCCGCAGACGGGGAAGCTCAAGGCCCTGAAGATCGACGAGCGCTACGTCCAGAGCGTGGAGGAGCGCCTGGGGCTGAAGACGAAGGAGCAGCGGGAGTCGTTCCGCACCTCGATCCGCAAGATCTACGGCCAGAAGATCTCCGTCGACCCGACCTACGACTTCATGGACAACGTGGAGCTGGTGAAGGCGGTTACCGATGTCCGGCTGAAGTCGGACATCGTGGGGGCGGGAAGCCTGATCGGCGCCCTGGCCAACCGGACCAACGAGGAAAATCAGAAGCTCTACGACCGGATGACCAACACCATGCTGGAAAAGCTCGGGTATTGCAAAACCTGCGCGCAGAAGACGATCGAATACTTCTGCACCAAGGTCGATGAAAGTTAAGCCGTTCTCCGACTACGCGGATTTTCCCGCGCTTCAGGACGGGGTCCTGCCGGAGATCCCCTCTTCGCAGAGGCTCGCCTCCATCGGCGACCTCCTCGAACGGGACAACCAGCGGGAGCAGGACGGCTTCCCCAGGAAGATCCGCATCGGCCGCATCGTCAAGCCGGGGCGCGGCCTGAAGGAAAAGATCGTCATCGTCCCCACGACGGTGGAGGAGAAGTTCATCCACGACACGAGGGAGCAGGAGCCCGGCGAGGACGGCGAGGGCGGGCAGTCCGGGGGAGCCGGCGAGGGAGAGGAAGGACAGGTCATCGGTGAAACGCCCGTCCATGGCGACGAGGGATCGAAGGCCGGCGGTCCCGGCCAGGGAGAGGGAGGGGAGCACGAGATCGAGGCCGGCGCCTACGACCTGGGCCGCATCATCTCGGAGCAGTTCGAGCTGCCGAACCTGAAGAGCAAGGGCCGGCGGCGCTTCCTGAAGCGGTACAATTACGACCTGACGGACCGGCACGAGGGATTCGGCCAGCTCCTGGACAAGAAGGCCACCCTGCGGAAGATCATCGAAACGAACATCGCCCTCGACAAGGTCCCCGACGTCTCGGACATCGACCTGACGCAGCTCCTTGTATCCCCCGAGGACAGCGTGTACCGAATCCTGTCCCCGGAAAAGGACCTGGAGTCCCAGGCCCTGGTCTTCTTCGTCCGGGACTACTCCGGCTCGATGTGGGGAAAGCCCACGGAGCTGGTCGTGGCCCAGCACGTCCTGATCTACAGCTGGCTCATGTTCCAGTACGAGCGACAGGTCGTCACGCGCTTCATCCTCCACGACACGAACGCGCGGGAGGTGCCCGATTTCTACACCTACTACAGCCTCAAGGTTGCCGGGGGAACAAAGATGGAATCGGCCTTCCGCATGATCAACGAGATCGTCGAGGCCGACAGCCTGGACCGGGATTACAACATCTATGTCTTCCACGGCAGCGACGGGGACGACTGGGAGCGGGACGGCACGACGGCCCTCCGGCAGCTCCGGAAGATGGTCGGGTACTGCAGCCGGATCGGGATCACCCTCACCCCGGCCTCCATGGAAAACATGTCGACGGCGGAGCGGTACATCCGGGACTCGAAGATCCTGGAGGAGCACCCCCAGGAAATCCGGCTCGACACGATCGACGAAGAAGCGGGAGACATGCGTCTGATCGAGGGGATCCGGAGGCTCATCACCTGAGCGCAGTCCCGGGGATTCGCATACGGGCGGGAAAATGGAACTCATCAGCCAGCACACCAAGGAGATCATGAAAGGCTGCAAGGCGAGGGCCCGGGACGCGGGTCTTCGCTTCCAGGACGAGAGCCTCGAATACATCGTGACCAACCGGGACCTCCTGGAGCTGGGCCCGAAAAACATGATCCCCACCATGTACGACTACTGGGTCCACGACGTCGAGGTGCTCCGGGAAAAGGGCAAGTACGAGCTGTACCCCACCAATCCCTACGAAACGGTCATCAACACCCGTCCGGCCATCTCCTTCTACAACGACAACAACCCCGACTGGCTCAACGTCATGATTTTCTATCATGTCCTGGCCCACATCGACTGTTTCCAGAACAACCTCTACTACCGGAACACCTGGGACGAGGACTTCGCCGGCCAGGCCCTCGCCGACAAGCGCACCATCGCCGCTCTCCGGTCCGAAAAGGGGCGCTGGGTCGACTACGTGATCGAGTTCGCCAGGGGTATCGACAATCTCGTCGATCATTTCGGGGAGCTGTCCCGCATCAGTCACCCCTCGGAGGCGCAGGCCGTCAGCCGGATCGACTATTACTTCGACGTGTTTCTCCAGTCCGTCCAGAAGGTCAGCACCGCGGATTACCTGAAGGAAATCGATCGCTACAACCGGACCGTCCAGGATTACGACCCGATGGCGGAGTCGGTTTTCTTCACCGAGACCAGGAAGAAATACCCCGAGTTCGACGCCCTGTTCGAGCGGCACAAACGGGAGAAGAAGGCGCCGGCCCAGGACCTGCTCCAGTACATGGAGGAGCATGCGCTCTGGCTGCAGCAGGCGGACAACCAGTGGATGAAGACCGTCATGGAGATCGTCCGCCGGACGTCCCTCTATTTCCAGCCGCAGATCCGCACAAAGATCCTCAACGAGGGCTGGGCCAGCTACTGGCACGAGAAGCTCTTCCTCTCCGACGACCGGATCCGGGGAAACGAGGTCAACTACGCCCGGGTCAACGCCGGCGTGACCTCCATGCCCAGGGTGGGCATCAACCCCTATGCCCTGGGGATGCGGCTGTTCCAGTACCTGGAGGAGATGGCCGACAAGGGGAAAATCTCCTACGAATACCAGCGCCTGACGGACAGCCACCAGCGGCGGGAGTTCGACCGGCACACCGCTCAGGGCCGTGATTTCGTTTTCGACGTGCGGGAGAACTTCAACGACTTCACCCTCATCCACACCTTCATCGACCAGGATTTCATCAACCGGAACCGGCTGTTCGTCGCCGGACGCCGACTCAACAGCCAGCGGGGGGTGTGGGAATATTTCGTCAAGAGCCGGAAAGCCGAAGACTACCGGAAGATGATCCTGGACACCCTCTACCATCCGCCGTTCATCCGGGTGGACGAGGAGAAGACGAAGGACGGACTCCTCTATCTCCGCCATGTCTACGAGGGGAGGCCCCTGGTCCGGGAATACATTGCCAACACCATGCTGGGGATCGAGTATCTCTGGGGGGGAACCGTCCAGTTGGAGACGACGGAAGAGCAGCCGGAGATCTCGTCGGGGTATGACGACATTCAGCCCTTCTTCATGCCCACCGCGACGGTGGACGAGCCGGAGGAGAAGAAGGTGGTTCTCCGGCAGATCGTCTACACGATGGAGAAACGGAAACTCACCCGGGTTATGATGTAGGGGACGCCGATCATGACGACCGAGGAAAACATCCTCAGCTTCCTGTCGGAACGCATCGCCGAACGGGAGAGCCGCAAGGTCCTGCCGCTGAAGGAATTTGTCGCCTTCGCCGCCCGGAATCCGAGCACGGTCTTCCGCAACACCTTTCAGATGCTCTACGACATGATCCGGAGCTACGTCGGCGAGGGCGTCGACGAATACCCCGACGACCCCGAATCGATCCACCACGTCCTGTACGACTGCACGAAGCTCTTCGTCGACGGCGTGGACCATCCCTTCTTCGCAGACCAGCTCTTCGCGAATCGCCTGATCAACCAGTTCGCCTCCTTCCGGTCCGGAAGCCAGCAGAACCGGATCTACATCTTCGAGGGGCCCCACGGGTGCGGCAAGAGCACGTTCCTGAACAACCTTCTCCTGAAGTTCGAGCAGTACACAAAGACAACCGAGGGGATGATCTTCGAGACGGTCTGGCGGCTGAACAAGAAAGTCCTGGGCGACATCACGGGACACGAGACTCCCGCCATCCTGAAGCAGTTGAGGCACCTGGCCGACGATACCGCCCTGAAACCAAAGTTGCCCCCCCCGGAAAGCCCCCTCTACATACCGATGAAAGACTTCCTGGAGGTGCCGTGCCCCAGCCACGACAGCCCCCTGATCCTCGTTCCGAAGCACTACCGGAAAGAGGTGTACGACCAGTTGATCCAGGACCGGGAATTCAAGGAGAAGCTCTTCACGGAAAAGCAGTATGAGTGGGTCTTCCGGGACAACCCGTGCACAATCTGCGTGTCCCTCTACACGGCCCTCCTGGACATCGTCAACTCGCCCGAGAAGGTCTTCGACATGATCTTCGCCCGGCCGTACGAATTCAACCGGCGGCTCGGGCAGGGCATCAGCGTCTTCAACCCGGGCGACCGGATCACCAAGACCAGCATCCACACCAACGAGCTGCTCCAGAGCCAGTTGAACAACATTCTAAAGGACAGCAACCGCGTCCGGTACATCTATTCCCGCTACGCGAATACGAACAACGGCATCTATGCCATCATGGATATCAAGGACCACAACAAGGAGCGGTTCGCGAACCTTCACGGCATCATCAGCGAGGGCGTGCACAAGGTGGAGGAGATCGAGGAGAACGTGAACTCCCTCTTCCTGGCCCTCATGAATCCGGAGGACCGGGTGAACATCGTGGGGACCCAGTCGTTCCTCGACCGGATCAGCTTTATCAAAATCCCCTATGTGCTCGATTACAATACGGAAGTAAAGATCTACAAGAACATCTTCGGCGACCGGATCTCGACCATGTTCCTCCCCAGGGTCCTGCAGAACTTCGCCAAGATCATCATCGCGACGAGGATGAAAGAGCAGTCGGACAACCTCCTCGAGTGGATCGGCGACACGGAGAGGTACTCCCTTTACTGCGACCGGAACCTCCAACTTCTGAAAATGGACATCTATGCCGGCTTCATCCCGTCCTGGCTGACCCAGGAAGACCGGAAGAGCTTCACCGCCAAGAAGAGGAAGGCCATCATCGCCGAGTCGGAAACGGAAGGGGAAAAGGGGTTCTCCGGAAGGGACTCCATCAAGATCTTCAACGATTTTTATTCCGCCTACGCGAAGGAAGGCTCGCTGATCTCCATGGCCATGGTCTGCAATTTCTTCCGGCAGCACCAGAAGGAGCACTCCGTGACGATCCCCGAGGGCTTCCTGGATTCGCTCGTCAGCTCGTACAATTACGCCGTGCTGCAGGAAGTCAAGGAGTCGCTCTACGACTACAACGAGGAGCGGATCTCCAGGGACATCCAGAACTACCTGTTCGCCGTCAACTTCGAGCCGGGCTGCACGGAGCGGTGCATCTACACGGGGGAGACCATCGACCTGACGGAAGAGTTCTTTGCCGGGATCGAGCGCCGCATCCTCGGCTCCCAGGCCACGCAGGACGAGCGGATGGAGTTCCGCAGGGAAATCCAGAACCAGTACACCGCCCGGACGCTCACGCAGGAGATCCTGCTGGAGGGCAAGGACATCACCGCGACGGCCGTCTTCGCCAACCTGCGGGAGCTGTACATCCACAACCTGAAGGAGAAGGTCATGGATCCCTTCCTGAAGAACGAGAATTTCCGGAGGGCCATCAAGGATTACGGCACGGATGCCTTCAAGACGTATGACCGGCGGATCCAGAGCGAGGTCCGCTTCCTCATCCAGAACCTCATGAACCGCTACGGCTATTGCGAGCAGGGTGCCCGGGAGATCAGCATCTACGTCATCGACAGCAACCTGGTGCCGACGTTCTCGTCACCCTGAAAAAAGCAGGTCGAAGTAGAAAGGGTCGTATACAAGGCGCCCGATATCCTGAGCCATGAGGCGTACTCCTGGTACGTCGATTGGCGAAGGATGAGGGCAACGCCGCAGACGGCCCTTTTTCAGCAGCCCGCTCAGGCGATCTCCAAAAAGCCCGCAGGCAAGGCGTGCAAATCCCGAGGAGCGAGGCGTACTATAGGTACGCCGCAGCGACGAGGGATGCAGCACAACGCAGCATCCGGGCTTTTTCGAGGTCGCCTAGAAGCCGGAAACGGTTTCGGCCAGTACCGGATCCTCCAAAATCCTCTTGGCAAAGCGCAGGTATTTCTGCACGATCGCCCGGACGGCCAGCTGCAGGGAATACGCGCGAATGGGTTTTTCGATCAGGTAGGTGATGTTGGAGGCGATGCACATGTTCACGACATCGTCACTGGCATGGCCCGTCATGATGATGGTGTCTTCATAGGCCATGGGGAACTTGTCGATGATGACGTCCAGGAACGTGAATCCCGTCGTCGAGCCCATGTAGACGTCGAGAACGAAGATGGCCACACCCGCTTTTTTCTGGCGGCAATAGGTGTAGGCCTCGTCGGCGTTCGTGAACGCCCGGATGTCGCCCCAGACGTAAAACGACTGGATCATGTCATGGATCACGTTACAGACCATCGGGTCATCGTCGACGATGATCACATCCAGACTGTCCGACATGTCTCTCCCCCCTTTTCTCAAGAAGCGGTTCAATGGGCGGTCGTGCATCCCTGCTTCGCCCTGCGATGAACCGGCCGGTGCGCCTCATGGCTCGCGGCTCCGGGAATCCGGCATCCGGGCACGTGTGAACAACCCTGCGGAACGACGATACCAGCAACCTGCCGACGATCGGGACCGTAAAGAAAAGACAACGTTGATTACACAGCGGATATGGGTCTGTTGAGCCGGGGTCAATATACGAAGAACATTCCCGGGTGTCAATGAATTACATGGGCCGGGTCTGCGGCTGCATCATGCCCCGTGCGGCAGCGCCGGATTCCGGACTCGATGCGGAGAGCCCGTTTCCATGATGAGGCCCCTCACAGGGAGGCAACGATCTTCCGATACAGCGCGTTCTCCCGCTCCAGAAGACGCTCCAGGACGGGCCGGACCGGCGAGAAATCCGGGTCCTTCCCGTCGCTGACCGCCCGGAAACCCGTGGCCATGTCGTGATAGAGGGCCTCGATTCCCGCAAGATCCTGCGAGAGCCGGTATTCCCGGAGGCCCGGGTACCGTTCCTCGCTTTCCTCCAGGAACTGCCGGTAGAGGGTGCGGAAGCCGGCGCCCCCCGTCCCGCGCCGTTCGATGATCTGGTATGTGAAGCGCGCCGACCACTGCCAGTCCGCCGCCTCCTTCCAGTTGGACAGATCCCCGATGAGGTCCTCCAGCGAACGAACGCCATAGGGCCAGGGAAAACCGGGGATGCCGTTCAGGTTCTCCTGTGCCCAGCGGCATACGGCTCCCCGCACGACGGCCTCGTCCACGCGGAACGCGGACGGATCCTCGAGCACGAAGGCCCGGTTCCTCAGGGCGAAAGGCGGGAAGACGGACGTCCGCGCCCGCTCCATGTCCGGGATGGACACGGCCAGGGCCTCCGGGTGGAGGGTGTCCGAGACGTAGAATTCCTGCTTGTCCTCGCTGTAGCCGCAGATGACGACGGCATGGCCGGGAAAGTGCTGATCGGTGTTGAAGTAGGGAAGATGGATGATGTCGGTCTGGATGAGGACCGGCAGCCCCCGGTCCACCGATGCCTTCGCGTGGGCCGTCGCTTCCGCGGCGTCCTCCGTCTCCCGCCACCGGAAGGCAAGCCCCACGGTCCGAAAGAAATTGTCTTCCAGGTCGAGGTTGCGCATGTGGACGAGATGTGACGGGCGATGATCGATGACGTGGTAGGAGAAGCCGGGCCCCCGCCCCAGGCCGATCACGGCGGGCTCGCTGATCCGGATGCCGTGGAACGCGAGCACGTTGCGGATGGCGCTGGAGGCACAGTGAAATCCCGGCTGATGCCGATATCCTGGAATGACCTTTCCTTCGAACAAGACGTCCTCCTTCTCCGGGCGGTGCCGGCGGCGGAATGCCGGTGGTCCGTTTCCGCGCGAGGCCGGGAGACCGGAACAATCATCCGGCCCCCGGCCCCATCGCGGAACGACCCTAAGGCCCCATCGATGAAAAAAGTCCCAGGACACCATCGTCGAGGGACTTTTCTCAGGATCAACGGATAATTCTTTACATCTTGCTGAACACGGCCGTGACGCGGCGGTTCTTCTGCCTGCCTTCCTTCGTCTTGTT